>DATISN010000258.1:0-23936 GCA_035581765.1 Halomonas sp.
TCCCTGGCCATTCTGTCCGCCACGCCGATGAGCGGGGACAACGATGACACCTCAGGGTCGCGGCTGACACTGAACCGTGACGTTACCAGACTGCCGTTCAGGATATAGAGCTTGGACATGCTCCGGCACGTCAGGTGGCGCAAGGCCGCCCAGGCGGCTTCCACTCGCTCTTCCGAAAGGTTCGCGGGAATTGCCAGGGCATAGCCGCCGATGGGAACGAAGGGTCGACCATGGTTGCCGACGGTATGGGGAAGATAGCCGGTATGCTGCCAGGCCGGTGACTTCTTGTTGAGTTCGAACAGTGGCGCGAGCGAGGTATAGCAATAGGCCATGCTGACCTCGCCCGCCGCGTAGGATCTGGCGCGCTCGTACCAGGACATCTGCAGGATATTGGGAGGCGAATACTTCAAGATATCCAGCATATATTCACAGGCACGAAAGGCGGCGTCCGTCAGGAACATGGGACGAAGCTGATCCCCCTTCACATCCTCGAACGCATAGCCTCCATCGATACGCTGAAGATTGATGATCGGCTGACCGAATTTCGCCATCAGGAAGGCAAAGGTGTGCCCCAGAGGCGTCCCCCTGGCCGCATTCCAGGCGATGCCATAAAGCCCCTTGCCGGGATCGTGGAGCGCCCTGGCTACCCTGGTCAGCTGCTCCGTGGTCGTCGGGGGCGTCAGACCCGCGCTTTCCAGGATGTCCTTGCGATAGCACAAGAGCTCCGGCGTGGTCTGTACCGGTATGCCGTACTGCTTTCCAGCATAACGAGCACTCTGGATGGCCTCAGAGTGAAAGTCTGACAGGTCGTATTGTTCTCGGTCGATGAAGGCATCCAGGGGCAACAGCATATCCTGTGACGCCAACTCCCCGAACCAGGGAAGGTTACAAGTGACAATGTCATAATGTGATTGAGCAAAACGCGCGTTGGCAAGAATCTCCTCGCGCAGGCTGTCGATCGACTTCGCCTTGTTCTTGATATCTACCCCGAAGATGGCTTCGAGCTGACGCTTGAGGTTATGCATCGCCATGAAGGTGGGGTCGGCGTGCATCAGGACCCGGAGCCCTCCCTTGAGATCGAGCCGTTGCGACAGGACAGCGGGCGGCGATATCACGTCTGACGACTGGTAGGGTTCGTTCAGGAGAATCCGGCTCGTCGAGTCGGATTTCGGGTCCAGCCCGAAGGTATCTCCCAACAAGGACTTGATCCGGTTTGCATACTGTTCCCACTCCTCGATCATGGCGTGAGACGGATGCAGGGAGACCGTCTTTCCCGACTTCGTACGAGGGCGGGAAAGGATCAACCCCCGCTTGATGATACCCTCGATTCCCCGCTTGGCCGTGCCATAGGAGAGCCCCGAGGCATCCGCCAGTGAGGTGGGGGTGGTGAGCCGGCCAACCAGGTGATTGCGCATGACGTGAATCATCATGCGCAGTTCCCGATAGCCCTGCGTCATGGAGAGAGACTGTTCGGTCACATCCTCGAATTTCTCGATGAAATCCAGAAAGCGAGCGAACTCGGTGCTGGAGAGTTTCGGCATCGGGGTTTCGGAAAGTTCATCGAAGGGCCCCTCGGGGTGCAACTCGTGCAGCTGATCGTTCATACCCGCCTCGGCAGTGAAGCGACTTGATAGATTTACGATAGCTTCATGCACCACCACGGGGCAACCGCACGAAGATCACCCCGGGGTCAACGGATGCCACCGATTATCAAGCGGATCCCCAGCAAAATCAGCAGTATCAGAATGATCCTGAAGAACAGCTCACCGTTGATGCGTTTCTGGATCACCAGGCCTAGGCGCACCCCGAGCCAGGCCACGGGTATCAGCAACAGCGCGACCGTCAGGTTCTCGACATTGATCAGTCCGAGCATGCCGTAGGGCACCAGCTTCACCAGATTGATGCCGGCCAGAAACACCACGGCCGTGCCCAGGAATGCCTCCTTGCTCAGAGCCTTATGCAGCAGAAAGAAATTGAGCGGTGGCCCACCTGCGTGAGCGATGAAGCTGGTGAATCCCGCGAGGCCTCCACAGGCGGCCCCTGCCCAATCAGGCATGGCAAAATTTTCCTTGAAGGGTTTCAGCAATCCCCATAGCCCGAAGAGAATCGAAAATACCCCGAGCAGGACCTTGAGAACGTCTTCACTGAACACGCCGTAGGTCAAATAGCCGACCACCACGCCCAGTACCGCCGCCGGGAACAGCAGACGAAGCAACCGGTCGACCCGGTGCCTCCACCAGGCCTTGAGACTGAAGGCATCCATGAAAATCAGTAGGGGCAGCATGAGGGCCACCGCCACGGTCGGGCTCGTCTTCAAGGAGAGCAGCGGCACGGCAACGACACCCACGCCCCCGGCAAAGCCAGACTTAGAGATGCCGGTGATCAGTACGGCAACGATTAGCAATGCAATGAACTGCCCGTCGTAAACCATCTTCGGCCCCGCGATAACATCCATAAAAAGGGGCCGTGAAGTATCACGACCCAACAGGAGCAAGACCCGGCAGACCCTTCACTTCGGTCCGTCCGGCGGTACAAGCCTCATCTAGTGCACCTGCTCAGAGAACTTCGCACACCTCGTCGAAGGCGAAACGCTCCTGGCGTGGGAAGAGCGCCTCGGTGTCGCCATAGCCGAGGTTGCACAGAAAGTTGCTCTTGATCTTGCCATCCGGCCAGAATGTTTCATCCACGGCCGCGTTGTTGAAACCCGACATCGGACCGGCGTCCAGCCCTACCGAGCGTGCCGCCAGGATAAAATACCCCCCCTGCAGGGAGCTGTTGCGAAACGCCGTGGCGTTGATGAAGTCCGTCTTGCCCTCGAACAACGACTTGGCATCCTTGTTGTGAGAGAACATGCGCGGCAGATGCTCGTAGAACTCGGTGTCATAGCCAAGAACGGCCACCACCGGCGCCTTCAGGGTCTTCTCCTGATTGGCGGGCATCAGTGCCGGCTTCAAACGCTCCTTGGCCGCCTGGCTCTTCAGGAACAACACGCGAAGGGGCTGGCAGTTCATGGACGTCGGGCCGAAGTGCATCAGCTCATAGAGCTCCCGAAGCTTTTCTTCGCTGACGCTCTTGTCCTGCCAGACATTGTGCGTCCGGGCGCTGGTAAACAGGGTTTCGATAGCGTTCTGATCGATGGCAGTCATCTGATTGACCTCTTGTGGAACAATGGTTTTTGCGTCGAGACTCTCAACTCGCCTTCAAGCCGAAGTCGTATTTCAAATAGCGATACGGGGTCTGCATGGTGCGGTGATCCGGCGCCGTGCCGGGGGGCCTCAGGGCATAGTCCCTGACCAGCGAATCCTTGACGCCGAAGACGGCATCGGAATCCAGATACGGGTCATTCTCGGCAAAGATCTGGGTGACCAGGGTCTCGTAGCCCTCGGCCATCAACATGAAATGCACGTGGGCAGGCCGGTAGGGGTGGCGTCCGGTGAGCTCCAGCATCTTGCCGACGGGGCCGTCGGTGGGGATCGGGTAGGGAGAAGGCGTCACCGTCCAGAAGGCGTAGCGGCCCTGCTCATCGGTCTTGAAGCGGGCCCGCAGGGAGGCACTATCGAGTTCCTTCTGGACATCGTAGAAACCCTCGCTGTCCGACTGCCAGACATCCATGACGACATTGGCCAGCGGTTTGCCCTGCTCATCATGAACCCGGCCCTCGACGAAGAAGGGCTCGCCCTCCACCCCCCAGTCGATGGCATCTCCCTGGCCAGCCTCGGGTGGGTCGGCGACATAGAAGGGACCCAGCACGGTACTCTCGGTGACTTGGGGGTTCGACGTCTGGTGATTGATCGCATCCACCAACATCGTCACGCCCAGCGTATCGGACAGCAGGATGAACTCCTGGCGCTTGTCGTCGCACATCTGCCCGGTCCGGGTCAGGAAATCGATGGCCTCGGTCCATTCCTGCTCCGAGGCTTCCACGTCGCGAAGAAAGGCGTGCAGGTGACTCACGAGACTGTTGAGCACGCTCTTGAGCCGCTCATCCTCACAGCTCGAGAATTGCGCGATCACCGCATCGGTAATGTTCTCTGCATTCAGGTTTCGCATCTTGTCATCCCCTTGGAGCGCTCTGCAGGGCCGGGAGCCCAGAAAGACGTTCGGTGTGATGGACCGTGGCGATATAGTCATCCTCGCCGTACCCCGTGCCGATCAGCGAGGCATAGGCCTCGCGCATCTGCGCGGCCAGGGGCACGGGTACGCCGGCCCCATGGGCACAGCCGAGAATCAGGTCGAGGTCCTTGGCCATCTGCGTCGCCGAGAAAGTGGAGGTGAAATCCCGCTCCTTCAGAGGCAGGGCCTTGTACTTGACCATCGGCGAGCCCACGGCGCTGTCGGCCATCAACTCGAGCATCGCGTCCCAGCCGATGTTGCCCTTGCGGGCCATGGCCAGGGCCTCGCCCATCATTCCGGCGCTAACCGCAATCATCAGGTTGATGGCCAGCTTGGCGAAGCGAGCCTGCTCGTCCTCACCCAGCCAGTACTGGGCCTTGGTGAAACTCTTCATCACCGGGATGGCTTGTTCCAGTGCATCACGCGGGCCCGAGACCATTGCCGAGAGCGTGCCCGACTCGGCGGCGACGGGATTGCCCGAGACCGGCGAACGTAGATAGGCAATGCCCTTCCTGCCGGCGGCGGCGGCCACCCTGGCGGAAGCCTCGATGCTGACGGTGCTGGTTTCGATCAGCACGCTACCCGGCGCCATCTTCGCGATCAGGTCGCCCGAATCGAGCATCAGGCCGATCAGCGCCTTGTCATCGGGAATCGAGACGAACACCAGCGTGCAGTCTTCGACGGCGGAGGCGAGATCCGCATGGGTGCAGATCCCGACGCCCTCGGCCAACGCCATCCGCTGGGCGCTGAGGTCGAAGCCCTGAACGACGTGTCCGGCGCCGGCGATCCTGGCGGCCATGGGCAGGCCGAGCTTGCCCAGGCCAATCCAGGCGACCCTTGAGTTGGTTGTCATGGTGATGTCTCCTGTTTTTCCCGTGTCTCTCGCTCGCGTGACTGCAGCTCGGTGTAGATGCGGTGACCGGAGACCTCGAGCTGCCTGATACCGTCCTCCACGTCTTCCAGTAATTTGCCGTTTCGCTTGTGGAATTCACCCGCCACCATGACGCTGTCGACATTGGCGAGGCTCGCCTGCATGACCACGCTCGATATCGGGTCACTGACGGGCTGCATGTTCAGAAGCGCCGTATCCAGCAGCACGATGTCGGCCTGCTTGCCCGGCGTCAGGCTACCGATGCGCGCGTCGAGACCGAGTGCGCGTGCCCCGTCGATGGTGATCCATTCCAGTGCTTCGCGGGTGCGGATGGTGGAGGTGTCGGGGATGCTGCCCTGCTCGCGTCGTGAGGCGTCGTTGTCCAGCGAGCGCTGCATGCCCAGCGCCATGCGTGCCACCGTGAACATGTCGCCCGATATCACCGACTCGAGATCCACGCCCAGCGACACGACACCCTTGTGCCGGCGAACATGGCCGGTGATCGGGAAGCCATGCCCCTGGGTCATCTCGTTTTCCGGCGCGATGGAGAAGGTCACGCCCTTTGCGCAGAAACGGGCCAGCTGGCCGTCATCCAGGCTCTGGCCGTGCACGATATTGATGTCAGGACCCAGCAGCCCTTCTTCCTCGATCACGTCCCAGCCGCCGGGACTGACGGCCTTGCCGCCGCCCTGATGCATGGAGGCGACCAGGCCGAACTCCTTGGCGAGTGCGACATCGTGCAGGGCAACCTCAAGCGTGGAGTAATGCGGCCCGAGGATGGCCAGCCCCAGGGTCACGCGTCCGTCGGGGTCGCCCAGCGGGCCGGCGAGCAGCCGCTCGACCTCGCCGCGGGGGTGCGGAATCTCGCTGAAATGCGGCTGGCCCGGCTTGGGATCGGGCTTGGGGGAGCCATGGAAGAAGACCGCACGAATACCCGACGCCTGTAACCCCTCGACCGCCGCATCGGTGTGCGCCGAGGTCGGATTGTTGTGACACCAGTCACCCAGCGTGGTGGTGCCGCAGTTGAGCTGGTTCAGGGCGCCCATGTGGGTAGCAATCCGGATGTCGTCGGGCGTGAACAGCGCCGCCAGGCCACGATGCACATGCCCGAAGTACTCAAGCAGCGTCCAATTGGCGGCGACGCCGCGCAAGGCCGTCTGCCAGGTATGCATGTGGGCATTGACCAGACCGGGGATCAGGATGCCGCCCCGGCAATCGATGACCGTCACCTCATGCGACGGCAAGTCGTGACCGACGGCCAGGATGTGGTCGTTCTCCACCAGCACCTGTCCCTGGCTCAAGTCACCGAGTTGCGGGTCCATGGTCAGGACGGTGGCATTGGTCAGCAGGGTCTTCATGTGTCGAAGGCCTCCCTTGACGTGGGACGACGGCCAGCATGGGCATCGCTCAGTAGGCGATGGATGGCGTCGGCCTCTATCTCGCGCGGATTCCAGTAGGGGTTGCGCGTGGCAATCTCGGTGGCCCTGTCGATATCGCGCTCCTGCATGCCGATATCCCGCAGCGCCATGGGAGCCCCCACCGCGCTTGCCAGGTCATAAAGCCCGCCGGCGGCATCGCGTGTGCCCAGCGCTCTGGCGATGCGGGCCATCGCCTCGGGCGCGGCTTCAGCGTTATAGGCCACGGCATGAGGCAGCACGATGGTATGCGTCTCGGCATGTGGCAGGTCGAAGGAGCCGCCCAGGGTATGGCAGAGCTTGTGATGCAGCGACATCCCCACCGAGCCGAGACAGGCACCGCACAGCCAGGCGCCATAGAGAGCATCCGAGCGGGCCTCGTGGTCACCGGGGTTGCCGGCGATGATCGGCAGGCTGCGGGCGAGTGCCGCGATGCCCTCCTCCGCCATCAGCGAGATGACCGGGTTGCGATCCTGGGCGTAGAGCGCTTCCACCGCATGGGCGATGGCGTTGATGCCGCTGGTGCCGGACATGCCGACGGGCAGGCCCAGCGTCAAGTTGACGTCATAGACAACCACCTCGGGCAGCACCTTGAGGGTGCGCTGGGTCGTCTTGAGGCCATCCTGAGTCTCGCCGAGGATCGGCGTCATCTCGGAGCCGGCATAGGTGGTGGGAATCACCACCTGAGGGAGATCGGTGCGCAGCGCAATGGCCTTGCCGAGGCCGATGGTGGAACCACCACCGATCGCAACCACGCCATCGATGTCGAGAGAGGCGATGATCGGCAGTGCCTTTTCGGTGACCTCGACCGGGGTGTGCATCCTTGCCTCGGCGAAGATGCCCGCGCCCCGCTCGCCGAGGTGCTCGAGCGCCTGGCGTGCCTGGCCTTCCTGCTGCGGCGTGGAGAGCACCAGGACTCGGTAGCAACCCAGCGACGCCACCTCCTCGGCCAGCCGGGAGAGTGTCCCGTGACCGAAGATGACCCGTGAAGGCAATCCGTTGTAGATGAATGGCGTCATGGAGGAGTCCTCATTACTGCCGTGAGTTTCCCGTCGCCGCCTCGATGAAGGCGACGCCCGTCGTGGGGTCGATAAGGGTGAAGGTGGCGTGAGTGCGTCAGGGCGCCGTCGCATCATCGGTCGTGACAGCAGCAACCCTGGGCGCCTTCGCGACCTGCCCGGTGATCGCCTGCACCAGTTCATCCTCGGATACCGCGTCCCCATCGAATTCCGCCGTGATCCGTCCGTCATACATGGCGATGATGCGGTTGCTGACGCCGAGGACCTCGGGCATTTCGGAGGAGATCACCAATACGGCATACCCCGATCTCGCCAACTCCTTGATCAGGGCATGGATCTCGGCCTTGGAGCCGACGTCGATCCCTCGGGTCGGCTCGTCCAGAATCAGCAGCTTGGGATGGGTGTGCAGCCATTTGCCGATGACGATCTTCTGCTGGTTGCCACCGCTGAGGTTGCCGACCTTCTGTCGCCAGCTCGGCGTCTTGATCTTCATCGCGGACTGATACTTGTCGTGAACCACTTTCTCGGCGCTGGCCTTCATGAACCCCATCGACGACACGCTGCCAAGGGCAGACAGCGTCATGTTGTCGCGACAGTTCATTCCCAGGATCAGGCCCTGGTCCTTGCGATCCTCCGGCACCAGGGCAATGCCCTTTTCCACCGCCTCATGGCTGGAGCCGATCGTCTCGGCCCTGCCTTCGAGAAGGATCTCGCCGGACGATGGACGGCGCAGCCCGAAGATGGTTTCGGCGACCTCTGAACGTCCCGCCCCCACCAGGCCATACATGCCGACGATCTCGCCCTTGCGCACACTAAAGCTGATGTCCTTGAAGAGCCCATCCACCGTGAGGTGACGAAGCTCCAGCATGTTCTCCTTGAAATCCTGGGGCTTGCTGGCGTGGTCGAGTTCGAGGCTGCGACCGATCATCAGCTTGGTGACCTCATCCTCGTTGGTCTCAGCGGTATTGACTGTCCCGTTGTATTCGCCGTCCCTGAGCACCGTGATTCGCTGGGAAAGATGAAAGATCTCGTCCATGCGATGCGAGATGTAGACGATGCCGACGCCCTGCTCCTGCAGGGTCTTGATGATGTCGTACAGCACCGGTTTCTCATGATCGGTCAGGGAGGCCGTCGGCTCATCGAAGACCACGATCTTGGGGGTGAAGACCAGCGCACGCGCAATCTCGACCATCTGTTTCTTCGCGATCGAGAGGTGACTGACCATTTCCCGCGATGTGAAGGAACACTTGAGCCGCTGGAGAATTTCGGTGCTGTCCGCATGCAGCTTTTTCCAGTCGACACGATTTCCCCATTTGAGCGGCAGACTGCCCAGATAGATGTTCTCGGCCACCGACATCTCGGGCACCAATGACTGCTCCTGATGAATCAGCACGATGCCGCTCTTCTTGGCCTGCTTGGGGTTCTCGAAGGACTTTTCTTCCCCCTCGAGAACGATCTTTCCCCCGTTGGGCTGGTGCTTGCCGGCAAGCACCTTCATCAGTGTCGACTTGCCGGCCCCATTTTCGCCGAGCAGTGCATGTACCTCGCCGGACCGGACGTCGAAGCTCACCTTGTTGAGGGCCACGACACCCGGAAATTTCTTGGTGATGTTGATCAGTGAAAGCACAGGAGCCGCTGAACCTGGATGATCAGCAACGTGGCTGCTGGAAGCTGACGTATTCATATGCTGACTCCCTTGCTGGCATGGACATTAAGCTTTTGGTCAATGATCAGGACGGAAATCAGGATCACCCCGAGAATCACCAGGACGTAGAAAGCCGGCACCTGCATCATGTTCATGCCATTGCGCAGGATGCCGATGGCGAGCACGCCGCCGAGGGTGCCCGTGATGCTGCCGTAACCCCCCGTCAACTTGGTGCCACCAAGTACCACGGCAGTAATGGTCCAGAGTTCATAGTCACGCCCCAGGTTGGGCGTGGCCGCCCCCATCTGGGTCGCCAGGAGCACACCCGCCAGGGCGGCGAAGAAGCCCACGATGATGAAATTGATGGTCATGTGGCGGCCGATGCGAATCCCGGCGTCCAGCGCCGCTTCGGCGTTGCCGCCCACGGCGAAGGTGTTGCGACCGTGGCCGGTCTTCTTCAAGACCAGATGCATCACCAGGGCGCAGATGAGGAAAATGATGGCCAGCAGCGGAAAGGGTCCGATCGAAGCAGCGCCGAAGTCCGAAAAGGCGAAGTTGGTCGCGTAGAAGGACTGTTCTCCGGTGTAGACGAAGATCAGGCCACGCACACCGATCATGGCGCCCAGCGTGACGATGAAGGCGTTGACGCCGGTCTTCCAGACGATCAGACCATTGATGGCGCCGATGATCAGACCCGACGCCAGGGCCGCTATTACGGCCACCGCCAGGCCATGGTCTTGCAGCCCCACCGACAATGACGCCGCCAGACCGAGGATGGCGCCAACGGACAGATCGATATTGCCGTTGATCATCACGTAGGTCATGCCCAGGGCGATCAAACCGATGGTCGAGGTCTGCACCAGGATATTGGACAGATTCCCGAACGACAGAAAGTAATCGGACATGAAGCTGAAGAAGATGGTGATAACGATGACGAACACCCAGATCGGCTGTATGAAACCGCCACCCTTGAGAAAGCCCTTCACATTAATCATGTTGTTCACCCTGTTCAGGAATGGGTCGTGAGAAGGCGCTTGCGCTTGTTGGCAAGGTCCAGCCAGACGGCAAGGATGATGATCACCCAGGTGACGAGCCATTGGGTGTAGTAGGGATAGCCCATCAGCAATAGACCGTTCTGGATGAAGCCGAGAATCAGCACGCCTATCACCGTCTTCCAGATGCTTCCGGCGCCGCCCAGGAGGCTGGTGCCCCCCAGAATGATCCCGGCCAATACCAGCAGCTCGTATCCCTGACCCACATTGTTCTGGGAACCCATGACGCGTGAACCCAGCACCAGAGCGGCACAGGCAACGCAGAAGGCCGAGATCAGATAGGTGCTAAAGACGCACCAGTTCTTTCTGATACCCGAATAGACGGCGGCCACGGGATTACCCCCGACGGCGAAGATTCGCCTGCCGTAACTGGTGTAGGACATGACGACCTGCACGATGATGGCCAGGACAGCAAAGATGACGACGGGCACCGCGATCCCCGCCACGTAGCCACGACCGAATACCGAGAACCAGGTACCGTCCTGGTTGGCGATATCGACGTTCTGACCACCGCTATAGATCAGGATGCCGCCCTGGATCGCCGACAGCATCGCCAGGGTAACGATCAGCGAATTCAGCCGCATGAAGCCCACCAGAAAACCATTGATGGCTCCCACCATCAGCGTCAGGGCAAACATGAGAATGATCGCCATGGTGGGCCCGACCTTGTCATGGAGATCGACGACCATCACGGTCGCGAAGGAGAGCATTGAGCCGACCGATAGATCCAGATTGCCGCCGATGATCACGACGGTCACCCCTACGGCGATGATCCCAATGATCGACGCCTGGCGAACCACCGACATGATGTTGGACTGCGACAGGAACTGCTCGGAAAAGAAAGAGAACACCACCATGCTGATCAGGAAAAAGATCAAGATTCCCTGCGCAGACAGAAAACTCATCAGCCCTGACTTACTGACCTTGCCAAACATCAAACTATTATTGCCTTGCTGTGCAGTAGCCATGTCACTCACCTGCTCGCTATCGCCTTATTCTTTTACCATCTATCGCCGAAAGACAGATTTCTAACTATCAGCGTTGACAGTCTTGTCATTGGAAACAAAAGAACTTATGCATCCAATATAAAGGACAAGGCGTATTGACTAAGACTGCTCACGAACCGTTCGTGAGCCGGGCACCCTGAAGCATCAGAAGACAGGTTTTTCAAAATCACTAATATTGTCAGCGGTAATCTTGGGTGTTTCGAAGAAGTTCATCTTCGGTACCTCCTTTTCCGCCAGGATATCGAGCGCCGTCTGCAGCGCCGCTTCGGCATCGTCGACAGGTGACTGGTAGATGGAGCCATAGTAGTCGCCACGCTCGATGGCCTCGTAACCCACGGCGAAGTTGGTGGCACCGATAAAGACGATATCCTCGGCCCTTTCGGCATCCTTGGCGGCATTCAGGGCACCTACCCCCATGTTGTCATCACCGGCATAGACGCCGTCGATGTTCTCGTACTTGGTGAGGAAGTTCTCCATGACGCGCTGTGCCTTCTCGCGATTCCAATCGGCGGGCTGGGTCTCGACGAGTTCGACGTCGGGGCATGCCTCAGCCAGTCGCTCCTCGAAGCCCTGGGAGCGCTCCATGGCCGTGGTATAACCCGGTTGACCTGCAATCTGGACGATCTGACCTTCGCCACCCAGGGCATCACACATCATTTCCGCGGACGAAGTCCCCTGCTTGACGTTGTCGGGTCCCGAGAAGGCGGCGATGAACTCCATCCCGGCTTCGGCAATCTTCGAGTTCGTCACCACGACCGGGATGCCGGCCCTATGGGCTTGGCGAATGGCGGGTATGACGGCCTGGCCGTTAGTCGGCCATATGATGATGGCATCCACTTCCTGTTGTATCAGATCGTTGACTTGACCTATTTGTCGCGCCACGTCCCCACCAGCATCGAGGATAACGACCTCGACATTGTCGTTCGCTTCGGCCGCGTCTTCGAAGGCGCTTTCATAGGTAGTCTGATAACTATCGACACCCACATTATTTTGTGTAATACCAATTTTATAGGGACCCTCTGCATACGCAGTGGTCGTAAATGCCATGAGAATAGAGGCTGCCAGCGTGGTTTTCTTGAACATGATGCGCTCCTGACGTTCTAGTATTTATTGTTTGACTTGCTTATCTGCAGGTCGGGTATTGGAGCTTAGTGCCGGCCCTTGTTTAGGCGCAACGCGGCTGCCAAGGAGAAATGGCCAATTTGGCTATTTTGTGTTCTTTGAGGCTTGAACGAGGTGGCCTCCTGATATGCCATCCAGAAGGTGAAAGCCCCCGCCTGTCGTGACAGGCGGGGGCTTCAGAGGCTTCAAGAGCCTGGGTCGAAGCGGCGATTCACGCCACCGGCGTCAGCCAGTCGGCCTCCAGCGTCTGCTTGCCCCGTACCAGGTCGAAGTAAAGCGACTGGATCTTCTCGGTGACGGGACCGCGGCGACCCTCGCCGATATTGCGCCCATCGAGTTCACGGATCGGCAGCACCTCGGCGGCAGTCCCGGTGAAGAAGGCCTCGTCGGCGATGTAGATCTCATCGCGGGTCAGCAGCTTCTCGCGCAGTTCATAGCCCAGGTGCTCGGCCATGTGCAGCACGGTGTTGCGGGTGATGCCGTTCAGGCAGGAGGTCAGCATCGGCGTATATATGACGCCGTTCTTGACCACGAAGAGGTTCTCGCCGGAGCCCTCGGCGGCATAGCCCTGGGGGTCGAGCAGCAGGGCTTCGTCGTAGCCGCCTCGCTGCGCCTCGGCCAGCGCCATCATCGAATTGATGTACTGGCCGTTGGCCTTGGCACGGGTCACGGCGATGTTGACGTGATGGCGAGTGAAGGAGGAGGTCTGCACCTTGATGCCAAGCTCGCGCGACTCGGGCGACATGTACGACGGCCATTCCCAGGCGGCGACGATCACGTGGGTTTTGAGGTTGTCGGCGCGCAGTCCCATGCCTTCGCTGCCGAAGAACACCATGGGGCGCAGGTAGGCTTCCTCGAGGCCATTCTCGCGCACGGCGGCACGGCACGCCTCGTTGATCTGCGCCTTGTCGAAGGGCATCGCCATGCCGAGAATCTTGGCGGAATCAAAGAGGCGGTCGGTATGTTCCTTGAGGCGAAATATGGCCGTGCCCTGCTCGGCGGCATAGGCCCGCACGCCCTCGAAACAGCCCATGCCGTAATGCAGGGTGTGGGTCAGCACGTGCACATTGGCATCGCGCCAGGGAACCAGCTCGCCATCGAACCAGATGAGACCGTCACGGTCAGCCATCGACATAATCTACGTCCTTTCGTGTGCTCTGCGTGTTGTCGTCAAATTCGTCTGCCGGCAGACGTCAGCGTCGGCTGCCTGCCCTGGTGAATTCATTGCGGCGCATCCTGCGGCTCGAGCAGGCGTTGCCAGAGTTCGATCACGGCCTGACGATGCGATTGGAAATCGGCGTCACGCCCCCGCTTCGCCTCGCGGGTCAGGGAGGCGCGGTGGACGGCACTGCGGTAGGCAAGGTAGGCGTCACGCAAGCGCTGGCAATCCTGCCCCGGCAGGCGACCGGTCGCTTCCAAGGTTTCCAGAATACGAATATTGTCGCTCCAGGCCAATAGATCGGGCGTTTCCTGCGACATGGAAAGTACCGCGTATTGACACAGGAACTCGATATCGACCATGCCGCCGGCGTCGTGTTTCAGGTCGAAATCGTCGCTCGTGCCCTTGCTGGCCAGATGATCGCGCATCTTGTGACGCATCTTGACCACTTCGACGCGCAGCGCCTCGAGATCCCGCGCACCACCGAGAATCTCGCCGCGTATCGCGGCGAAGCGCTCGGCGAGGGTCGGATGACCGGCGACCACCCGCGCCCTCACCAGCGCCTGATGCTCCCAGGTCCAGGCCTGGTGGTACTGGTAATCGGCGAAGGCTTCCAGCGGCGTGACCAGCAGCCCCGAGATACCGGACGGCCGCAGGCGCATGTCCACCTCGTAGAGGGTTCCCGAGGGTGTCATGGCGGTGAGCAGATGAATGATCCGCTGCCCCAGGCGCGTGAAGAACACCGCGTTGTCCAGCGGGCGCTTGCCGTCGGTGCTGCCCTGGCTTGCGGCGTCGTGAATGAACACCAGGTCCAGGTCGGAATCGTAGCCGAGCTCGATGCCACCGAGCTTGCCGTACCCCACGACCAGGAACTCGGGCTCGGCGCCGGTACGCTCCCCGTCGCGACGCTGGGGAAAGCCGTGCTTGCGCGTCAGGTGCTTCCAGGCCATGGCCAGCACCGCCTCGAGAATCACCTCGGCGATATAGGTGAGATAGTCGCTGACCTTCATCAGGTGGCGCGTACCGGCGATATCGGAGGCCGCCACGTGCAGCATTTGTGCGTGCTTGAAGACCCGCAGGGCCTCGAGCTGGGCCTCCTCGTCGTCTTCGGGGAGGCGACCCAGGGCCTGGCGCAGCTCGTCGGACAGCCGCGCCTTGTCGGCCGGGGTGTAGAGCGTCTCGGGGGTCAACAGCTCGTCCAGCAGGACCGGGTGGCGGGCCAGCTGCTCGGCGATCCAGTAACTCGACCCACACAACCCCATCAGGTGCCCCAGGGCGTCGGGATTCTCGCGCAGCAGCGCCAGATACGCGGTGCGCCGCAATACCGACTCGATCAACGGCAGCACCCGCTCGAGCGAGGTATCCGGCGCCTCGCTGCCCGACACGGCGTCGAGCAGCATCGGCATCAGGGCGTCGAGACGGTCGAAGCCGATGCGCTGCATGGCCTTTACCTGGCGCGACTGGCGCAGCGTTCGCAAGCGCTGCACGGCGCCGTCCGGCGCCACAAAGCCGGCCGCTTCCAGCAGGGCCGCGGCCTCGTCGTCCTCGAGCTCGTCGCGCCATAGGGCGCGCCACTCTTCCAGGCTGACCGCCCCGCTCTCCTCGGGGTCGCCGCCCTCCTCCACCTCGTCCTCGGGGTCGGCGATCACCGCATCGAAGTGCTGGCGTACCCGGCCGCGGACTTCATCCAGCCGTGCGATCACTGCCGGCCAGTCAGCCATGCCGATTGCCAGGGCGACGCGCTCGCGGTCGAGGTCCTCCTCGGGGAGCGTCTGGGTCTGTCGGTCCTCCAGCGCCTGGAGCACGTGCTCCAGGTCGCGCAGGAAGGCGTAATCGGGCAGCAGTTCGTCGACCACCTCCTGGGGCAGCAGGCCGAGTTCGGGCAGACGCTCCAGCGCCGTCTTCAGCGAGGTGACCTGCAACTCGGTGTCGCGGCCACCGCGAATCAGCTGAAAGGCCTGGACCACGAACTCCACCTCGCGAATACCGCCCGGGCCGAGCTTGATGTTGCCCTCCATGCCCTTGCGCCGCACCTCGCGGTTGATCATCGACTTGAGTTCGCGCAACGACTCGATGGCCCCGAAATCCAGGTACTTGCGATAGACGAAGGGACGCAGGCTGGCCAACAGCTCGGCCCCGGCGCCGACATCACCGGCGACCGGTCGCGCCTTGAGCATGGCGTAGCGCTCCCACTCGCGGCCCTGATCCTGATAATAGCCGGCAAGCATCGCGAAATTGCCCACCAGCGGGCCGCCATCGCCCAGCGGGCGCAGGCGCATGTCGACACGAAAGGCGAATCCGTCGGCGGTCACCGCGTCGAGCGCGGTGATCAACTTCTGGCCGAGCTTGGTGAAGTATTCCTGATGCTCGAGGGCCTTTCGGCCGCCCTCGGTCTCGCCTTTTTCGGGGAAGGCGAAGATCAGGTCGATGTCGGAGGAAAGATTGAGCTCACCGGCCCCCAGCTTGCCCATGCCCAGCACCACCAGGCGCTGCTCGGTGCCATCGCGCCGCGGCGCCGGATGCCCCCAGCGCGGCGCGACATGCGCCTCGAGCCAGGCCAGCGCGCTCTCAAGGCAAGTCTCGGCGAGACGTGATACTGCTGCGCTGGTCGCCCACATGTCGATCCCCGCCGGGCGGGTCAGGTCGCGCCAGACGATACCCAGCATGCGCGCGCGGCGAAAGCGGCGCACCGCTGCCTGTAGCCCCGCCTCGTCCTCGGCAGTTTCGAGGCCTTCATCCAGCCAGCCTCGCAGCGTCTCGGCATCCGGGGCGGTCTCGAGCTCGCCGCTGGTGTCGAGGTGAAACAGCCACTCCGGATAGCGCACCAGGGTATCGGCGGCGAAGCTCGACACCGCCAGCACCCTGGCCAGCTGCTCGCGTCGCGCGTCCGACAGCGCCTGCCAGTCGTCGAGGGGCGATTCGGCGCCGGTCATGTCGGCCAGGTTATCGGCCTGTTCCAGCGCGGCGGCCAGACGCTCGCGAACCCGCGCCAGCGGCGGGCGCAATGACGCGGGGATATCGATCAGTGGCAGGAAATCATCGGGAAGGGCCATGGCGTTCTCGCATCCGGTTCGCTAATGCCACCAGCATAGCGAAGCCGCCTTCACGCCATAACCCGGCAGCGAGAATATCAGCCCAGGAATTTCTGCCAGGCCAGCAGGCCCCAGGTCAGCCCGGCGGCGAACAACGCCAGCATCACGGCGGCCGAGCCGATGTCCTTGGCCCGCCCGGAAAGCTCGTGGTGCTCGGTGCCGATGCGATCCACCACGCTCTCGATGGCGCTGTTGAGCAGCTCGACGATCAGCACCAGCAGGCAGCTGCCCACCAGCAGGATCCATTCTACCGGACCGTCACCGACCCACCAGGCCAGCGGCAGCAGCAAGAGGCAAAGGCCGAGCTCCTGGCGAAAGGCCGCCTCGTTGAACCAGGCGGCACGCAACCCCATGAGCGAATAGCGCGTGGAGTGCACGAGGTGGCGCCAGCCGGTATGTCGCGGTTTCATGGGGACGTCTCGGTCGATGGCCAATGGTCAATACTCGGTGATCATGCGGGTGAGATCCTCGGTGAGCGGATCGAATACCTGGGTCCAGTTGAGCCAGGGTGTGGTCGCGGTGCCGTTGACCATGACGCTGAAGACGCCCCAGCGGCCGCGCTGGGTGCGAAAGTAACCGCCGATCGCACGCACCGCCACAGGCTCGTTGAGCGTGCCGGTCTTGAGCATGACATTATGCTGAAAGTCAGGCGAGCCGCGGCGAATGAAGCGCATCACCCCATTGCCGGGCGACTGGAAGCTCGCCACGAAGCTCGGAAACAGCGAAGGGCGATGATACATGCTCTCGAGCAAGGTGTTGATGCCATGCGCCGAGGTGCGGTTATCGGGCGTCAGGCCGCTGCCACTTCGAAGGGTCAACTCGCCATGCCCGGGAATGCCGGCCACGAACCGCTCGATGGCGGCGCCACCGAGGTCGAGATCGGCCCGCGGCGTTTCGACCAGATCCAGCGCCAGCATGTCGGCCATGAAGTTGTTGGAATAGTTCATGGTACGCAGCAGCACTTCCTGCAACGGCTTGCCTTCCACCTGCGCGAGCCGCCAGGCAGCCGGGGGCGGCTCGGCGATGCTGGTCACCACCTCGCCGTTGATCACGATGCCAGCCTGGTCGAGCATCGCCTTGAGCAGCGTGGCGGTCTGCAGGGCCGGGTCGGAACTCGCGCGATACAGCTCACGCGGCAAGGCATTGAGGGACATCTGTCCCTTGACCACCATGATATCGCCCGACCCGCGCGAAACACGTTCGGCATGCAGCTCCGTGCCGCTGTCGTCGGGCCGGGTCACGACCTGATTGTCGATGTCAATGAGCGGCGTATGGCTGTCGCAGTTGGTGATGCGAGCAGGCTCGCCGGCGGCCGCCCCCGGCGCCACGCTCACGCACCAGCTGCCGTGATTGATGCCGGCCGAGGACAACAACGCACTGTAGGCGTTGTCCACCCGCGAGTGGGCATCGCAGCGATCGGTGGTAATGCACTCCACCGGTCCGAAGCGCCATTGGCTGATCACCAGCCGGCCGTCGACGTCGCGAACCCCGCGTTGATGCAGCCGCTGGACCAGCCGCCAGAGATCCTCGGAGCTCAGCGCCGGGTCGCCGCTGCCATCGAACACCAGATCGCCATGGAGCCTGCCCTGCGCGTCGAGGTTGCCCTCGCTCACCAGCCGCGTGTCGAAGCGATGCTGCGGCCCCCAGCGGTCCAGGGCCGCCGCCGCCACATAGGCCTTGCTCACCGAGGCCGGCGACAGCAGACGCTTGGATTCGATGGCCCCGAGGACTTCGTGGTTATCGAGCAGTCGCGCCTCGGCGCTCACCAGAAATCCCCGCTCGGTCAGCGCGGACAACTCGCTGAAGCCGGATGCCTGGGCCTGGGCCTGGGCAGCCGAGAGAACGACACACAATAGTAGAAGGCTTGGTAGAAGGGTCAGTCGAAACAGCTTGGGTCGCTCACACATGGGAGGCAGGCATCCTGGGGCTGGGGTAAGCCAAAACAATGAGCCAGCTTAATGCGCCGAGACCGAAGAGAAAACCTGAATGACCACCACGCCGCCAACGATCATCGAAAGGCCCAGTAACGCGGGCAGGTCCGGCTTCTCGCCGTACACCACGATACCGACCAGCGTGACCAGCACGATTCCCAGGCCGGCCCAGAAGGCATAGGCGATCCCGACAGGGATAGTGCGCAACACCAGTGCGAGCAGATAAAACGCCACGCCGTAGCCCACCACCACCATGACGCTCGGCCATAGGCGGGTGAAGCCCTCCGAGGCCTTCAGCGCGCTGGTAGCGATGACTTCGGCGATGATCGCCAGGGCCAGATAGACAAAACTCAACTCACACCCCCTTGCGCCAGGCGGCGGCGCATTACCGCATCAAACGCCGTGTTGAAGACCATCGCATAGCACAGAAAGAACACCACGAAACCGAGATCGAGCCAGAAAGCCTCGAGCCAGCCTACCTCGAGCCACCACGCCACCACCGGCAAGGTCATGACCAGCAGGCCCGACTCGAAGCCCAGCGCCTGAGCCAGGCGTTGAAGGAAGCTGCGCCGACGCGTTGGCACCCAGCGGTCGAAGAGGCGGTTCCAGACCAGGTTCCAGAGCATGGCGAGCGTCGCCAGGCCGAGCGCCAGCAGGCCGATATCGCCCAAGCCATGCCCCGACACCAGGCTGGCCAGCGGCGTGACCAGCACCAGGCCACCCAGTTCGAAGAGCATGCTTTGAGCCATTCGTTCTTTCCAGGAGCGCATCGCCCACTTCCCCCTATCCTCGCGCCGGACCGGTCGGGTCTCGACGACGACTTCCAGCCTAGCCACCCTGAAGATGGAAACGAGTTAGTATCCATCAGATAATCAGATAGATTTGTCTGACGGCGCGCTGGCCTCAGCGACACCCCTGCACAGCGAAAAAGAAACACGCCCCCATCCACTCGAACAGGAGCCTCCCGTGCGCTGGAGCCTGGACCAACTGGAGAGCCTGATCGCCGCGGCCGAGAAGGGCTCGTTTTCCTCGGCGGCGCGTCATCTGGGCAAGGCGCAATCCGCGGTCAGCACTGCCATCGCTAATCTCGAGCTCGACCTGGGTTGCCCGCTCTTCGATCGTCGTGGCCGGCTGCCACGCCTGACGCCAGCGGGAGAGGCCCTCGTGCACGAGGCCAGGGCGGTGCTGCGACAATGCCAGCGTCTCGAGGCCCGCGCCGCCTCCATCGTCCAGGGCGAGGAAGCGCATCTGGTCACCGCCATCGATGAGGCGCTGGTCGAGATGCCGCCCGTCGACGAGACCCTGGAAGCGCTGGCCCATCACTTTCCGGCCCTGCAGCTGACCCTGCTCTACGGCTCCCAGGGCGATATTGCCGGCTGGGTGGAGGACGGTACCGCGAACCTCGGCATCCTGCTGCGCCAGCAAGGTCAGGACTCGCTGCTCGAGGGGGTTCGCATCGCGCATCTGCAACAGGTCCTGGTCGTCGGCTGCGACCACGCGCTGGCGCAGCTGTCGGCACCGGACGTCAGTGACCTGGCCGGCCATCGCCAGCTGATGATCGCCTCGCGAACCCTTGGCGACGCCGGCAGGCCGCTCGGCGCCCAGTTCTGGCGCCTCAACAGTTTCTATTCGATGGGTGAGCTGGCGACCCGCGGGCTCGGCTGGGCGATGGTCCCGCAGCATATCGCGCACTACCCGCCCTTTCAGGACCGTCTGGTCACCCTCGATAGCGAAGCCCTGGGCATTGCCCCGGTGGTCGAGGTGGAAACGATTTCACGCCGAGATCGTGCCCAGGGACCCATCGCGCGCTGGCTGCGCCATGCGCTTGGGGAGCGGTTTCGCGATCACCGCACACGCTGACTCTCTTCTACTCTTCTGTTCTCTTCGCTGCTCCGCGCTGTGCAGTGCAAACGAGCTAGCCGGCCCGCTCAGGGCATCAGTGGCGGACGATGAGGCAGCGTCACCGCCAATCGCCAGAGGGCCTGGCCGCTGAGGTGATATTTTGTCTCGAAAGGCGTCAGGTAATCGCCCTCGGGATGGTGGCGCGCGGCGTCTACCGCTTCGCCGGTTGCCAGGGTGATGGCGAGCGCGAATTCCTCGACGTAGAGCCGCCAGTTGGAGCGCAGCTCAAGGCGCCCCCCCAGCGCCAGAAGGGCAGGGAATACCGGATGCGCCTGCCAGCGCGCCTTGAGCTGGGACGCCTTGGGATAAGGGTTGGGATAGAGCAGGTAATGGCGCGCCGGCTGCCAGCCATCGGCCAGCGCCAGGCGCCAGAAATCCACCAGGTCGGCGCGCACCAGCAGGGCATTGGCGGGGAGCGGGCCGTGATCGCGCGACAGTCGATCGGCGCTGCGATCGACGCCGATCACCGCATGGTCGGGAAACGCCTCGGCGAGCCGCCGGGTCGAGAGACCGACGCCGCAGCCGGCATCGAGGATCAACGGCAACTCGCCGCGCGCGTCGCGCCAACGCGCTGCGGCCGCGAAAGCCTCGCGGGTATGCTCGGCCACCGGCTTGCGCAGCGGATGAGCCAGCGCGCGCGCCACACGCCGGGGCAGGTCGTCGTGCGGGCCTGACTGATTCGACACGATGGTACGGGAGCTCGTTTGCATGGACCGTCAACCGGACAGGACACGGGAAACCGATTCTAGCAGCTACTGTATCGCCTCGTGTGGCCCGCCTCTCGCCATGTTGCCCCCGGCCGCTGCATGACGCCACGCCGGAGCGAGTGCTATCATCGATGACCTGATAACCACACGCGATTAGCAGACTTCCAACAGCACAACGAGGATTCCGGCTTGTCACATTTACCGGTGATCGTCGGCATGGGCGGCGTGAATCCCGCCGGCAGAACCTCGGGCCATCAGGCGTTTCGCCGCACCGTGCTCGACGCCCTGTCCGAAGACGACCAAGCCAGCACGCTGCTCGGCCTGGCAGCGATGATGCGCCTGGCCAATGGACAGGAAGACGATGCCTGGAAGGACGCCGAGGGCAACGTTCTGGATGCCGCGGCCCTTGTCGAGCAGACGCGCCAGCGAGTGCTCGACCATACCCTCATTCGCCGCATCGAGGACCCGCGCTTCAACGAGGCGGGCCTGCCGGCCAATCGCCGCGCGAGCCTGGCCATCGACACGCCGCTGATCTTCCGCATCCGCCGCCGCCAACTGCCCGACACCCTGCCGCCGACCTGGCAGGTCCGCGAGATCGACCGGCATATCCGGGAAGTCATGGTTCCCGCCGGGACCCTGGACGTGATGCTGCCCGAGACCCGCATGGCCCAGGTGCGCGCTGCCGGTCAGCTGCCCAGCGGTTTCGAGCCGAGCCGCTTCTATCGCAGCGTGCATCATCCGCGCGGTCTCTCCATGGCGATCTTCTCGGCCAGCGACTGCCTGGGCGAATGCGGCCTCGGCTGGGATAACCTGCGCGACCGCCTCGACCCGGACGCGATCGCCGTCTACGCCGGCAACTCCATCGGCCAGCTCGACGATGAAGGCTGGGGCGGGCTGCTCAAGAGCTTCGTGTCGGGCAACCGCGCGACCTCCAAGCAGATGCCGCTGGGTTACAGCCAGATGCCCGCCGATTTCCTCAATGCCTACGTGCTGGGCAGCGTGGGGGGAACCGGCGCCGCGCTCGGCGCCTGCGCCAGCTTCCTTTACAACCTGCGGCTCGGCGTCGAGGACATTCGCGCCGGCCGGCGACGTATCGTCATGGTGGGCACCTCGGATGCCCCGGTGACGCCGGAAATCATCGAAGGCTTTCGCGCCATGGGCGCCCTGGCCGACGATGACAGCCTGAAGGCTCTCGACGCACTCGACCTGCTCACCGATACCGACTATCAGCGCGCCTGCCGTCCCTTCGCCCGCAATTGCGGCTTCACTATTGCCGAATCCAGCCAGTTCGTGATGCTGATGGACGACACGTTGGCGCTGGAGGTCGGGGCCGAGATTCACGGCTGCGTGCCCGGCGTCTTCGTCAATGCCGATGGCTGGAAGCGCTCCATCTCGGCGCCGGGCATCGGCAACTACATCACGCTCGGCAAGGCCGCCTCGCTGGTCCGCGACATGCTCGGCGACACGGCGCTGCGCGAGCGCAGCTTCCTGCATGCCCACGGCACCAGCACGCCCAAGAACCGGGTGACCGAGTCGCACGTCTTCGACCTGGTGGCCCGGGCCTACGGCATCGAGGCGTGGCCGGTCGTCGCGATCAAGGCCTTCGTCGGTCACTCCCAGGGCAGCGCCGCCGGCGACCAGCTGACCAACGCCCTGGGCAGCTTCGCCCATGGCCTGTTGCCGGGCATTCCCACCCTCGACGAGGTCGCCCACGACGTCAGTTCCGAGCGGCTGCGCTTCTCGCGCGAGCCGCTGGCCTTCGTCGCCGATGCCGCGTTCATCAATGCCAAGGGCTTTGGCGGCAACAACGCCACCGGCGTGGTGCTCTCGCCACGGGTCACCGAACGCCTGCTGGTCAAGCGCCACGGCGAGGCCGCCGTGGCCGATTGGCAGGCGCGTCGCCGTGTCACTCGCGAGGCCACCGCGCACTATCTTCGCGAGGCCGACCGAGGGCGCTTCCAGGCCCGCTACCGCTTCGGGGAAGGCGTGCTTGACGGCACCGAGCTCGAGATGAGCAGCGAGTTCATCCACATCCCCGGCTATGCAAAGCCGGTATCGCTGGCGGTGGACAACCCCTTCGGGCGACTCGACGACGGAGAACGCTGATGACGACGGCGATCTATCCCGGCACCTTCGATCCCATCACCAACGGCCATTTCGATCTCATCGAACGCGCCGCACGCCTCTTCGACGTGGTTGTGGTGGCCATCGCCGACAGTCCCGGCAAGGGTCCGGCACTCGACTTGGAGACCCGTATCGCCCTAGCCCGCGAGGTGGTGGCGGGTCTCGACAACGTGGAGGTGATCGGCTTTTCGGGGCTGCTTACCGAGTTCATGAAACAGCGTCACGCGCGGGTCATCCTGCGCGGCCTGCGGGCGGTCTCCGACTTCGAGTACGAGCTGCAGCTGGCCAACATGAACCGCGCACAGATGCCGGAGCTGGAGAGCGTATTCCTGACCCCGGCGGTGGAGAACTCCTATATCTCCTCGAGCCTGGTGCGCGAGATCGCCAAGCTCGGCGGCGACGTTTCCCAGCACGTGCATCCAAGGGTCGCCGAGACGCTGAAGAGCCATTACAATACCTGACCAAGAAGCTCGGGATTATCCGACGTCCCGATCGAACGTGCCAGACTACGGCCCAATGCGTCCGGCCAGCGATTTCCGTGAGGTAACCCATGGCTCTGATGATCACCGACGAGTGCATCAACTGCGACGTCTGCGAACCCGAATGCCCCAACGGGGCCATCTCGGCCGGGGAAGAGATCTACGTCATCGACCCCAACCTGTGCACCGAGTGCGTCGGTCACTACGACGAACCCCAATGCCAACAGGTCTGCCCGGTGGACTGCATTCCGCTCGACCCGGAACGCAAGGAATCCCGAGACGAGCTGATGGACAAGTA
>DATISN010000259.1:0-2563 GCA_035581765.1 Halomonas sp.
AGGCGATCGGAAAACCCAGCATGATCAGTAGCACCAGCACGCCCAGCATCAAGATGCCTACCTGTGGGTCGGTCATGACCGGAGCTCCTTGGTATCGCCATCGGCCACCGGTAGCGGGATTTCCTCGACATCGCCAAGCCGTGGTGGCCACCGTCCATCACGCAGGCACAGCAGGCACCGCATGACCTCGGCGAGCCCCTGGATCAAGAGCAGCAGTGCCGCGAAGGGAATCACGAACTTGAAGGGATAGATCGGCGGTCCCCCGGGCGTGAAGGAACTGTGTTCATTCTGGCGATAGGAAAGCCCGAAGAAGTCCCAGCCGTACCAGACCAGGGCGAGGATGCCGGGGAAGAAGAACACCAGGTACAAGGCCAGATCGAGGGCCGCCTGAGCCCGCGGGGCAAAGTGACGCGACACCACGTCGGCGCGCACATGAGCGTTCCCGGCCAGCGCATAGGCACCACACATCATGAACAACGTGCCATAGAGCATATAGCTGGTGTCGTATGCCCAAGCGGTCGGCGCGCTCAAGACATACCGCACGAAGACTTCGTAGGTGACCACGAAGGTCAGTATCACAATCGCCCAGGCGAAGAACTTTCCCACCCAGGTGCTGAGATGATCGATCAAGACGATAAACCGCTGCATGGACACCTCCACCCTTGGGCTAATGCCTGATCGATGCCCAGGCCTCACCTTCCATTAACTGATCCGCATGCCATTGGCTGACCCGCAAGCCACACAGGCGGGCCGGCGACCCTCGCCGACCCGCCTTCGCCCCCTACAGGAGCGTTGACGTATCGGTTGGCTCCTTGCCATAGAAGTGACGATACGCAGGCCCTTTGGGCGCCATGCCCTCCAGGTGCCACCCCACCACACGCTCGCAGTAGGCCTTTTGACTGTCGATCACCTTGCGGAAGAACGGATCGGCCGATTCCGCCTCGATGACCGTATCCCAGGCGGCCAACTGGGCTTCCAGCACCGAATCGGGGGTGATGAAGGTTTCCACGCCCTGCTCTTCGCGCATGCGCTGCAGGTCCTTGGGGTAGCGGTCCATGGCTTTCCAGTACATCTCGGACGAAGCCGCCTTGGCGGCATATTGCAGAATCGCCTGGAACTCCTCGGGCAGGGAGTCGTGCTTCTCCTTGTTGAGAATGATCTCGAAGGCCTCGCAATCCTGGTGGTAGCTGCGCAGCATCCAGGTCTTGCTGACATCGGGAAAGCCGAGCAGGCGGTCGGAAGATGGGTTGTTGAACTCGGCGCCATCCAGCAGGCCACGGTCCATGGCCGGGACGATATCGCCGCCGCCCATGATGGTGACCGCGGCGCCGAACTCGCGCATCAGATCGGCCGCGAGCCCCACCGTGCGGTACTTGAGGCCGCGCAGATCCTCGGCACTGCGGATCGGTTCATTGAACCAGCCCAGCGCCTGGGTCGGCATGGGCCCGGTCAGGTAGCCCACCAGCGGCAATTCCATGTTGGTGAGCAGCTCGTTGTAGAGCGCCAGACCCTCGCCATTCCAGAACCAGGCCAGGAACTGGTTGGCGTCCCACCCGAACGGCGGCGGGGTGCCGAACAGGGAAAACGCCTTGTTCTTGCCGTACCAGTAGGCGGCCACCCCGTGACCACCATCCAGGGCGCCGGAGATCACCGCATCCTGCATCTGCAGAGCACCGACCACGGCCCCTGTCGGCAGCAGGTTCAACTGCAACCGCCCCCCTGACATTTCATTGACGATGCGCACATAGTCGGCGGCAAACTCGTGGAAGATATCCTGGTTGGGCCAAGTACTCTGGAAGCGCAAGGTCGTCGTCTGCGCCACGGCGATGCTGGGAAAGCCAACCGCAGCGGCGGCCCCGGCCCCCACGGCAACGGCCGAGCCGGTCAGAAAGCGCCGCCGCGAGGTGCTGACGGGCGTGGTAGAGATGGCGTGAGAATCGGCCTGCTGTGTGGCAGGCGTCTTGTTATGAGTCATCGGACACTCCGGCATGTTGCGTTGAGATGTTTCCCGACGGACGAAGGTCCTTCGAGATACTTGATCCCGAACACTCTCGGTCAACTTATGCAGCCGATACATTGGCTGGGTGACCATCATGTTTCCAGTCGGTTACATTATGTATAGTCCCTGCATAAAAATTAGCAAGCCTGCCGCCGGACCGGTGCGACGACGCCATGAATCTTGCGAGAATCCTCCGGGCCGGCGTACCGTATTGCGCTCCTGAGCCATCGAGAATCCGTCATGTCACGACGACCCGCTCCCCGAGAAGCCTATCGTTTCCCCTTGCCCGGCCATGCCCTGATAACCGCATGGCGAGAGGGATACGGCCTTGCCGAGCTTCGTCGCGACCTAATGGCTGGGCTGACCATAGGTATCGTTGCGGTACCCCTCTCCATGGCCTTGGCTATCGCGACCGGCGTGCCGCCCCAGCACGGCCTGTACACCGCCATCGTCGCCGGCGCCATCATCGCCTTGACCGGCGGCTCGCGCTTCAATGTCTCCGGACCCACCGCCGCCTTCGTGGTGATCCTCTTTCCCATCGTCGCCAGCCATGGTATCGGCGGG
>DATISN010000260.1:0-3628 GCA_035581765.1 Halomonas sp.
AGGTTGGGCGTCAGATCGAATTCCGCGCCACCTCCATAGGAGACGTCGCTCTCACTGCCGCCAAGCGACACATCCACCTCGGTCGCGCCCAGCAGGCCATAGAGACGGAATTCGCGAGACACCGGCAGAATGCCCTTGGCATAGGCGCCCGCCAGCGAGTCAAGATCGGCCGAACCATCGGAGCCACCGGTGCCCAGGTGACCTTCCACGGCGAAGTAATCGTTGAATTGCACCCCGCCGTTCAGTCGAAGCCCTACGCTGTCTCGCTTGCCACTCCTGTCAGCGTCTAGCTCCCAGAAGAGGGCATCGCCACCGACATAGGGTTCGATCAGCACGGCCTGTTGCGCCTGGGCCGATGACGCCGCTACGGCTGTCAGCAACAAGGCAGAAGCGGTGGACATCATTCGAGTTTTCATGGTGAACCTCCATTATGAAACAGCGTTTCCTTACATTTTTCAGTCTGATATAACATCGACCAAAGTTCAAGCCAGACCTGATCACGCCACGCCATTTCGACATCGGCCCAGGGACTCGCCGATGGCGTTCCCGAATGGCAATCCCTGCACCGACAATGGGCTGCGCTGGCTCCCAACGGTGAATGGGAATATCCTCGAGTCACGACGATCCTTCGTTGACGAAGGCCCAACATCTGTACGGAGAATGAAATGGCCGGCTTGCTGCCCGACGTCGACCCCGATGGACTGCTCGAGTATTCGGTGGTCTACACCGACCGCTCGCTGAATCACATGTCGGCACGCTTCCAGGAGGTGATGCGTCATATCTCCGCCAACCTCAAGCGTGTCTACCATGCCCATAGCGCAGTGATCGTGCCGGGCAGCGGCACCTTCGGCATGGAGGCCGTGGCACGTCAGTTCGCCAACGACCGCACCTGCCTGGTGATTCGCAACGGCTGGTTCAGTTACCGCTGGAGCCAGATTCTCGACATGGGCGGCATCCCCGCCGAGACCAGCGTGCTCAAGGCTCGCCGCATCGACGAAGACGACGCCACCGCCCCCTTCGCTCCACCGCCGATCGAGGATGTCATCGAGTCGATCCACAGTGTCAGACCCGACGTGGTCTTTGCCCCGCATGTGGAAACTTCCACCGGCATGCTGCTACCGGACGACTACCTGCGTCAGGTCGCCGATGCCATCCACGAGGAAGGTGGACTGTTCGTTCTCGACTGCATCGCCTCGGGCGCCCTGTGGGTCGACATGCAGGATCTGGGTATCGACGTCCTGGTCAGCGCTCCGCAGAAGGGCTGGAGTGCCACCCCCTGTTGCGCCATGGTCATGCTGTCGCGGATGGCGCGCGAGATCATCGAAGAAACCACCAGTACCAGCTTCGCCTGCGACCTGCGCAAATGGCTTTCGATCATGGAGGCCTACGAGAATGGCGGCCATGCCTATCACGCCACCATGCCCACGGACGGCCTGGTCAAGCTTCGCGATGTCATGAACGAAACCCAGGCCTATGGTCTGGAGAAGGTACGCGACGAACAGTGGGCGCTGGGCGAGGAAGTGCGCGCCATGTTCGCCGCCCATGGATTGAAGAGCGTGGCTGCCCCCGGCTTCGAGGCGCCCGGCGTGGTCGTGTGCTATACCAACGATGAAGCCATCGTCGCCAAGTTCAAGGCGGCGGGCGTGCAGGTCGCCGGCGGCGTGGCATTGATGTGCGACGAGGGAGACGACTTCCAGACGTTTCGCATCGGCCTGTTCGGTCTGGACAAGCTGCACAACCGGGAACAGAGCCTGGCGAATCTCGAAGCGGCACTGCGCCAGGTCGAGACCCAGCCGCCAAGCTAGGCGCTCAGCACCATGCACGACTCAGGGCGGCCATTCGGCCGCCCTGCTGCTTTATTGAGTCGCGCCGGCGTAACGACTCAGAAACTCGACATCCCCCGCGGCAAGAAGCCAAGATTATTTTCCACGGATTTGACGCCGGGCGTGTTCTCGGCGGCGACCTGCGCGGCAAGCTTTTCCTCCTTGGTCTCGACCAGCCCCCAGAGCTGGACCTTGCCCTCGGCCACGATCACGTTGATGTGCTCGACCACCACGCCGGTGTTGTCGTCGATCTCGCGGCGAATCGCGTCGCGAATCTCGCGATCATCGACGTTGGGCGCCATTTGCGGCGCTGTCGCGGAAAACCCACGCAACAGGTTGGCCCGGCTGACGATCCCCACCAGCTTACCGTCCCTCACCACCGGCACTCGCTTGATACGATGTTTCTCGAGCAAATTGGCGATGCGGTACAGCGGCACGTGTTCATCGATACAGATCGGGTCGGCCGTCATGATTTCGCGGGCGCGACGGCCATGGGACTTGACGTAGTCGCTGGCGCTATTGGCGGAAAAGATCCTGAGCCACCACGACTTGTGATGTTCGTCCTCGTTGTCGACCCGGCGCATCAGATCACCCTCGCTGACGATGCCGAGGACCCTGTGCTCGGCGTCCACTACGGGCACTGCGCTGATACCGTGTTCTAGCAGCAAGGTCGCGATCTCCAGCACCTCGCTTTCCGGGCCAACGGTGATGACATTCGGGGTCATGACGTCTGCTGCTTGCATGGGAGTGCCTCCTGGCGGCTGAACCAAATGCCATTACCGCAGCGGGCCACTCCGCCGGGCATGGTCATACCTGAGCATAGCAATCCCACACAAAATCGCCTTGATTCACAACAAGTCTTCGCCAGTGTTCCGGCATGGCGGCGGCCAGACCGCTCGCGGGTAACGTGTCCCGTTCAATTGCCGAAGCGCTGGCGTAGCCAGGCAATGATGTCCCGCGATTCGTATAGCCATTGATCCGCGTCGTCCGGGTGAGAAATCAACAGGCAGGGAACCTGCACTTTGCCGCCGCCTTCCTTGAGCGCTCGGCGATGCTCGGGGTCCAGTTGAGCATCGCGCACCTCGATCTTGAGATTGAGACGAGTGAATTCGCGTCTCACCCTAATACTGAAAGGGCAGGCGCGAAACTGGTAGAGCGCAAGGCGCTGGCAGGCCTGATCCACTCGCGCCTGTTCTTCAGGGCTACGCTCGACTTCCGCTGACGTGCCCAACTTTCCGGCCACCCACTCCAGCGGGGCAAACACTCTCTTGAGCCATGATGACATGATGATCCTCGCCGTTTTCCGAACGGCTATGACAACGTTGCCATCCATTCGGCTCATGAGTCCGAGCTTGCCATCGCCACGCGGCAAGGTGACCATGAGCAACATCACGGTTTCTTCATGAACACCGCCCATACCCCGGAGTCAGGGATGACCACCGCCCGCTTCTCGTCGTTCGAGCTGTTGCTGCTGCAGAGCCGTCATCAGGCCGATACGGCTGCCCTGCTGCTGTTGGCTTGGGTGCTGGTCAACCACGGCCCGCTCGACGAGTCACAGCGGGCAAGGTTGACCGAATTGACCGGCAGCTTTCGCCATGGCCATGACCTGGCGCCGATCCTCGAGATCGCCACCACCCAGGACCTCAACGCCATCCAGCTCGCCGCCGAAGTGCTGCAGAAGGAAGTGCACGGCCCACTGGCCCACCCCTTTCTGCAACTGGCCATCGCCCTAGCGGTGGAGGAGGATCAACCTTCTATGGCCAACCAGCATGTGCTGCGCTTTCTTGCCGACCTGCTCGGGGTGT
>DATISN010000261.1:0-2697 GCA_035581765.1 Halomonas sp.
GGATAATTCCAGTCGCTGCCCCCGAAGAACCCGGCGGCCTCGATTGCCGCTATGCGTGAGTAGAGGGCTTCCAGCCCTCTGGCATCGAACATCAGGGGTCGTGCCGCATCGATGACCTCGAAGACGGGAGAGACTTCAGCAACGGCATTCGCGGCGGAAAGCCGCTCGATGGCGGCGTCTAGCTGTTCCACTTGCTCGCCAAAAGTCCCGTCTTCATGGCGGGGGGATTCGTGAGTATCTAAGCACATAGATTCAAAGTCAGTCCTATCTCGTAACATGTCAACCACAATTGGATAGGCCATGCTCAGAACATTCTGTGGCAATTATCGGTGTCGCAACGGCGAATCCTGGCGGATAGGCTCAGTTATCCTTACCCTACGCTTGGCGTCGGAAAAAGAGCTGTTGGCCCTAAACGATAATCTCACGGTATGGGCGGATAGCTCAGGGCGTCTCGTAGCCGCGCAGCGTGCGATGCCACCCAATCGGGGTTGATTGGACCCCAGTCGCGGATCACGTAGGCGCCGATGTTGTGGCGCCCGCCATCCGCCTTCACGAACTCGCAGACAATATCCAGTTCGGCCAGTGCCGCCAGGGTATCCTGGGCGGTTCGCCGGGGCATGCCGGTGGCCTCGACGATCACCGGAACGCTGGCGATGCCGGCATCCACCAGATAGGCGACATACAGGCGACGGTAGAAACTGGATTGCGTCTTGCTCAGCGACATGAGGCAGGCCGTCCTTGGGGGGTTAACAGCATCCTAACGGAACCAGCCCTTCATGACGTCGGTAATGCGCCGCATTTCGTCGTGCGAGGTGATATAGGCCGGCATGGTATAGAGCCAGCGGCCGATGGGGCGCAACCAGACGCCTTGCCGGCGCGCATGGTCGCCCACGCCGTTCAGGATGGCGGGATCGCTGGTTTCGATCACTGCGCTGGCACCCAGTACCCGGACGTCCGCGACCGCCGGGTGCGAAGCGAGCCCGGCGTCCTCGAGCAGTGTCTCGCGCAGCACGTTGTTGAGCCCGGCAATCTTGTCCAGATAGTTTTCTTCCTCGAACACCGCCAGGCTTTCCAGCGCCACTCGGCAGGCCAGCGGGTTGCCCATGAAGGTGGGGCCGTGCATGAAGGCGTGTTCGGGGGAATCGCCCACGAACGCCTCATGCACCCGATCGGTGGCAAGCGTCGCGGCATGGCCGAGATAGCCTCCGGTCAGCCCCTTGGACAGCACCATGATGTCCGGTGTCACCCCGGCGTGATCGGCGGCGAACATCCGCCCGGTGCGCCCGAAGCCGGTCGCCACCTCGTCGAACACCAGCAGCACGTCGAACTCGTCGCAGAGTGCCCGCGCGCCACTGAGGTAGTGAGGCGAGGTCATGTTGAGGCCGCCGGCGGCCTGCAACAGCGGTTCCATCAAGAGGGCGGCGATTTCGTGATGATGTCGCTCGAGGGTGGCACGCAGCGCGGCGAGATCGGCATCGACCCTCGTCGGTTCGGCATCGAAGGAGGCCGTGGGCGCCTGAGCGAAGTGGTGCTGCGGCAGGTAGCCGGCGAAGAGCGAGTGCATGCCCTCTTCGGGGTCGCAAACCGCCATGCAGCCCGCGGTATCGCCGTGGTAGGCCTTCATCAGCGAGAGCAGCCGGTGCTTGCCCAGCTTGCCGCGCAACTGGTGATATTGCACGGCCATCTTCATCGCGACTTCCATGCCGACCGAACCGCTGTCGGAATAGAAGACGTGGTTCAAACCCTCCGGGCTGATCCTGACCAGCTCCCGGGCCAGCCGGTCGGCGGGCTCGTGGGTCAGGCCACCGAGCATCACATGGCAAAGCTCGCCGGCCTGTTCGCGAATCGCCGCCACCAGCCGGGGGTGGGCGTAGCCATGGATCATGCACCACCAGGAGCAGGTGGCGTCGAGCAGCCGCTCACCGCTCTCCAGGATGAAGCTCGCGCCTTCGCCACCCACCACCTTGGGTGCGGGTGATTGGGTCTTGAGGTGGGCATAGGGGTGCCAGACGGGGGAGCGCATGGGAACCTCTCGAAACGGGTTGAAGTAATGGCCGGATGGGCGAATCCCAGGCACGCAAAGGGCACGCATTGCCGATGAGCAATGGTGGGGATTCGGGGCTCGTCTGAGGGAAGCGTCGAGCGCTAACGGGGGTCGTCAAATGGTGCGGATGAGAGGACTTGAACCTCCACGCCTTACGGCACCAGAACCTAAATCTGGCGTGTCTACCAATTCCACCACATCCGCACGAACGGGCAGGCGTCCACATTTTACGGACGCCGCGTGCCAAGTCAATCGACATCTGGCAGTGCCAAGTGATCTGCCGCGGCATTGGCCATGACGGCCGGGTCGGCAGCCACCAGGCGCGGCACGATGCCCAGGCACGGGGCGGGCAAATGATGACGCAGGCTACCAAGGTTAGCCTGGTGAAGCGCGTGGTCATGGGAGGAGGCATCGTGGGCGAAGCCGTCATCCAGACTATTGCCGACCCAGCCCGCCAGACGCAGGCCATCGGCGGCGATCGCCTCCGCCGAGAGACGGGCATGGTTGATACAGCCAAGCTTGAGTCCGACGACCAGAATCACCGGCAGCTTGAGCCGCGCAGCCAGACCGGACAGGTCCTCTATATCGTTGATCGGCACCCGCCAGCCGCCCGCGCCTTCGATCAGCGTGAAACCGCGTCGCTGGGCCAGCAA
>DATISN010000262.1:0-3403 GCA_035581765.1 Halomonas sp.
CGACTTGTCGTTGAGCCCCTCGATGCCATGCGCTTCCTAGGCAGACAGCCAGTTGGCGGCGGTCTCACGGGTCGCGCCCAAGATGTCGCTGATTTGGACCATGGTATACCCCTTGTGACTGAGCATGATGGCATGGGCACGGCGGCGAAAGGCCGGCTTTTCACCTTGCTGATAGGCATCCATCAACACTTAGAGATCGGTGTCAGACAGGGTCTCCAGAAAACGGAACTTCATAATGATCATCCTGATGCCGGCTGTCATGATGAGCACTATATCGAAAGATTTATGCGCTGTTACTTAGCCGACCCACCTCTTCCTCCGATCATGCTATCTGAGCAATCAGCTCATCCGCCTCAGCTGCGGATTGCCTGAGTACTCATTTAGCTCCATGTAGCTCAAAGCTTATTACTGTCCTTTACCCCTTGTTCGGTCGCCAGCAGTGTTCTTGCGGGGAATAGTGCAATTCCAGCCGCTGGCTCTCGCTGAGCGGGTGCATCTCGTCGCAGAACATGATCCGCTCCGGCCCGACCCAGCCCTCGGGTGCCGTCAGGGTCAGGTGGTCGCCGTCCACGTCGAGTTCAAGCCAGTGCCCGCGAAAACGCAGCCGCATGTGCAAGCCACGCAGCGTTTCGGGCATGCAGGGGTTGAGGCGCAGCACGCCATCACGAACTTCGAGCCCGGTATGGCCGCGCTGGATCAGATCCACACTGCCCGCCATGGCGCCCAGATGGATGCCTTCCGCTGTCGTGCCGCCCTGGCTGTCCTCGACATCGCTCAGCAGGACTTGCTGGAACAGGTCCCAGGCCTGGCGACGATCCGAGCGCGCCAGCACCCAGGAGGTGACGACCCGGCTCAAGGTCGAACCGTGGGAGGTGCGCTGCTGGTAATAATCGATAGTCGAGAGAATCAGCTCTCTGGAAAAGGGATACCCCAGTTGGGTGAAGATGTCGCCCAGTTCCTCGGCAGAGAACAGGTAGAACAGCATCAGCACGTCGGCTTGCTTCGACGCCTTGTAGCGGTTGACGGTATCCCCTTCCGCCTCGAGCAGCCGATCGAGGCGATGAATATCGCCGTAGCGCTCGCGGTAGCCGGCCCAGTCGAACTCTTGCAGGCGCTCATAACCTTCGAACTGGCTGGGAATGCCATCCTCGTGGAACGGCACGAACAGCTTTTGCCCGATAACAGCCCAGTCGCCGATCTCATGATCCGTAAGGCTCAACGCCTCGCTCAGCTCCCGCCGGCGTCGCTCACCGATCAGGTCGTAGACCTTCACGGCACGCCCCAGCACCCAGGAAGCCATGACGTTGGTGTAGGTATTGTTGTCGAGTCCCGGCGTCTGTGCATCGGGGTAGCGATCATGGAACTCGTCGGGGCCCATCACGCCACGAATGTCGTAACGGTTGCGCTGGGCATTCCAGCCCGCGGCACTCGCCCAGAACCGAGCGATCTCGAACAGCATCTCGGCGCCGTAGAAGGTCAGAAACTCATGATCCTCGGTCACCTCGTAGTAGCGCCATAGGTTAAACGCCACCGCCGCATTGACATGACGTTGCAAGGCGCTGTTGTCGGGTATCCAGCGACCCGACTTGGGATTGAGATGGACCTGCTGGCTCTCTTCTCGCCCATCACTGCCACTCTGCCAGGGGTACATGGCGCCCTGGTAGCCGGCCTCGCGCGCCAAATGGCGAGCCTCGTCCAGGCGCCGGTAGCGATAGCGCAGCAGCGCGCGGGTGATCTCCGGGATGCGGTAGTTCAGAAAAGGGAAGATGAACAACTCGTCCCAGAAGATGTGCCCCCGATAGGCCTCGCCGTGCAGCCCCCGGGCCGGCACGCCGACGTCCAGGTCGACAATGTGCGGCGAAACCGTCTGCAGCAGGTGAAAGATGTGCAGGCGCAGAATCATCTGGGCGCGCCCGCCGCCATCGAGCGTCACGTCGCAGCGCTGCCAGAGGTGCGACCAGATCCGCCGATGGCTCTCCAGCAGGTCGGGGAAGGTTCCTGCCCTGGCCACCGACTGGCAGGCGGCGAGTCCGGGTTCGGCAATGGCGCGATCACGTGACGTATGCATCGCGACGACTTTCTCCACCACGGCCTCGTCGCCCGCGGCGAGGTCGAGCGTGATGTCATGGGCGATGTAACCGGACTCCCGAACGATCTGGCGCGTACCCTCGACGTCCTGGCCGTTCACGCGCAGGCGCGTGCGTGCCGCCTGGGCAATGTGCAACCTGGATTGACACGTTTCGACCTGCAGACGAATCGTGTCGGCAAAGGGTGTGTCCGTCGACAACGGCACCAGATGGGTGCTCGCCAATTGCCGGTATCGCTCGACACCGGCATTGATAACCCGCCCATCCAGGGCCGAGCGCACCGAAATACGCCCCGACCAGTTTTCGGGACGGATGCGCCATTCGATGGCGCCAAGGTGGGGATGCGCCATATGCACGAGGCGCTGCGTTATCAGTGTGGTCTCACGACCCTGATGGTCGCGAAAGAAAAGCTGCCGCTTGAGCACACCGACTTCGATATCAAGGGACTGGCGATAGTCGAGCAATTCAACTGCCATGAGGTTGAACCAGTCGCCGCCTTCTGGGCGAAACGTCAGGCACAACCAGTTGGGCAGATTGACCAGATCCTCGTTTTCGATCACCCGACCGGCGATCTCCGTCGACAGCCGGTTGTAACCTCCCGCGAGATAGTTGCCCGGGTAGTGGACATCACCCGCTTCCGACTCCTCCGCGGCCCCGCGGGTCGCAAAATAACCATTGCCCAGCGTACACAGCGCCTCACGCAGCCCTTCCTGGGTGGGATCGAAGCCGTGATAATCCAGTGTCCAGTCGTTCATGATGCGTCTTCCAGCCTATCGGCAAGATAGCCAAGAAAGCGCCCGACGGCATCAGTGTCGTCCAGTCGATAGCAGGCGGCGGTGCCGGGGGAAAGATCGCCGACGAAGATACCGAGACCGCCCCGCTCACGCATCACCGCAAAGGCATCCTCGTCAGTCTCGTCGTCCCCGATATAGATCGGCATGACACTATCGTCTGCCAGGTCGAGCGCTTCGAGCAGCCAGAGGACGGCCTTGCCCTTGTCCCAGGGCAGCTGCGGGCGCAGTTCGAAGACCTTCTTGCCACCGGTTCGCCGCAGTTGCGGGTGCTCGTCTGCTACGGACGCGACGGCCGCCCGGACGCGGTCCAGATCACGCTCGACGACGCGACGGTAGTGGGTGGCGATGGCAAACCGCTTGCGCTCGTCGAGCACGCCCGCGACGCCGGCCAGGCGGGTCTGCAGCGCGGCTTCTGCCGCGTCGAGAGCCGGGAGGAATTCCGCCGCGCGTTCGTGCTGCATGTGCAGGCCATCGGGGCCGGTAATGTCGAACCCGTGGCTACCGGCATAGACGAGGTTGTCG
>DATISN010000263.1:0-6290 GCA_035581765.1 Halomonas sp.
TGGCACCCTGATCCATTCCGGCGAGTTCGACGGCCTTGCGTTCCAGGCCGCCTTCGATGCCATCGCCGGCAAGCTCGCGTCGCTCGATCGCGGCGAGGTCAAGACCAACTTCCGCCTGCGCGACTGGGGCGTGGCGCGCCAGCGGTATTGGGGCGCGCCGATCCCGGTCAAGTACGGCCCCCAGGGCCAAACCGTGCCGCTCACCGATGATGAATTACCGGTCGAGTTGCCCATGGAAGTCACTGTCGATGCCACCGGCTCGCCGCTGAAGCGCATGCCCGAGTTTTCCGACCTGGGCGACGGCTGGACGCGCGAGACCGATACCTTCGACACCTTCATGGAATCGTCCTGGTATTACGCCCGTTTCTGCTGCGCGGACAACACCGATGCCATGCTCGACGAGCGAGCCAATTACTGGCTGCCGGTGGATCTCTACGTCGGAGGCATCGAGCACGCCATCCTGCATCTGCTGTACGCGCGCTTCTTTCACAAGCTGATGCGCGACTTCGGCCTGGTAGACTGCGATGAGCCCTTCCAGCGTCTGTTGACCCAGGGCATGGTGATCGCCGAGACCTTTTACCGTCCTACCGATAACGGTGGCAAGCAGTGGTTCAATCCTGCTGACGTCGACGTCAGGCGTGATGACAAGGGCCGGCCGGTCAGCGCGGTGTTGGTCAGTGACGGCCAACCGGTCGTGATGGGCGGCATCGAAAAGATGTCCAAGTCGAAGAACAACGGCGTCGACCCCCAGTCGATGATCGACCGCTTCGGCGCCGATACCGTGCGCCTGTTCATGATGTTCGCCGCCCCACCCGAGCAGTCGCTCGAGTGGTCCGATTCCGGCGTCGAAGGTGCCCATCGTTTCCTCAAGCGCCTGTGGCGCTTGGTCGCCGAGCATCTGGCGGCGGGCGAGCCGGGGCGCCTGGATGTCGAGGCGCTCAGCGAGCCCCAGCGGGAACTGCGTCGCAAGACCCACGAGACCATCAAGAAGGCCGGCGACGACATCGGCCGGCGTACCACCTTCAACACCGCGATTGCCGCCGTGATGGAACTGACCAATGCGCTGGGGCGCTTCGAGGACCGCTCGCCGCTGGGCCTGGCCGTGGCGCGCGAGGCCATAGAGGCCAGCGTGCTGCTGCTGGCACCCATCGCCCCCCATGGCTGCCATGCCCTCTGGCAGGCCCTGGGACATTCCGACCCGGTGATCGACGCTGCCTGGCCCCGGGTCGATGACGCCGCGCTGGTGCGCGACAGCATCGAACTGGTCGTGCAGGTCAACGGCAAGCTGCGCGCGCATATCGAGGTCGCGGCAGAGGCCGACACGCCGACCATCGAGAATGAGGCGCTGGCCGCCGAGAACGTCAAGCGCCATACCGACGGCAAGACGATTCGCAAGGTCATCGTGGTGCCAGGCAAACTGGTCAATATCGTCGTTGGCTGAGAGCGATCCTCAGTGACGTCCAAGGCCTGAATGGCCTCCAAGGAGAGCGCTCATGCAACGTCGCACCTTCCTCAATCTTATCCTGGCCGGAAGTGCCACCATGGTGCTCGCCGGCTGCGGTTTTCGGCTGCGGGGGGTCGGAACCCCGGTGCTCGCCCTGGAATCGCTTGCCCTCTCGGGCGTTGACAGCGACCTGATGCGACTTGCCGGCGAGCGACTCGAGGCGGCAGGCACTCGACTCGATGATGATGCCGAGCTGATGCTGAACCTGGGAAATGAAACGGTCCGCGAACGCCAGCTTGGCGTTCTGGACAGCGGGACCCAGGAGCGCGAGCTTGAACTCTCCGCCCCCTTCTCGGTGCAACGCCGCGACGGAACCTACCTGCTGGACCAGCAGAGTCTCGATGTTTCGACCCGCTTTACGGTGAGCGACGACAACCTTCTCTCCAATCAGGACCTGCGCGACGAGGCGATGCAGCAACTGCGCCAGCAAGCGGTACAACAGCTGATGGACCGCCTGCGCAGCTTGGCCGAAGAATGACTGGCCGAAACATGATGGCAAGGCCATGAAGGAGCGGCCATGAAGGTCTTTGCCGACAAACTTCCCGAGGCGCTGGCGAAGACGCTGCCGCCTGTCGTGATTGTCGCCGGCGACGAGCCGCTACAGCACATGGAAGCCTGCGATGCCGTGCGTCAGGCCGCGCGCTCCGCTGGCATCGAAGAGCGCGATATCCTGCCCGTTGAGGCCAATTTCGCCTGGGGGCGACTCACCGAGGCGGCGGCCAGCCTGTCGCTGTTTGCCTCTCGCCGCCTGATCGAATTGCGCCTCAACGGGAACAACCTCGGCCAGGAGGGCGCCAAGGCCCTGAAGGAGTATGCCGACAGTCTGACAGCCAGCGACGACGTGTTGTTGATCGCCATGGGAAAACTCGATTTTCGCCAGCAGAAAAGCGCCTGGTTCCAGGCATTGGACAAGGCCGGGCTCTTTGTGCCGGTCTGGCCAGTTGACGCCTCACGCCTGGGCTTCTGGCTGCGCGACCGCGCTCAACGCCACGGCCTCACCCTGGAGCTCGATGCCGCACGCCTGCTCGCCGAGCGCACCGAAGGTAACCTACTGGCCGCCGACCAGGAGTTGCAGAAGCTCGCCCTCTTGATGCCACCCGGCGCCCGCGTCACGCCTCAGGAGATTGCCGGCGGGGTCGAAGACAATACCCGCTACGATGTCTTCGTCATGGTGGATGCGTGCCTGAAAGGTGAGCGTGTGCGTGTCTCGCGCATCATCGAAGGCTTGCGAGGGGAAGGCGTCGAGCCGCCGATCATGCTCTGGGCCCTGACACGGGAGCTGCGCACCCTACTTTCGCTGCATCAACACATGGACCAGGGACAGAGTTTCGAGCATGCGTGCAAGGCTCAGAAGCCGATGATCTTCGACAAGCGTCGCCCCGCCTATCAGCAGGCATTGGGGCGGCTCCCCATGAAGCGCCTGCATAAGCTGCTACTGTTCGCTCAGCGCCTCGACCTTGCCGTCAAGGGCGCCTCACCCTTGCCGCTCCACGATGGCCTGCACGATCTCGCCCTGACAATCGCCGGGGGGCGTGGCTTGCTGGCGGAACTCCCGTCCTCCTATCGCACTGGCTAAGGACTCTCACAATGGTTTGAAGGTTCGCGCGGTGGCTAAAAATCTCAAGCGTACGAGCCCTGGCGCTTGATTTAACAGTCCACTACCGCCGATGATGGCCAAGGGTATGAAAGAACATAGCATTTTGCCTTATACTGACAACGCCAGCATCGCATATCGCCTCGCTCGAGCGCGACGCATGGATCTATGACAAGCCGGAAGCCATTCCAAAAAAAGAAGGATGACCATCATGATGAAGAAAATTTGCCGTTTCCTGAGTCCGCTGCTAATCGCCGCGCTGGTACTGGGCAGCCTCCCCGTGGTCGCGGCAAGCCAGCCGACACCGGGCAGCACCTTGATCAGTACCGAGGAGGCCTTGAATGCCGAGCGCGGTCAGACTCATCGTGAACGCATCCACACGATCCTTGCTCGCGAGGATGTTCAGGAGCAGCTGGTGGCACAGGGTGTGGACCCGTCGGAAGTCGAGGCTCGCGTCGCTGCACTCTCGGATGCAGAGGCCGCGCAGATGGCCGACCAGCTTGAAGAGCTTCCCGCCGGCGCCAGCGTTATCGGTGCGCTATTTGCGGTCTTCATTATCCTGCTGGTTACCGATATCCTGGGCTTGACCAATGTCTTTCCCTTCACTCGCTGAAAAGTGACACGATGTTGACAAGCCAAGTCTGGTACAACAAGAACGCCCGCACTGCGGGCGTTCTCGTCTTGAAAAAACGCCTACGGGAAATGCCGGGGCTCCGTTTTGCGGGGCTGTGCCTCCTGTTTCTGTTGATGACTGGCTGCGCCTCTACTCCGCAACTGGCCGAAACGACACAGCAACGGCTCCCTGAGCGGCGATTACTCGAAGACATCCCCTTCCATGGCCAGCGTGATTATCAATGTGGTCCTGCGGCACTCGCCATGGTGCTCAATGCCCAGGGCGTGGAGGCTTCAGTCGACGAATTGATTCCCCAAGTATTCTTGCCCAACCGCGAAGGCAGCGTGCAACCGGAGATGCTGGCCACGGTTCGCCGCCAAGGGAGCATTCCCTTCGTGATCGAAGGCAATATCGATACGCTTCTGACCGAAATTGCCGCCGGTCACCCGGTCGTCGTCATGCAGAATCTCTCCCTGCCTGCCTGGCCACTCTGGCATTACGCCGTCGCCATCGGCTTCGATCTGGAGACGGACGAGTTAATCCTGCACAGTGGTGAAGAACCGCAGCGGATCGAGTCGTTCAAGCGTTTCGATGCGACATGGGCGCGTAGTGAGCGTTGGGCCTTCGTGGCACTGCCACCCGGCAAACTGCCCGAGACCATCAGCGAAAACGCTGCCATCGAGGCGACAACGTCATGGGAGCGGCTTCAGGGGGCCAATGCCTCGCTTCCCGCCTGGAACGCCATCGTGAAACGTTTTCCTGGCAATGCCATGGGAAACTTTGCGCTTGGCAACGCCCGTCATGCCACCGGGGATGAAGAAGGAGCCATTGACGCCTTTGAACTTGCCGTGGCCAATGATCCGAATCTTGCCGCCGGCTGGCTGAACCTGGGTCTCATCTACCAAACTCAGGGTGATAACAGCCAAGCGCGCCTGGCGATGCAAAAGGCAGCAGACCTGCCCGGCAAATGGCAATCACATGCCAAGGAAGCTTTGAATAGTCTCTAGCTGGATAGACCAGGATTCCTCTCATGACCTACCAGATCATGTTGAAGCGTATTTACCGCCCAGCAGAACCGGCCGATGGCGTCCGAATACTCGTCGACCGTCTCTGGCCGCGTGGCAAGCGCCGGGAAAGCTTGGCGCTTGCCCACTGGTATCGCGATGCCTCACCGTCATCCGCCCTGCGTCGCCAATATCATCAGCAGGAGATTAGTCATCAGGTTTTCGCGACCCGCTACCGAGGCGAGCTAAGCGATCACCCCGACTGTCTGATTCCGCTGATGCGCTATGCCCGTCAAGGGCCGCTCACTCTGCTGACGGCGGTCCGGGATGTCGAGTCATCTCACCTGCCCATCCTGAAGGAGGCCTTGCTCGCCGCGCTTCAGCAAGAAGATGCCGATGACAGTGAATCGGCCTCACCGCCCTGCTACCTGAGCATCCTGCCCCGCAAGTAACTGAAGGCGCCATTGACGCCCGTGACGAACGGCCTGCCTCGCAGATATCGCAAGCCCTCACGCATTGCCATGCTCATCCGCGATGAAAGACGTACCCGCCGATGCCGTGGAGCCAGCACGTCTCGCAGCGCCAGGTTGTGTGTCCAAGCCAGCCTGACTGCCTCGGCACGGCTTTCCTCATGGGCCAACTGGCGGATAACCAGTCGCCTTGGAAAGAAGCAGATCTCGACACACGCCCAAGCCAACAAGAACGCGGCCAAGTACCACCACCACTGCCATTCACTGGTCCCCAGCAGAGCCAAAAAGTAGAAGAAAAGCGGCGTGAGAAGCCCACCCCACCACATTTGATGGATTCCCAGGAAGCGATTCGCGCGTAGCATTTCCCTGCGAACCTCGCGTGGTGTACGGGCGATGGGAGGTACGGTCATGGTTATTTTTTTCATCGCTGCACCGCATTAAATGTTTAGCCACCAATCATTAGCCCAATACATACGGCACAAGAAGCGCTCCGACACCACGCCCCCGACCGACTTTCAGAAGTCTACTCGTTACAAAGATCGGCCCGCCGAATACATAACGTAACACAGGTTTGGCGTTTGCGCTCTCGTGCTGTCAGCAACGAAAAAACGGCGCAGGGGGTATGGTTTGATGTCTTGAAGAGACAACAAGGGGTAGCGCGGTGTCATCCGCCGGCCGCGCGGACATGTTAAGGCGCCACCCCAACCCGTCATTAGAGATGGATTAGGCTCTGTCCGAGATCTGGCTGCACTCGGCCATACTGCGTTAAAAATCGGCTCGTACGCGAGTCCGATCAAAGTACTCATTTACACCTTGTAAACTCCGTCTTTTCACCGATTTTTGCCTTGTCTGGCCTTCGCTCGTCGACTTTTCAGACAAAGCCTAGGCTTGGGGGACCTTCAGCGAATCACCACGGCCCACCGCGTAGTAGAGAAGACCGGCACGCTTCACCGCCTGCGGGTCGTACAGATTGCGACCATCGACAATCACCGGGGTGGCCAGATTGGTCTTCAACCATTCGAAGTCCACTGTCCGAAACTCCTTCCACTCGGTACAGATCACCAGCGCGTCGGCACCTTTCACCGCCTGGATGCGATCGGCCACC
>DATISN010000264.1:0-9281 GCA_035581765.1 Halomonas sp.
CGATTTCCGCGATGAGTTCCTGGCCGAGCTGCGCCTCGAAGCCATGGCGATCGGTAACCTGGAGACCGAACTGGCGACCCGCGAAGGTCGACTGGTCGCTGATGCGCTTGCGCCGAGCCTCGCGGAGACGCAGATCCCCGATCTGGTACCGCTGAGGGCCGAGCCCGACCTTCCCGAGCTGATCCCCGACACGACGCGCAACGAATCGGTGGTGCTGCGCTACCTGCAGGGCCCGGATCGTTCGCTGGAAAGCCGTGCACGCCTGGCGGTGTTGGGCCAGTTGATCAGCACCCCGTTCTATCAGCAATTGCGCACCGAGGAGCAGCTCGGTTATGTGGTCAACGCCGGCTATTCGCCGTTGCTCGACGCCCCCGGCATCGGGCTGCTGGTCCAGTCACCTGAGACGCAGAGCGAGGCTATCCAGGCGCGCATCGATGCCTTCCTGGTCGATTTCGCCACCCGTCTGGAAACGCTTGACGAGGAGAGCCTTGCACCCTATCGCCAAGCGGTGCACGACACCCTGGTTCGCCGCGACACCAGCCTCTCGGGCAAGGCCAACCGGTTATGGCGGGCCATGTCGTTCGGCGACACCGACTTCGACGAGCGCGAGCGACTGGCCGAACAGGCATTAGCCGTGACCACGGATGACCTACGGGCGCTATGGCCCGAACTTCGCGAACAGGCCGTGGCCAACGTCACCTTCGACCCGGGCGACGAGCCCAGCGACGTGGTCGAACTGACCCGCCATCTCGACCCGCTGCCCGAACCCGACGCCTGAAAAGACCTGAAAAGTCCTGAAAAGAGAAGGTAAATCGCTCGCAACGACGGGACCCGGCCAATTGGCCGGGTCCCGTCACGTTGTCCCATGCCTTTCAGCAACGCTCAGTCGAAAGCTTGAGCCGGCATGATCGCCTCCACATGCATCACCAGCTCCTCGAGAATCTGTCGTTCGTGGTCGTCGAGGGCCACCTGATTGAGCCGTTCGATCTCGCGAGCGAAGGCCTTGAGGGTCAGGCTCGAGAGAGCGGGATCGTTCATCCGCGCCCAGCGGAAACTCTCCCACCGAGCCAGCTCGTCGCCTTCCAGGGTATGCGGGTAGCTGCGCGCCCGATAGCGAAACAGCATCTCTTCGAGCCGCGGGTCCTGAAAGGCGAAGCTTGCGCCGACCAGATCCCAGGGTGCGGTGTCGCGCACGCGCTGCATCTGCTGGCGGTCCGCCGGCGAGAAGAAGCCGCCGGCATAGAGCATCAGGTCCGGATCGCCCGGCCCCTCCGGCGGCGGCTCGGCGAAGACTTCGGCGACACGGGCGGCGACCTCGGGACGCGCGGCGAGTTGCTTCCAGTGCTCGCGACAGGCCGCGACGTCCAACCCCAGTCGCGCCACGATCTCGCCATACTCACCCTGGTGCGAGCCATCCACGTCCTTGAGGGCACTGGCCGGAAACAGCACCGGGCACTTGTTGATATGAATCACCTTGAGCGGGATGCGCTCGGCGCCTTCGGCCAGGTCGTCGTTGCTGACGAAGACTCGCTGGCGTATCTGTTCGGCATCCAGATCGAACAACGGGGCAGGGTCCATCGAGAGATCGTAGACGATCACCCCGTTGGGGTTGGTGGGGTGCTCGGCCAGGGGCACCACCAGGGCGCTACAGCCGCGGCTGGCCGGATAACGGCGTGAGATGTGCAGCACTGGCTTTCGCCCCTGCACGTCGAGCAACTTCGCCACCTGCCGCTTGGCGCGAAGCCCCAGCAGGTGATCGAAGAGCCGGGCATTGCGGGTCTTCAGCAGGCGCGCCAGGGCAATGGTCGCCCGTACATCGGCGAGCGCATCGTGAGCGCCCTCATGGGCAATGCCGTTGGCAGCGGTCAGCGCTTCCAGCTTGAAGCTTGGCGAGCCATCCTCGCGGGTCGGCCATTCGATCCCTTTCGGGCGCAGGGCATGGAAGGCGCGCACCACGTCGATCAGGTCCCAGCGCGAGTTGCCGTTCTGCCACTCGCGGGCATAGGGGTCGAGCAGGTTGCGATAGAAAAGATGACGCGTCACCTCATCATCGAAGCGCAGGCTGTTGTACCCCAGGGCACAGGTACCGGGCTCGTTCATCAGCGCCTCGATACGCCCGGCGAACTCCGCCTCTGGCAGGCCGCGACGGCGCGCCTGCTGTGGCGTGATGCCGGTGATCAGGCAGGCTTGGGGGTGGGGCAGGAAATCATCGGCCGGCTGGCAGAACCATTCCACCGGGTCGCCGACCTCGTTGAAGTCGGCGTCGGTGCGAATGGCGGCAAATTGGGAAGGACGATCGCGACGCGGGTCGGCACCGAAGGTCTCGTAATCGTGCCAAAGGAAGGTCGTCGGGACGGCAGGCGGCGCCATGGGGAGTCTCTCCGAACGGTACTGACAGGGGTATGGGCATGGACGAGAGCCACAGCCTAGCACAGCACCGCCTGCCGCTCAGCCGTCAGGCTCGGGGCAGCGTGACGTTGAGCTCCAGCACCGAACAGTTGTCCTCGCTGTCGAGACTGATGTTGATGGCATCGTCGTCGACCTGGACATAACGGCGAATCACCTCCAGCAGCTCCTTCTCCAGCATCGGCATGTAGTCGGGCTGGCCACGCTGGGTACGCTGGTGGGCGACGATGATCTGGAGCCGCTCCTTGGCAACCGACGCCGACTTCTTGCGCTCTCTCTTGAGGAACTCGAGCAACTTCACCGGCGACCTCCTCCGAACATTCGGCTCAACAGGCTTCTCTTCTCGTACAGGTGGAAACGCAGAGGCACTTCCTCACCGATCAGTCGTGCCACGGTATCGGTATACGCCTGCCCGGCGTCGCTGTCGGCGTCATGGGTCACCGGCACCCCCTGGTTCGAGGCCCGCAGCACCGCCTCGGACTCGGGTATCAAGCCGATCAAATTGATCGCCAGGATCTCGCGAATGTCATCGAGGTTGAGCATGTCGCCCGAGTCGACACGCGACGGGTTGTAGCGAGTGACCAGCAGGTGCTCCTTGATCGCCTCCTCGCCGCGTTCGGCGCGCCGGGTCTTGGAGGCCAGCAGACCAAGGATGCGATCGGAGTCGCGCACCGAGGACACTTCGGGGTTGGTGACCACGATCGCCTCGTCGGCGAAGTACATGGCGAGCTGAGCACCGCGTTCGATACCCGCCGGCGAGTCACAGAGGATGTAATCGAAATCCTTGCTCAGGGTGTCGAGAATCTTCTCCACACCTTCCTGGGTCAGGGCATCCTTGTCGCGGGTCTGAGAGGCCGGCAATATATGCAGATTGTCGACCCGCTTGTCACGGATCAGCGCCTGGTTGAGCCCCGCCTCGCCCTGAATGACATTGACGAGATCATAGACCACGCGACGCTCGCACCCCATGATCAGGTCGAGGTTGCGCAGCCCCACATCGAAGTCAATGACCACGGTCTTGTTGCCCCTCAGTGCCAGCCCGGTGGCGATGGCTGCCGCGCTGGTCGTCTTGCCGACCCCGCCCTTGCCGGAGGTCACTACAATGATCTTGGCCAAGTTGTGTTTCCTGTCAGTCGATAAAATGGTGTCGGGCTCGCCGACGACAATCATGTGCCCGACCCGAACCGCCCCGCTCAGGTCGGGTAATGTCAGATCAGGCCAGGTCAAATCAGCGGCACGATGCCCAACTGGTCATCCTGCAGGCGTACCTGCACGGCCGTCCCCAACAGGCGTGGGTCGACATCCTCGAGCCGCTTGTAGTTGCCGGCCACGGAAAGCAGCTCGGCGTTGAGTTCGCGACAGAAGATACCGGCCAGGGGGTCGCCGTGAATCCCCGCCAAGGCGCGTCCGCGCAGGGCACCATAAACGTGCACGCTGCCGGCGGCCAGTACCTCGGCACCCGCATTGACGGCACCGACCACGATCAGATCGCCGGCGGGCGCCGTGACCTGCTGACCGGAGCGCACCGTGCCGCGATAGATACGTCCCCCGCTGACGGCGCCTGCCGGCGGCTCAGGCGCGGCAAGTTCAACCTCTGCGGCCTGCGGCTCGACGGGCGCGACACTTTCCAGTGGTCGGGCGCGCGCCGCATCTTGGGGAGGAAACCAGCCAAGGCCCAGCGCCCAGGCCGACTGCTTGACAGGGTCGGGGCCACCGCGCACCGCCACCGGCAGAAGCTTGTGCGCGCGGCATACCGCGCAGATACGCTCCAGCGCCAAGTGCGGCTCGTCGAGCTTCTCGACATTGAGCACGACCGGGGTATGCTGAAAGAAAGCAGGTGACTGGCTAAGCTTGCCGGCGAGCTGATCACGGATACGCTCGGGATCGGCGCTGGTCAATTCCATGACCGTCATCGGCAGCATGCCGCCCTTGAAGGTGAACGCCATGCCGTCCCTTTCCACGTTGAGACTCATTGCCGAACTCCACGTCGGGTGATATTCGGGGATATTAGCTCCAAGCTAAGCGAGTGAATCGCTCCCTGCAACCGATCATATTCTCTACGGCGAGGGCTTGTCAGTGTCTCCAGTTGGCCACACTCCCGGTGTGGCCGGACTTTTCCCCAGGCGCGACGCGTGCTTAGATGGCCTAAGGCACCCGAGGCCCTGCCTTTTTTGCCGACTATCGCAACCCATCGCGTTGCCTAAAACAGTTGTTCAAAACAATAGCCTCGCACATCCCGTTACGGGATCTGCCCATGTCAGGATGGCCAATGCAAGGACTCTTTCGCCGCCTCTTCGCCCCACGCTGGCAGCACTCCGATCCCGAGGTTCGCCGCCAGGCCGTCGAACGGCTCGACACCACCCACCCCGACCAGCATCAGGCGCTCGAGCGGCTCGCCCGCGACGATGATGCCGGCGTGCGCAATGCGGCCCTCGCCCGCCTCGACGACCCGGCGGGACTCTTACGACTGCTCGAAGGCGGAGCGGTTTCGCATGAGCTGACGCAGCGGCTGATGGCACTGGTCACCGGCCGTGAAGGGTCGCATGACCTGGACAGCCGCATCGCCATCGTCGAGCGGCTCGAGGACCAAGCGCTGCTCGCCGAGATCGCCCTGAAGGGCGACAACCAGCAGCTGCGCCTGGCCGCGCTGGCAAGGCTGGCGGATGAAGACGCGCTGATTCGCCAGGCTTGCGACAATGGTATCGCCGCCGTTCGCCATGCCGCCGCCGCCCGGGTCGAAAGCGAGGCCGGCCTGGCACGGCTCGCCCAGTCCGCGCGCCGCGACCGCCAGGTAATGCGCCAGGCTCGCGAACGACTCAATCGCCTGCGCGCCGACGCCGCCTCCCTGGCCGCCGCCGGGGCGAGGCGAGACGCGCTGATCGAGACCCTGGAGCGACACGCCAAGGCCGCCTGGGAACCGCTCTATGCCGGACGCTTCCGCCACCTGGTGCGAGAGTGGGAAACCCTGGGTGATGCGCCGGATGCCGAGCTTGAAAGGCGCTACCAGGATGCCTGTCTGCGTTGTCGCAAGATCATTGGCGATCATGAGGCTCAGCAACGCTCGCGCGATGCCGACCATCTGCGTCGGGAAGGGGCCGACCAGTCTCGTGAAGCGCTGATCGATGCGCTCGAGGAGAGCCTGGATGCGCTGCAACGCAGCGAGCGCATCACCGACCAGGACATCGCCAGTCTGCGCGCACAGAAGCACCTGTTGGCCAACCGCTGGCAGGAACTCTCCGACCAGCATCTGGCCAATGAGGCGCTGGGCCAGCGCTACGGCGCCGCCCTGCAGGCCTTCGATCGTATCGCCCAGGCCCGGATTCGTCTCGACGAACGTGCCGAGGCCATCGAGCAGGCGCTGCAGGAAGGCGATGACGAGCGCCTCAAGGCCCTCATCGAGGCCTGCTCATGGCCCGAGGATTTGTCACCCACACCCTTGCTGGCACACGCTCGCAAGCGACTCGTGGCCAGCACGGCGGCCCCGACCGACGTCCAGACCAGCAACCTGGCGCGTTTCTCTGCCGAACTGATCGAGCTCGAGCGTTTGCTTGAGAGCGGCTCCTTCAAGGGCGCCAGCCGTCTGCACCAAGGGTTGCGACACCAGGCCGAGGCCCTGCAACAGGCCCGCGGCCTATCCAGGTCACGCATTGCTGCTGAGTTGGCCACTCTCAAACGGTTGGGTGCCCGATTGGCCGAACTGCGTGACTGGCGCGGCTTCGTGGCCGGTCCCAAACGCGATCAGCTGTGCCTGGCCATCACTGAGCTTGCGGAAGACACCACGCTTGGCGATGCCGAGCTGGACCGGCGGCATCGTCAACTCGTCAAGGAATGGAAGTCGCTGGGCGACGCCGCCGCCAACCGTGAACAGGCCGCTCGCTTCCGCGCCGCGTCCGAGCGAATCCATGAGCGGCTGGGCCCTTGGCGGGAGCGCCTCGAGAGCGAACGACACAAGCACCTCGCGGATCGTCAAGCGCTTTGCGAAAAGCTCGAGACGCTGCTCGCGCAGCCCGCCCACGAGGCCGACCCCGACGCCCTTCGTCAGATCCGTGACCGCGCCAGGGAACAGTGGCGCCATAGCGCGCCCGTGCCCCGCGAGCATGCCGAGGCCATCGGCCGGCGCTTCGCGCGTATCCGCCATGAGTTGCAGACGCTGATTGACCGTCGCGCGCGCGAGATCGCCGATGCGAAGCGCGAGCTGATCGAACAGACCCGCCAGCTGGCCGAAACCCCCATGCCGGCCGCACGTCGCGCCGAGCAGGCCAAGGCACTTCAACAGCGCTGGCGGGCGCTCGGTCGCGCACCACGCGGCGAGGAACAGGCGCTATGGCGAGAATTTCGCGGTATCTGCGACACGATTTTTGCCAACCGCGAGGCCGAGAGGGGCGACCAGTTGCGCCGCGACCAGGAACGTCTCGATGCCATGCAAGCGTTGATCGATCGGCTCGACGGCTGGCAGCCCGCCGACAGCCGGGACGCGCCATTCCTCGAACAGGCGACCCGAGAGGCCGCAGCGCTTGAGCCGCTGCCCAGTGGGCGTCGCACCGAAGGCATGCGCCGCCGGTGGTCGGGAATCATCAGGGCCCGGCGCGAGCGGCTGGCCCGCCTGGGTGTGGTCGATGAAGTCAATCGCTGGCGTCACGTCCAGCCATTGCTGGCGGCCCATCTGGAGGCCGACGCCACCTGCCTGGCGGGTGACAGCGTTGCCGACGTCCAGCCACCGGAAACGTTGGCGCTGGGCGATGACATGGTCAGCGCCCATGCCCGTCGCAACGCCGCGCGCCACGAACCAGCCGACGAGACCCTGGTCGAGGAGCGTCTCGCTCGCCTGCGGGTGCACCTCTCGTTACTCGCTGTTGGCCGTGTCAGCCAACGCGACAATCCATTGCGTCTGGCGATTCAGGTCGAGCGTCTCAACGATAATCTTGGCCGCGAGCCCTCGCGCGCCGAAGAGTTGCATGGCGTATTGCTGGAGCTGCTGGCCACCGGGCCGGTTCCTCCCTCGCTCTGGGCACGAGAGGTCGGCGAGTTCGACCATATGCTGGAAAGCCTGGCTCGCCTGCCGCCCCCCTGAACCTCGCCTCGCTGGCCGAAAGCTCGCGACAAACACACGAGGCCCCGATACGCATCATCGGGGCCTCGTGCTATTGGGTGGCGCTTCGAGCGCTGCCGGGATCCCCGGCAGCGCTCGAGCCTGACAGACAAACGATCAGCCCATGAACTGCCCGCCGTTGATGTCGATATTGGCGCCGGTAATAAAGCCCGACTCCTTGTTGGCCAGGAACGTGACCAGGCGAGCGATTTCCTCTGGCGTGCCATAACGCTTGACCGGAATGGTCTCGCGAATCGCTTCTCGTACTTTCTCGGGAATGTTGTTGATCATGTCGGTGGCGATGTAGCCGGGCGATACTGTGTTCACGGTAATGCCCTTGGTGGCCGTCTCCTGTGCCAGCGACATGGTCAGTCCATGCATGCCCGCCTTGGCGGCCGCATAGTTGACCTGCCCGAACTGACCCTTGCGACCGTTGATCGAGGAGATATTGATGATGCGGCCATAGCCGTTTTCGAGCATGCCCTCGACCACGCTTCGACAAGTGTTGAACACGCTGTTGAGGTTGGTGTCGATGACCTCGTGCCACTGCCCAGGGGTCATCTTCTTCAAGGTGCCGTCCCGGGTGATGCCGGCGCAGTTCACCAACACGCTGACGGGGCCGTGAGCCTCGGCGATCTCCTTCGCCCCGGCGACGCAGGCGTCGTAATCGGTGAGGTCGACGCCGGACAGCGCGATGTTGTCAAAACCCTCGGCTTTCTGGGTTTCCAGCCACTTCTTCGCTTTCTCGGGGTTGTGATATCCCGCAACTACCTGGTAGCCATCGGCAGCCAGCGAGCGGCAGATTGCGGAGCCGATACCTCCGGTTCCTCCGGTGACCCATGCGACGGGTGCTTGGTTGGTCATTGACTACCTCCCTGATTCAAATGACACATATTCGCCCAAGTGAGATCGGGTCGAACCAGTGTTGTTATAGTGATTGTCGTATTCATGACAATCAACCTCAGTATGGACCACGAAATACCCTACGGACGAGCGTTTGAACTCTTCCCTTGACCTTGCTAGCAGGACAGGTAGAATACGCCTCACGTTGATGCGGGGTGGAGCAGTCTGGTAGCTCGTCGGGCTCATAACCCGAAGGTCATCGGTTCAAATCCGGTCCCCGCTACCATCACAAAAAGCATCCCCGGCCACTCTCAGCAGTGCCGGGGATGTTTGCATGTGTCCCCACAGTTCTCGACCTCGCAGCTCAAGGCCGATCCTGCCGAATATCTCGCCCATAGCCGCTCTGGCCGTCTCAGGCTCTCCTTTCAGTGCCTCCGTCAGGTTAACGAGTTGCTGCTTGAAGATGCCACGAATATCCGGCAGCTCCTTGGGCTCTTGCGTCTTTCCGACCTGCTCGAGCAATACGTCTCGCTCCCGCTCAGATGCCCTCAATCGCGACAACAAGGCTGCCGATGACCCCATGCTGACGATGGCGTCAATCATGCGCTGAATCTCTCGCTCAACCTCTGCCAGCCGCGCCTTGGCCTTTTTGGCTTTTGCCGCACTGCCTCGCTCACACATGTGACGCGTGAACTCCCTTTCATACAGACTGGCCGCAGCCGGTGAGAGTAGATCCTTACGCACGAGGGTAACGATGCGCCGCTCGACCAGGTCGCGTCTCAGTCGGTAGTCAGGGCAGGATGTAGGGCCGATATTGTGATGCACACTGCACCCGTAGTAGTTGCTGTCGCGTCCAGCCATCGGTCCACTACAATGCGGACAGCGCAGGATGCCGCCTAGCAGACTCCTCATCGGTCGTGCGGATCGCTTGCGTCCGTAGTCG
>DATISN010000265.1:0-5141 GCA_035581765.1 Halomonas sp.
CCTGTTCAGTTTCCTGATCAGCCGCTCGGGTCTGCCGGCCGAGATCGCCGACTGGGTCAACCGGGTGTTCGAAAGTCCCTGGGCCTTCCTGCTCGCCGTGAATGGCCTGCTGCTGGTGGTGGGGATGTTCATCGAGACGTCGGCGGCGATTTTGGTGCTGGCCCCGATCCTGACGCCGATCGCCATCCAGTTCGGCATCCAGCCGGTGCATTTCGGGTTGATCATGGTGGTCAATCTGGCGCTGGGGATGATCACGCCACCGCTGGGAGTCAACCTGTTCGCTGCCTGCGCGGTGGCTAAGATATCCATCGATCAGATGCTGCCCTGGCTGGTGCGGTTTGTACTGGTGGTGCTGGTCTGCCTGATGGCGATCACCTACATGCCCTGGATCTCGATGGGACTGGTCGACTTGCTCTATTGACGCCAACCCCATGGATACCAACGCTATGGATGCCGAGACGATGGATGTTAAGACAAGGAGTACTGCCATGCAGCCGTTCGCTGCACTTGCCGAGAAGGCCGGAATCGCCGAGATGCCGCCAAGCCAGGCGCTGATAGGCGGTGAGTGGGTCGACACCCACGAGACGCTGACCGTCGAGGCGCCGGCGTATGCAGAGTCGATCGGGCGCATCGCCCGCAGCCAGCCGGAGGATGTCGACGCCGCCGTTGGCGCCGCCCGGCAGGCGTTCGAGGGACGCACCGGCGACTGGCCGAGCTGGACGGCACGCCGCCGCAGCGAATGGCTGCTGGCCTTCGCCGCGATCATCGAGGCCGACCTTGACCACCTGGCGGCCCTGGAATGCCTCGACACTGGTAAGCCGATGACCCAGGCGCGCGGCGATATCGCTGCCTGTGCGCGTTATTTTCGCTTCTACGGCGGGGCGGCCGACAAGCTGCATGGCGAGACCATTCCCTTCGAGAGTGACTTCGCGGTGATGACCCTGCGTGAGCCCTTTGGGGTCTGTGCGCAGATCATTCCCTGGAACTATCCGGCGCAGATCTTCGGCCGCTGTGTCGCCGCGGCGCTGGCTGCCGGCAACACCGTGGTCCTGAAGCCGGCCGAGGACGCCTGTCTGAGCGTGCTGCGCCTGGCCGAGCTGGCGGTGCGGCATGCGCTGCTGCCCGGCGTGCTGAACGTGGTGCCGGGGCTGGGTCGGGAGGCGGGCGCCGCCCTGGCGGCGCATGGCGATATCGACCATCTCTCCTTCACCGGCTCGCCCGAGACCGGGACCGAGGTGGCGAAGGCCGCTGCCGTCCGGCATGTGCCGCTCACCATGGAGCTGGGGGGCAAGTCGCCGCAACTCGTCTTCGCCGATGCCGACATGGACGCCGCGATCGCTTCGATAGTGCGCGGGATCATCCAGAATGCCGGCCAGACCTGCTCGGCGGGCAGCCGCCTGCTGGTGCAGCGGGAGGTCGCCGAGGTCGTGCTGGGACGACTGGCCGAGCGCTTTTCCGCTCTGCACTGCGATGCCGGCGAGGCGGATGCCGATTGCGGCCCGCTGATCAATGCGCGCCAGAAGGCCAAGCTCGAGGCCAGGTTGGCTGCCGCCCAGGCCGATGGCGTCAGGGTGATGGCGCAGGGCCGGCTTGCCGATGAGGCGCCCGCGGGCGGCCACTTCGTGGTGCCGCAGCTGCTGGTCGATATCCCCGCCGGCCACGAGGTGCTGCGCGAGGAGTTGTTCGGCCCGGTGCTGGCCGTGCAGGTCTTCGACGACGAGGCCGAAGCCCTGCAGCTGGCCAACGCCACCGACTTCGGGCTGTGCGCGGGTATCTGGACGCGCGATGGCGGGCGCCAGCTGCGGCTGGCCAAGGGCATTCGCAGCGGCCAGGTATTCGTCAACAACTACGGCGCCGCCGGTGGTATCGAGCTGCCCTTCGGCGGCGTGGGCCGCTCCGGGCACGGCCGCGAGAAAGGCTTCGAAGGCCTGAAGAGTTATACGCGCCTCAAGACAATCGCCATTCGGCACGGCTGAGGGCGTTTTCCGGGCTACACTGCCACTCGTCGACATGGCAAGCCCGAACACGACAAGCCTCGTAAACAGCAAGGAGAGGGAGCGATATGCGTCAGGCAATCAATGTCGGGTTGATCGGTGTGGGCCTGATGGGCCATGGCATCGCGCGCAATATTCTGGGCGCTGGCCATCGCCTGTGTTTTCTGGACCATGCCGGTAATCAGCCTGTGGACGATCTGCTGGCCGACGGGGCGGTGGCCAAGGGCTCGGGGCGCGAGGTGGCCGAGGCCGCGGATATCGTGATCCTTTGCGTGACCGGCTCGCCCCAGGTCGAGGCCGTGCTGTTCGAGTCCGGCGGCGTGCTGGAAGGCCTTACCTCGGGCACCGTGGTGATCGATTGTTCCACGGCCCTGCCAAGTTCGACGCAACAGGTGGCCGAGCGCGTGCAGGCGGCGGGAGGCCGCTTCATGGATGCGGCGATGACGCGTACCCCCAAGGAAGCCGAGGAAGGCCGGCTCAACCTGATCGTCGGAGCGCCCGAGGCGCTGTTCGACGAGGTGCGTCCGCTGCTCGAGAGTTTCGCCGAGAACATCACCCATGCCGGCCCGGTCAGTACCGGCCATACGCTGAAGCTGCTGCACAACTTCGTGTCACTGGGTTTCTCGGCAGTACTGGCGGAGGCGACAGTGGCGTCGCGCGCGGCCGGCATCGAGGACGCCGCCCTTCTCGAGGTGCTGGGCAAGGGCGGTGGTGGCGGCGTGGTACTCGAGCGCCTGCGGCCTTTCATTGCCTCCGCTGACCCGTCCGGATTTCGCTTCAGCGTGGCCAACGCCAGCAAGGATCTTGGTTATTACCATGCCATGACCGAGCAGCTCGGGGTGTCCGACGGGGTTGCCGCCGCCGTGCACAATCTCTACGCCGGGATCGAGGATCAGGGCGTGTCGGTCCCCGAGGTGATTCGCGTGCTTCAGGAGAAGGTCCCCTGATCCGGCGCGTGCTTATCGGCGGGGGAGAGCGGTCGCGATGACATCATCTCTCTCCTATCGTCAGCAGGGTCTGCTGCTCACCGGCGGCGGGGCGCTGGTCATGTCGCCCGATGCGCTGTTGATCAAGCTTGCCGGGCTGCCCGACGCCGAGATCCTGATGTGGCGTGGCCTGCTGTCGGCGCTGGGGTTCTTGCTGATCGTCGTCGCCCGCCATGGTCGCGGCACGCTGCATGCCTACCGGCGTTGCGGCTGGACCGGCATTGGGGTGGCGCTGCTGTTCAGCATGACCACCTGTGGCTTCGTGCTGGGTAATCAGTACACCCGAGGTGGCAACGTGCTGATGATCCTGGCGGGGGCGCCGTTGATCGCCGCGGCCCTCTCGCGGATGTTTCTCAAGGAACACCTTCCGCGTCATACCTGGCTGGCGATCGGGCTGTGCATGGTCGGCATCGGCCTCATCGTGATCGACGATGCGGGGGTCGGCTCCTGGGTGGGCAATGGCTTTGCATTGCTGGCGGCAACCACGCTTGCGATCAACTTCACGCTGTGTCGCACGCGCCCCGGGGTCGACATGAGCCCGATGCTGACCTTTGCCGGCTTGATCGTCGGTGTCGGTGCCGGGCTGGTGGTGACCAGCGGCGGGCAATTCAGCATGCCGCCGTGGGACAGGTTATGGCTGGTGATGCTGCTGTGCCTGGTCATCGTACCGCTGGGCGTCACCTTGCTGCAGCGTGGGCCGCTGTACCTGCCGGCCGCCGAGGTGGGGCTGCTGTTACTGCTGGAAGTCGTCGTGGGGACACTGTGGGTCTGGTGGATTCTGGGCGAGCGGCCGACAACGCTCGCCTTCACCGGCGGCGGCCTGGTGCTTGCCACCATGATCGCCAAGGGACTCTACGAGCGGCGCCTGGAACGCATGGAACTTCAACGAGGCCGAGATGCAACTACCGATCAATACCTTCAAGCAGCGCCTGCGCGCCGATGAGCGCCAGATTGGCCTGTGGCTTGGGCTGGCAAGCCCTTATAGCGCGGAGATGGCCGCGACGGCGGGCTACGACTGGCTGCTGCTGGACGGCGAACATTCACCCAACGACCTGAATTGTCTGTTGAGCCAGCTGCAGGCCATCGCGCCCTATGCCCCTCATCCCATCGTGCGACCCCCCGTCGGCGATCCGGTGCTGATCAAGCAGTATCTGGACATCGGCGTGCAGACGCTGCTGGTGCCGATGGTGGAAACCGCCGAGCAGGCCGCCGGACTGGCGGCCGCGATGCGCTACCCGCCGCATGGCATTCGCGGCGTCGGCCATGTGCTGGCCCGCGCGGCGCGCTGGGGGCAGGTGGAGGAGTATCTGACCCAGGCCGATGAGCAGATGTGCCTGCTGGTGCAGGTGGAGACCGTGGCCGGTCTCGAGAACCTGGACGCCATCGCCGCGACCCCGGGGGTGGATGGCGTCTTCATCGGACCGGCCGATCTCTCCGCGGCCCTGGGACACCTGGGCAATCCGGGCCATCCCGAGGTGCGCCAGGCGATCAGTGACGCCATCTCCCGTGTCCGCTCGGCCGACAAGGCCGCCGGCATCGTCACTGCCGACGAGGACGAGGCACACGGCTATCTGGCCGCCGGTTGCTCGTTTGTTGGGGTGGGTATCGACACCCTGCTGCTCATGAACGCCATGCAGGGTCTGGCCGGGCGCTTCCGGAGCGAACGCTAGCGCTCGACGGGCAGGATGCGCCCCGGGTTCATCAAGCCCTCGGGGTCGAACAGCGCCTTGATGCCCCGGGCCATCTCGTGTTCCAGGGGCGACAGTCGCGCCAGGTAGGGCGCCTGCTTGGTGCGACCGATGCCGTGCTCGGCGCTGATGCTGCCGCCGAACCCATCGAGTACCGCGAACAGCTTATCCTCGAGTTCATGCAGGTGGTGTCGTTTGGCCGCCTCGTCGAGCGCCGTTGGCGGCAGGATATTGAAATGCAGGTTGCCGTCGCCGATGTGCCCGTAGGCGATGATCTCGCTGTCTGGCGAGGCGTCCATCACCGTGCGTGTTGCCTGCTCGACGAAGGCGGGAATGGCCGAGATCGGCACCGAAATGTCCGTGCGCAGGTGCTCGCCACGCAGGCGCTGGCCCTCGAGCATGCTCTCGCGGAACTGCCATAACTGGCGCGACTGTGCTTCGCTTCCGGCCAGCGCGCCATCGACGATCAGCTC
>DATISN010000266.1:0-10109 GCA_035581765.1 Halomonas sp.
CCGAGTCGGCGAACTGGAAATCGTCGAGGAACTCAAGGTGGAGTTGGTCTGCGAGGATCACTTGATCCATCAGGTGGTGGCCGCCCTTAAGCTCGCACATCCTTATGAGGAACCGGCCTTTGATGCCTGGAAGTTGGAGAGCCTCTGAGCCGAGGCGTCATCCCGTTTTTCAGCTCGGGCACTAGGCGGACCCGAAATAGCGTTCGCGATCCTTGGCGGTGATATCGCTGATGTGCAACGGGAATTGTGCCTTGCCGCGGTCGGCGAAGAAATGGCGCAAGGTCCGCTCGATAGTGGGAAAGGCAAGCTCATCCCAGGGAATCTCGTGCTCCTCGAACAGGGCCACTTCCAGGCTTTCCGGGCCAGCAGCGTAGCCACCAGACAGATCGGCACGAAAGATCATGTAGACTTGGTTGATATGCGGCAGGCTGATCATGGTGTAGAGCCCATGAATCTCGACCTCGGCGCACGCTTCCTCACGGGTTTCACGGGCCGCCGCTTCCAGGGTGGTTTCGGCATTTTCCATATAGCCTGCCGGCAGGGTCCAGAACCCATGGCGTGGCGCAATGGCGCGGCGACACAGCAACACTTGACTGCCTCTAACCGGCAGCGTCCCGGCAACGATTCGCGGATTCTGGTAATGAATGGTGCCGCACGCATTGCAGAGATAACGTGGGCGGTCATCACCCGACGGAATCGCGAAGTGAACGCTTTGGCCACAGTGGCTGCAGAAATTCATGGGGCTCCCTGGCATGGATCGCGGTTGACCATCGCCAGACGCTTGACGCCGGGGACGACGGCCGGGTAGAAGAGATCAAACCCGACGGATGCCCCATGTTAGAGAAACTTCGTGAACGCCTGCAAGCACACCAGCCCCGCCGCAACACGCTTCGCCTGCCCGAAGCCGCGGTGCTGTTGCCCGTGGTCGACCGTCCCGAGCCGACTCTGCTGTTTACCCGCCGCGCTAGTCATCTCAACACCCACCAGGGTCAGGTCGCCTTCCCCGGCGGCAAGCGCGAGCCCGAGGATGTCGATCTGCTGGCCACCGCACTGCGCGAATCGCGCGAAGAGATCAGTCTGGCACCAGACGAGGTGGAGCTGCTGGGACAACTGTCCGACGTGATATCGCTGCACGGTCTGCGGGTCACGCCTTACGTAGGGCTGATCCCCCCGGACCTGCCATTGACGCCCGACCTCGCCGAGCTCGACACCATCTTCGAGGTGCCCCTGGCCCACTTTCTCGAGGACCAACGTACCCATACCGACGTGATTCGGGTCGATGGCCGCGACTACTTTGTGCCCAGCTATCAGTTCCCGGACACCCACGGGGAAGACCATATCATCTGGGGACTCTCGGCGATGATGCTGGTGGAGCTCCTTGCAGAAGGTTTCGCTATGCCGATCAGCCTCTACGAGCGCCCCGCCGGCAAGCTTCTCTACCGTCCGGAACGTCGGATACCCACCTCATGACGCCGAACTCGCTAAGGTCGACAGACGTGCTGCCACAGGCACGCCTGACTGAACTCATCGACGCCTTGGTGGAGCAGGGTTGGTTTTTCGGCGAAGATTTCATCGACATGGCATTGTGCGACGAGCTTCACCAGGAACTTACCGCAATGGCGGCGCGGGACGAGTTGGACCCCGCCGGCATCGGGCGTGGTCAGGCCCATACGCTAAGACGCGATATCCGTGGCGATGCCATCCGCTGGCTGGACCGCAGAAGCCAAGCCCAGCGGCGTTATCTCGACGCCATGCAGGCATTGCAGAAGGAGCTCAATCTGGCGCTGTTTCTCGGCTTGTTCGAATACGAGGCTCATTTTGCCCGCTATCCGCCACAGGCCTTCTACCAGCGCCATCTGGACAGCTTCCGCGGTCGCTCTAACCGAGTAGTTTCCACCGTCAGCTATCTCAACCCCGACTGGCCGATTGATGCCGGCGGCGAGATGGTGATCTTCGCTGCCGACGACCCTCAGCGCGAAGTGGCCCGCGTTCGCCCCACGGCCGGTACCTTTGCCTGCTTTCTCTCCGAGACCATTCCTCACGAGGTGCTGCCGACCCGCCTGCCGCGAGCGAGCATTGCCGGCTGGTTTCGCCGCAACGCCTCGCTCGGCGGCCTGGTCGACCCGGCTCACTGAGGAGACAAGTCGATGCCGCCAGCGGCTCAGACGTCGACACCCTCCAGGAAACCGTCCTTGAGACCGATCATGTCATAGAGTCCACGGTCTTCTTCGACGACCTCGGGTTCCGGCTCTGGCGCGGGCTGTATCGCCACGACCCACCCTTTGGGTGATTCGATCACCTCACGCAGCTGCCCGTAATTGAGCGATACGGGCGCTTCGGCGCCAGACTGACCCAGTAGCGTCAACGCCTCCATCAGCACCGCCATTCCCTGCTCCTGCTCCTCCAGAGAGGTATAGGCCTGGACGTACGGCGTGCCATCCTGCCAACCGGCCTTGATCGGCTGGTTGATGATATTGACGCGGGTCCCTTCCGGCACACGGTCGAAGACCGAGGCAATGTCCTCGGGAAACATGCGAATGCACCCGCGGCTGGCACGCATGCCGATGCCATCTGGCTGGTTGGTGCCATGGATCAGGTAGCCCGGGATATCGAGCAGGATGGCATGTTTACCCAGCGGGTTTTCTGGCCCGGGCGGGACAACCTCGGGAGGTGGATCGCCACGTTCGGCCGCTTCCTCACGGATCGACTCGGGGGGATACCAGGCAGGATCCTTCAAGCGCATGGTGGTTTCGGTTACCCCGAGCGGCGTGTTGTAGCCATCGCGACCAATACCGATCGGATAGGTTTCCACCCGTGGGGTTTCATTGGCTGCCACGTCGGGATAATAGTAGAGACGCAATTCGGCAATATTGATCACGATGCCTTCGCGCGCCACCGGCGGCAGGATGCGCTGTGCGGGAATCACCACCTCGGCACCTTCGCCGGGCGACCACAGGCTGACGTCGGGATTGGCTCGCTGAATCTCTTCGTAGCCCACATTATGACGGCGCGCAACATCCAGCAGCGTCTCATCGCCTTGCGTTTCAACGGTATAGACCTCGCCGATCACATCGCCTTCGGGCAAGGGATAGTGTCCCTTGGGCCAATCCGTTGCCTCCTCGGCCAACACCGGCAAGGTCAGGGAGGTCGTCGCGACCAACATCAAGCACTGAAGTCTGGATCGAAAAGTAGCGGGCATGGGGAAGGTATCGTTGCAAGGGGAAGGAAACAATTTGAAGGCAAATAGTGTTTCATGACCTCTCAAGGCCTGCAAGCGCCTGTCGCCGGCACACCCCCCTGTACAGCGCCTCGCTTGCCGAACGGGCGCCGGGTTGATACAAGTCAAAGCCTATCCTGACGATTGCGCCCATGCTCAGTTCAGTAGCGGAACCTACATCAGGTTCTATTATCAAACCCTAACGACCACCGGTGGATCGCGATGAGGGAAGCCGAAATTTCTCTAGAAGTTGCTGCCCTCACCCATGGATTGCCTCTTTTCCATTTCTTCACCTCTCACATGGGAACTCACTCATGAACCGTCCCGTCACCTCGCTGTTGTTAAGTGGTGCGCTGCTGTTCGGCGCTGGCAGCGCCCACGCGGCCCTGCCCGACGAAGCCACCCTCTACAAGAACCCCCAATGCGGCTGCTGCGACGAATATGCCCGCCATCTGGAAGAGATGGGAGTTTCCGTCACCATTGTCGATGATGCCAACATGGGAGAGGTCAAGGCCGATGCTGGCCTGCCCTTCGGCCTGGGTTCATGTCACACCATCGAGATGGGTGGCTATGTGATTGAAGGCCACGTGCCGCTCGCCGCCGTCGAGGCGTTATTCGAGCAACGGCCGGATATCGACGGCATCGGCCTGGCCGGCATGCCCATCGGCACGCCTGGCATGCCCGGCCCACAAAGCGAACCCTATGAGGTCTATCAGTTCACCGCCGGGGAAGACGCTCCCTTCATGACCCTTTAACGACCGAATAACGACAGGTCAACGACCCGATGTGCCCGGCCCTTGGCTCACAACCCTGGGGCCGTGGGCGTGGTTATCCGACCTTGTTCGGAAACAGCCGGTTCGGTACCAACCAAAGGAAGACGAGCATGCCGAACAGCTCGACCAAGGACTGAAAAACCACCGCCATGACCGCCACCTCAAGGCCCGCGGGCAACGCCAGCGCCAGCGGCAAGACCACGAAGGAGTTGCGCGAGCCAAAGCTGAAGGCCAGCACTCGGCCTTGAGCGGATGGCAGTCCAAACCCCCCTGCCATCAACCATGACAGCAATGCCGCGGCCACGAGGAAGGCCACGAACACGGGCAGCAGCCAGGCAAGCAGCCCCAGCGAACCCACCACTTCATTCACCTGACCTGCCGCCACCACGAACAGCACCAGCGCCAGCAACGGGATAGGTAAGTCACCCAACCAAGCGATCAGGGCGGTTCGGCGTGGCGATCGACGGACCCAGGCGCCAGTGATGAACGCGGCGATGAACGGCAGCAGAATCAACCCGCCGAATGCCAACAGCAATTCACGCTGGAACAGACCGACCAGCTCGGCATGCCCCAGAAACACAACGAGATAGGCCGGCAGCAACACCATCTGTAACAACAGACTGAGGGGTGTGAAAGCGACCGCCATGGCCGTATCGCCCCGGCCGAGGTGCGTGAATGAAATGAACCAGTCGGTGCAAGGCAGCAGCAGCACCATCATGACACCCAAGCGCAGCCCGGAGTTCTCTGGCAAAGCCTGCACCAGCCCCCAGACGATCAGCGGGATGACCACGAAATTGCCCACCACCGCGGCGGCAAGAAAGCGCGGACTCACTTGTCCGGCGCGCAGCCTGGTCAGGGGAATCTGGGTAAAGGTCACATAAAGCAAGGCGCCCAGCAGCGGCCATAGCCAGGACCCCAGCCTGTCGGCGAAGCCGGGAAAGTGTGTCCCTACCAGTAAACCGGCAAGAATCACGGCGAGATAGCACACGCCCTGATACTGCTCGAGCCGGTCACGCATTCAGAACACCCGCGATCAACGCCTACCCTCAGGCCCGAGTCACGTAACGCAGTATCTCGACGACCTGTTCGGTGCTGGTGGTCCACGCCATCGCGGCCGCATCGACTTCCTTGAGCGGGTGGACGATGGCTTCGTCATGCAGCGTGACGTAGGGCTTGCCCAGGGCGGCGCAGTAACCGGCATCGAAGGCCGCATTCCATTGCTTGTATTTGTCCCCGAAGCGCACCACGACCAGATCGCTCTGCTCGATCAGCGAGCGCGTGCGGATCGCATTCACCTTTGACGACTTGTGATCGCGCCAGAACTGGCGGCTCTCTTCACCCAGATGGTCACCCGCCGCATCGCTGGCGTCGTGATCGGTAACCGCCGACGTGAACACGACATCGAGGCCGTGAGCCTCGGCACCTTGCTGGATTTCATCGCGCCAATCGGTGTGGATCTCGCCGGACAGGTAGACGTAAAAGCTCATAATGACACCAGGAAGTGAAAGGAAGGCCGCATGATAGCCCAGCCGCCACCCACAAGGAAAAACGGGCCGTGCCAGACCGTGCAACGACATCAGGTGATACTCGTGGTCCTCACTCCCCTACCGCCTTCCAGACGGGCCACATTACCGCAATGGCTAGTGGCCGGGTACCAGCGAATCCCCCACGCGCAGCACCCTGTCCTCGCCGGCCAATAGCGTCGCGTTCTGACCGAAATAACCGCCTTGAAGGTCGCTGCACGTGTTCATCTCCACCAGAGTACGCAGCGGCTCACCCGGCACGAGGATCTCGCCCGATTGCTGGTCGATGGTCGTAATCTTGCAGCGCTTGCAGGGCTTGCGCAGTCCCAGTCGGGTCGTCTCATCCTGAGAAGCCAACGTCGCCCAGCTGTCTTCGGCGAAAGGAGCTTCGCCATCGACCACGATAGTGGGTCGAAAACGGCTCATCGGTACGGCGTCCAGTCCCTTCCTCGCAAGCACCCGGTTCAGCTCCGCCAACGAAGACTCCGAGGCCACCAGGAAGGGATAGCCATCGGCAAAGGCAGTATGGGCAGATTCACCACGCAGGTAGTCCGGCTCGACGTCGCGACGCGCCGTCGACGGAAAGCGCACCAGTCGATACGCGCCGCCCAGCACGCGGGACAGCCAGCGGGCGGCGACCTGACCCTCGTCCAGGGCCTGGCAACGATCCTGCCAGACAGCCACTTCGAGCAGAGGCCGCTCATGGTTCTCGAGACTCACGCTCAAGGGGTCGGCAGAGGGATGCTTCAACACCAAGAAATCGCCATTCAGGCCGACGGTGACGCGGGCCATTTCGACGACCTGGCGCTGGGTCACGAAACGATTGTCGGCATCGATGACCATCCAATGGCGGTCGAGAGCGAGGCCGCGCGTATGCAGCGTCGCCTGGTCAAGCGTGATGCCCCTCAGCGACTTGACCGGATAGATAGCGAGTTGTGTGATCTTCAAGTGGCATCCCCAGCGTAGCGAAAGGCCTCCTACCTTACAGGGGCTGGGAATCGATCAGGTAACCGATGATGGGATAACCCGCCTTCTTGGCCGCTTTCTCGGCTTCCATCCGCGCCTCGAGTTTGGAGATACTGGACGAGACGTACTCGAATACCGTATCCATCTCGAGTTGTTTGGTCCGTACCGCCAGTTTCACGAGGTGGCCCGTCTTGTAGGCAGCAGAAGCATCGGGTTTTGCGGTTGGCTTGATCTCGCGCGTCGGCGTTCCAGACGCCTTGGCGGGTTTCATGAAGGCATCGAGCTCGCGACGCATGTTTTTCTCGAAAGCGCTAAGTTCTGTTTCCATTTTTTCTCCGTAATAGAATGACATGCCGAAGCATTACAAGGCATAACAAGGACTTTAATGTATCCGAACGCTTAACGGCCTATAGGGACAGGCGTAATCTCAGCCTCCTCCAAGGGCAAGCGCTGGGGTATCGTAATACGGCTTTTACAATGTTTAACGACGCTGACCTGGCGGACACCAGACAATAACACCAATTAAGATTAACAAACCTTCTGGCTTGAACGGGTTGATTCGACAAATTCAAGTTACGAAATGTCTTGCGACTTGCCCTCCGCTACGCCAAACGAAGAGGCCGATCCATCATTGAAGACGCCCCTAGAAGCGCTGACGTTAAACGATTATACAATAAAGCGAATCATTAGTTCTCATTCCCGAGCACTTTTATCAAGGCGTTATCTCCGCCACCTCTTTGCTTTGCGTTGAGTCCTGTCAATGAGATAGCCAAGCCCAATGATACGATAGCCAAGCCCAATGAAGCGACGATCGAACAGACGCCTTCCTGCGCCTATCCGTCAGGCGTTTTGAATGGCCACCTTGAGCACCCCGTCACGCTGATGTGAGAAAAGCTCGTAGGCCTCAACGATATCTTCCAAGGCATAGCGGTGGGTCACCAGCGGCCCGAGGTCGAGGCGTCCCGCGGCGATGATCTGCATCAGTCGGCGCATGCGCTCCTTGCCGCCGGGGCACAGCGACGTGATGATCTTATGATCGCCAAGGCCGGCCGAGAAGGCATCCAGCGGGAGGGTAAGGTTCTCGGAATAGACACCCAGGCTCGACAAGGTTCCACCGGGCTTGAGCACTCGAAGCGCCGACTCGAAGGTCGATTGCAGGCCTAGCGCCTCGATGGACGCATCGACGCCACGCCCGCCGGTGAGCTTGAGAATTTCCGCCACCACGTCGACCTTGCGAAAATCCAGGGTAACGTCGGCACCGAGCGTCTTCGCCATGGCCAGGCGCTCGTCGACCCCGTCGACGGCGATGATCATGCCCGCCCCCCGCAGCCGCGCACCGGCAGTGGCACACAGGCCGATGGGACCCTGCGCGAACACCGCCACGATATCGCCGATCCTGATCTTCGCCGCCTCGGCGCCGGCGAATCCGGTCGACATGATATCGGGGCACATCAACACTTGCTCGTCGGTCAGGCCATCGGGCACCGGCGAGAGATTGGCCTGGGCATCGGGTACCAGCAGGTATTCGGCCTGCGCCCCGTCAATGGTGTTACCAAACCGCCAGCCGCCCATCGGCTTGTAGCCGTGACGATGATGCCCCCCATCCTGGGCGGAGCAGCCATCCTGACAGGCATAGGAGGTAAAACTCGGGCAGATCGCCCCGGCGATGACGCGCTGGCCTTCCTGGTAGCCCTGCACGTTGGCGCCCAGCTTCTCGATCACGCCTACCGGTTCGTGACCGATGGTCAGGCCCGAGGCGACCGGATACTCGCCCTTGAGGATGTGGACATCGGTTCCGCAGATGGTCGTGGTGGTCACACGCATCAGGGCGTCGTTGGGACCGATCTCGGGAATCGGCTTGTCATCGATCTCGATACGGCCGGGTTCAATGAAGAGTGCGGCTTTCATCATGGCAGGCATGCTCATCTCCTTAAGCGAGTGCAAGTATGGCGGTATCCCATCTCATCATAGCCAGCCCGGGCAGCACTTGCGCCAGGTCAAGAACCCAACGAGAAGCGAAAATGATAACCTTCCGCCTTTGCCTTACCGACAAGGACGTGGCATGTCACCGGCCGACACCCTTCGCTTGATCCTGCTGTCATCCCTTTGGGGCATGTCGTTCGTCTTCATGCGCGTCGCCGTGCCCGAGTTCGGCCCGGTGCCTCTGGTGCTGCTGAGAATGGGGGTAGGCGCCCTGCTGCTGGTGCCATTGCTTTTGAAGCTGCGCTACCTGCGGTTGGTGTGGGAGAACAAGGGCAAGTTGTTGATGCTGGGACTGATCAATCACGTGGTGCCCTTCTCGTTACTGGCGCTGGCCACCACGCGCCTGGAAGCCGGCTTCACCTCGCTGATCAACGCCACCACGCCCATTTTCACCGCCCTGCTGGGCGCCCTGTTCTTCGCCACGCCTGTGCAGCGCCAGCAGTATCTCGGGCTGGCCATGGCGTTCGTCGGCGTTTATGTGCTGTCGGCTAACCGCCTGGACTTCTCGCTGGGCGGCGAGGGCTGGTTCATCCTCGCCGTACTGGGCGCGACCTTGTGCTATGGCGTGGCCGGCAATTATTCCAAGACCTACCTGGCACACCTGCCGGTGCGCGTGCTGGCGGCGGGCAGCTCGGGGATGTCGGCAATGATGCTGCTGATCCCGGGACTATGGTTGTGGCCCACCGAGTCCATCAGTGGACTCGCCTGGCTCAACGGCCTGACGCTGGCGGTTCTCAGCACCGCGGTGGCCTTCCTGCTCTACTTCGGGCTGATCGCCAGCGCCGGCGCTACGGCCACCTCAACGGTCACCTTCCTGGTGCCGGTGAGTGCGCTGCTGTGGGGCTATCTTCTGCTCGACGAAGTGCTCAGCCTGCAGATACTGGCCGGCATGATCATCACGCTGGTCGGCACCGCCATCGCAACGCGGATGATCCGGTGGCGTCGCCAGCCCGTCACGCTTGAGACACCCGACGAAAAACGGCAGTGACGTGACTGTCACTGCCGTTAGAGACCCAGGCAATCTGCCAGGCGTTCGGATCAGAACGCCGGCTTGCGCTTCTCGACAAAGGCGCTCATGCCTTCGGTCTGCTCTGCGCCAGCAAAGCACAGCGCGAACAGGCTGGTCTCGAGTGCCAAGGCACTGTCTAGATCCTGATCGAGGCCATCATGCACCGCCTGCTTGGCCCCACGCACCGCCTCGGGGCCATTGCCGGAAAGCTGCTTGGTGAGTTCCTCGGCGTAGGCCTCGAGCTCCGCCTGGGGCATGACGCGATTGACCAGGCCGATGCGCAAGGCTTCGGCCGCATCGATCTTGCGACCGGTGGTCACCAGATCGATGGCCATGGCGGGACCGACGCGACGCGGCAAACGCTGAGTGCCGCCGAACCCCGGGATGACCCCGAGCCCGACCTCCGGCTGACCGAAGATGGCGTTGTCGCTGGCCACGGCCCAATCGCAGGCCAGCGCGAGTTCACAGCCACCGCCGAGGCAGAAGCCGTTGACCAGCGCCACCACCGGCACGGGCAGGGTCTCCAGCCGTTTGATGGTCCTCAGCGCCTGCCCGGCGAAGGCGCGCGCCTGTTCCGGTGTCTTGTCGCGCATCTCGGCGATGTCGGCCCCGGCCACGAAGGACTTCTCGCCGTCTCC
>DATISN010000267.1:0-2775 GCA_035581765.1 Halomonas sp.
TGGCCTCGAGAATGATCACCACATCGCCCTCGGCAACGCTGTCGCCCGGCTTGACGTTGACCTTGAAGATATTGCCGGCCAGCGGCGCGGTGATGGCCTCGCCCGACGGGGCGGCTGGCGCCACTGCCTTGGGCGGTTCTCTCCCCTGCTCGGCGACGTCGCCGATCTCACCGCCCTCACTGACCTCGACCACGTAGGCCTTGCCGTTGACCTTGACCGTATACGTCTCGGTGCCGGCCGGCGTGGCGCCCTGAGTGGCAGGGGCACCGGCCTCAGCCCCGCCCTTCGGCGAAGCGATGGGGAGGCTCGACTCGGGGGTTTCTTTTCCAGGGGCTTGGGGCGTGGGCTCGAAGGCCTCGGGATTGTCACGCTGCTGGAGAAACTTCAGGCCGATCTGCGGGAACAGCGCATAGGTCAGCACGTCGTCGACCGCGCGCTCGCCCTCGGCCAGACGGACATTCTCGGCCTGGGCCTTTTCCTTGAGCTCGCCGGTCAGCTTGTCCATCTCCGGTGCCAGATTATCGGCCGGACGGCAGGTGATCGACTCGCCACCCGCCAGCACCCGCGCCTGGAGTTCCTCGTTGAACGGGGCCGGGGCGGCGCCGTATTCGCCCTTGAGCAACGCCTGGACCTCCTTGGAGATCGAGGCGTAGCGCTCCCCCATCATCACGTTCATCACCGCCTGGGTGCCGACGATCTGCGAGGTCGGGGTCACCAGCGGGATAAAGCCCAGGTCTTCACGTACCTTGGGAATTTCCTGGAGCACCGCGTCCAGCTTGTCGCCGGCGCCTTGCTCCTTGAGCTGGCCTTCCATGTTGGTGAGCATGCCCCCCGGCACCTGGGCGATCAGGATGCGTGAGTCGATGCCCTTGAGCGAGCCCTCGAAGGCGGCGTATTTCTTGCGCACCTCGCGAAAGTAGGCGGCGATCTCCTCGAGCCGTTCGAGGTCGAGGCCGGTGTCACGCTCGGTGCCCTGCAGGATGGCCACCACCGACTCGGTGGGGCTGTGGCCATAGGTCATCGACATCGAGGAGATGGCGGTGTCGACGTTGTCGATGCCCGCCTCGGCGGCCTTGAGCGCGGTGGCGGTGGACAGGCCGGTGGTGGCATGGCAGTGCAAGTGGATCGGAATGTCCACGGCGGCCTTGAGCTGGGTGACCAGCTCGAAGGCGTCGTAGGGCTTGAGCAGGCCGGCCATGTCCTTGATCGCCAGCGAGTCGGCGCCCATGGCGGCGATCGTCCTGCCGAACTCGACCCAGCCGTCCAGGGTGTGCACCGGACTCACGGTGAAGGAGAGCGTGCCCTGGGCATGGCCCTCGACCCTCCTGACCGCCTGGATGGCCCGCTCGAGGTTGCGCGGGTCGTTCATCGCATCGAAGACGCGGAATACATCCACACCATTGGTTTTCGCGCGCTCGACGAACCGGTCCACTACATCATCGGCATAATGGCGATAGCCGAGCAGGTTCTGTCCGCGCAGCAGCATCTGCTGGGGCGTGTTCGGCATGGCTGCCTTGAGGGCACGCAGGCGTTCCCAGGGGTCCTCGCCCAGGTAGCGGATGCAGGCGTCGAACGTCGCCCCTCCCCAGGATTCGATTGACCAGAACCCGACCTTGTCGAGCGCCTCGGCAATCGGCAACATGTCGTCCAGACGCATCCGGGTGGCGAACAGCGATTGGTGGGCATCCCGCAGTACCACGTCGGTAATGCCCAGGGGGCGGCGAGTCGAGTCTGTCATAGCGTTGACCTTGTCGTTATGAAGGAGCCATCACGCGGTGAGGCAGGCAATGAAACGTCGGCGTGCGGTGATACCGTCAGCGGCGGTGACGACGGCGATAGCGATGCACCGCGGCGGAGATGACCGCCATGAGCGCCTCGTCGTGGTGCGCGGACGGGGCGGGCGGGCCGCCGACCGGGGCGACCGGCTCGGGAAAAAAGCGGCCGATCGCCTTGGACATCAATGTCGTGATGGCCACCAGCAACGTAAGAAAAACAAAAACGAACCCCATGCCAAGGCCCATTAGGGAAAGTCCTTCCTGTAATAGCTGCGTATCCTGCATGGTAGTTTCTCCTCTCATCTACGCCATACGCTGTAATATTCGACTATCAAGTGACTCTCTCGCGCGTTGAGACAGCCTTTTCCATCTCATTTCAAACACCTGGCCATGGCATCATGTTGAAAACCAGCGTTGTTAATTTACTACATAACGGACGCATCGGGCTAGCGCCTATGGAAGGAGTCATTGATGCTAGGACCCGTGACCTGCTCACTCGCCGCCCGGGTTTCGACTGGGCAGTGACGGAGTTCGTCCGCGTTGTCGACACCTGCCTGCCCTCACGCGTTTTTTATAAGCACTGTCCCGAGCTGAACGGCGCACGGGTCGCCACCCCGTCGGGTGTGCCGGTGGATATTCAACTACTTGGCTCGGACCCCGTCGCCCTGGCGGCCAATGCCCGCCAGGCGCTAAGGCTCGGTGCCACGCGGGTCGATCTCAATTTCGGCTGCCCGGCCAAGACAGTCAATCGCCATGATGGCGGCGCCTCGCTGCTACGGGATCCAGAACGCGTCCATGCGGTCGTCAAGGCTGTCCATGGCGCCATCGGCGGCGCGATACCCGTGACCGCCAAGCTCCGCCTGGGCTTTGCCGACCGGCGCTTGGCGCTGGAATGCGCGCAGGCCGCCGAAAGTGGCGGCGCCTCGCAGTTGGTGATTCACGGGCGGACTCGCGATGAGGGCTATCGTACGCCCGCTCATTGGGAATGGATCTGTCGCAT
>DATISN010000268.1:0-5106 GCA_035581765.1 Halomonas sp.
TACAGATTGCGACCATCGACAATCACCGGGGTGGCCAGATTGGTCTTCAACCATTCGAAGTCCACTGTCCGAAACTCCTTCCACTCGGTACAGATCACCAGCGCGTCGGCACCTTTCACCGCCTGGATGCGATCGGCCACCAGGGTCAGGTCATCGCGCTCGCCATAGATCCGGCGACATTCCTTCATTGCTTGGGGGTCGAAAGCCTGCACTTTCCCGCCCGCGTTCCATACAGCCTCCATCAGAGTGCGGCTGGGGGCATCTCGCATATCGTCGGTGTTGGGCTTGAATGACAACCCCCACAGGGCAATGGTCTTGCCTGCCAGGTCACCGTCGAAGACCTGGGAGAGCTTGGTGAAGAGATATTTCTTCTGCCGACGGTTGACACCCTCCACGGCGTTGAGCAAATCGGCCTGATAGTCGACGTCGGCCGCTGAGCGCGCGAGCGCCTGCACATCCTTCGGGAAGCAAGAACCCCCGTAACCGCAACCGGGGTAAATAAACTGGTAACCGATACGCGGATCGCTGCCGATACCGTGACGCACCTGCTCCACGTCCGCTCCCAACCGCTCGGCCAGGTTGGCGATCTCGTTCATGAAGCTGATCTTGGTGGCCAGCATGGCGTTTGCGGCATATTTGGTCAGCTCCGCGGATCTCACGTCCATGTACATCAACTTTTCATGGAGACGGTTATAAGGGGAGTAGCACTCGCGCATCAACTCCTTGACCCGCTCCGAATCGGTGCCCACCACGATGCGCGCCCCAAAGGTGAAATCCTCGATGGCCGCGCCTTCCTTGAGGAACTCCGGATTGGAGCAGACATCGAAGTCGATCGATTCGCCACGCGCATCGAGGGCATGGGTCACCGCCGTGCGAACCCGGTCGGCCGTGCCCACCGGCACCGTGGACTTGTCCACGACCACCTTGTACTCGTCCATGTGCCGACCGATAGTGTCGGCCACCGCCAGCACATACTGCAGATCGGCGCTGCCGTCCTCGTCCGGTGGCGTACCCACCGCAATGAACTGCAAGGTGCCAAAGGCTACCGCCTCGGCGGGGTCGGTGGTGAACTGCAACCGTCCAGTGGCGACATTACTCTTCACCATGCTTTCGATCCCCGGCTCGTAGATGGGAATCTCGCCATCTCGCAACCGCGCGATCTTCTCGGCATCCACATCCATGCACATCACGTCGTGACCCACATCGGCCAGGCAGGTACCGGTTACCAAGCCGACATACCCCGTTCCGAAAATCGTGATCTTCATTCCCTGTCTCCCGAAATAGCCCGTTCAAACATTCATATTCACCCTGCAGGTGTTGACCTCGACGCCCAACGCAACCCTCGTCACTCGCCGTTTCTCACACCCTATAATATTCGCGATACCACCCCACGAAGCGCCGGGTACCCTCTTCCACCTTCACCCTTGGTCGATAGCCGGTGGCGGCGAACAACGCTTCGGTATCCGCCCAGGTGCGCGGCACATCGCCGGGCTGCATGGGCTGATAATCACATATCGCCTTCTTGCCCGTAGCACCCTCCACGGCGTGAATGAAGTCCATGAGCCCTAGCGGGCTGCCGTGGCCGATGTTGTAGAGGGCATACGGCGCACTGCTGCTGTCCGGTGCCCCCTGAGAAGGCTTCCACTGGGGATTCGGGGTAGGCACCAGGGCGAGAACACGCACTACCCCTTCGACAATGTCATCGATATAGGTGAAGTCACGCGACATGTCGCCATGGTTGTACACCTGAATCGGTGCACCCTCGAGAATCGCCCGAGTGAACTTGAACATGGCCATGTCGGGCCGCCCCCATGGACCATACACCGTGAAGAAGCGCAGCCCCGTGGTGGGCAGGTCATAGAGGTGAGAATACGTGTGCGCCATGAGCTCGTTGGCCTTCTTGGTGGCCGCATAGAGGCTGACGGGGTGGTCCACGCTGTCGCTGGTGGCGAACGGCATGCGGTCATTCATCCCGTAGATCGAGCTGGACGATGCATAGACCAGATGCTTGACGTCGTGTCGGCGGCAACCCTCCAGCACGTTCATGAAGCCCATCAGGTTACTGGTCGCATACACATGGGGATTCTCAAGGGAATAGCGCACACCGGCCTGGGCAGCCAAATGGATGACACGATCAAAGCGGTGTTCCCCGAAGAGCCTCGCCATCCCTTCCTGATCCGCGAGATCCAATTTGACGAATCGCACGTTGTCACAACCCGCGAGGTCGTCGAGACGCGCTCGCTTCAGCGACACCTCGTAATAATCGTTGAGGTTATCGATACCTACTATTTCATGCCCCTCTCCGGAAAGGCGTTTGGCCACGGCATGCCCGATGAAACCGGCCATGCCGGTGATCAAGAGTTTCATTATTGCCCTCGTTCCCTAGTTTCACCTGGCAACTTTAATGTAACCAAATGTGTCTTGAGCAGCGCCCAGCATGCCACGATTAGGCCCAGATAGCCGCTTAATCCTCTCACATCTCGGAGCATGGATTGTGTCAGACCAAAACCCACGAAAGCGACGATAACCATCAATCCTGAAAGCGCAAGAATTCTCGTCTGCGCATCGCGACTTCGGTGCAGGTGACGCGCAAACAGCCATAACGGGACGCCATACAGCGCCACCAGGGTCATCAACCCCAGTAGCCCTCGTCGTGCCGCGGTATCAATGATGTCACTGTGCAGCTGGTCGTAGATCATCACGTCGGGGTGCACCGTTCCCTCCTCGACCATGGCATCCCGAGCCTCCTCCAGGCGCCCCTCACCCCAGCCCAGCAAGGGTTTTTCTAGGAACAGCCTTCCACCGGCGTGCCACATGTCCAGCCGTAGCCCAACGTTGCTGCCGCTATCGCCATCCTCGACATAGTCACGCACATCATTCACCGCTCCTTCGATGCGCTCCGAAACCCCGTAGTCGGTAATGGCGGTCATGGCCACCAGGCCGACCACCAGCAACCAGAAGCCCGCCGCTACCATCAACATTTGACGCGGCGGAAAAACCCGACGAAAGCCACGAAAGCCCATCCATAACAGCAGTGGCACCACCACCCAGCCACCACGGGTACCGGAAAAGACGGAGGCGGCAAAGCCGGCAACCGACGCCAGACCGAACGCGGCGGTCAACCAAGAAGACGTACGCTGGGGGGACGAAAAGCGTCCCAACATGGCTACCAGGGCGAGCACACCCAACAGCAATGAGATATTGCCGAAGGGGATGGCGTTCATATCGTTATCGGCGCGGTAGTCCCCCAGCACAAATCGCTCATGCACGGCGATGGCACCGGCCCCCAAGCCTCCCACCACCAGGCCCAACCACCAGCCGATACGTAAAGGGGGGTGGCGGCGCAGCCAAACCAACAGCGTCGCTGCCAGCAGCGGCCACATCGGCAAGAGCCAGCCTCGTCCATGTTCTGCCACTGGCCAAATCCCGGTTCGCGACACGTCCCAGCACCACACGCCGGCAAAGGCCATCAACGCAAGCAGCCAGAGGCGATCCTCGCCATCCAGCAAGGCCGAGCGATGTTGCGCTGGATCGCGTACCAGCAGCCAGGAAAGCGCCAGCAATCCACCTGCCAACGGGACAGCCGCGTATCCCCAGGGCACCAGGATCAGCAACGATACGAAGGACCAGAGCAGCAGCGTATTGCCCGCCCGCCAGGGGTCACCGGCCAACGCTATCACCTGTTGCCGGATTGCCGACTGCGACATTCATCTTGCTCCTGGGCTCCTCCAGTCGGCGCATCCTGACATGACTGAGCCTGAGGCGATGGGCTTATCGAATGTGGTGAGCACAAGCCATCCACCTTTTCGAACGATTGCCATGACAGCCGTCATGCCATGTTATGGGACAGCTATGCTGAATAGCGGCTGCGGGATAGCGATGGGGAAATAGTATGCGTTACATTTTGTTACGTCAAAGGTTCGCCGCTAGCTGCCACCCACGGTCTGCAACCTTTCCGTCAGCAGTGCCTGGGCTTCCTCGATCATCATCTGCAGATGCTCGGGCCCGTGAAAGCTCTCGGCGTATACCTTGTAGAGCAGTTCGGTACCACTCGGGCGAGCGGCGAACCAGCCATTGGCCGTCGTTACCTTCACACCGCCGATCGGGGCTTGATTCCCCGGCGCCGAAACCATCACGCCAACGACGGGGTCACCAGCCAGCGCCGTGATGGCCAGGCTGTCGGCGTTCAGTGCCTTGAAGGCCTGCTGTTCCTCGCGGCTGCAAGGAATATCCACTCGACGGTAATGGGGCTCGCCATGACGTGACGTGAGGTCGCGATAGTAAGCGCTGGGGCGTTTGCCGGTGACCGCCAGGATCTCGGCGGCCAGCAGGCAGAGCAGGATGCCGTCCTTGTCCGTGGACCAGGGGCGGCCATCGAAGGTGAGAAAACTTGCCCCGGCGCTCTCCTCACCGCCGAACGCCAGCCAACCTTCATGAAGGCCCTCCACGAACCACTTGAAACCCACCGGCACTTCGAACAGATCGCGACCCCGATCCGCCACCACCCGGTCGATCATCGAGGAAGACACCAGCGTCTTGCCGATCTTCAGTGCGTCCGACCAGCCCGGGCGATGGGTGATCAGGTAGTCGATGGCCACCGCGAGATAGTGGTTGGGGTTCATCAGTCCGGCAGCATCGACGATGCCGTGACGGTCGGCGTCGGGGTCGTTGCCGAAGGCCAGGTCGAAGTCATCCTTCATCGCCAGCAGGTTGGCCATCGCCGCCGGGCTGGAGCAGTCCATGCGGATCTTGCCGTCGTGATCCGGCGGCATGAAGGCGAACGTATCATCGATGGCGGGATTGACCACCTCAAGGGATAGTGGGTAGCGCTCCGCGATGGCTTGCCACACTGGCAAGGCCGTGCCGCCCATGGGGTCGGCCGCCAACATGAGCTTCGAGGCCGCGATGGCCGGCATATCCACCACTTCGCCCAACGCCGCCACGTACTCCCCCACGAAGTCGTGGCGATGGGCACTGGCCAAGGCTTGCTCGAGTGACACAGTGGCGATGGCCGTCACCCCCTCGGCCAGGTAGCGGTTAGCGCGGCGTTCGACCCAGCCGGTGATCTCGCCCTCGGCCGGGCCGCCATGGGGCGGGTTGTACTTG
>DATISN010000269.1:0-43342 GCA_035581765.1 Halomonas sp.
CGCTTGGCCAGCATGGGGTGACCTCCAACTATCGTTTCGACCTCGCGCCCTACACCTGGTCTCTGGTGCAGTCGCTGGAAAAGGGAAGGGCACTTTTCACTCAGCCTCCGATGCCGATCAAGTGTGCCGGTGCCCCTCAGAAGGCCATGTACCTGTCCTGCGATCACTGGCGTCGCCGGGGACGTCTGGCCGATATCGAGGTGAGCTTCTGCAACGCCGGGGAGGTGCTGTTCGGCGTAGCGGACTATGTGCCGGCCCTCGAGAGCTACATCAAGCGCTACGGTATCGAGAAGGCCTTCGGTGAACGCCTGGTGGCGGTGGATGGGCCATCGCGTACGGCGCGCTTCGTCATGACCGGCGAGGAAGGTGAGCGCACGGTCGAGCGTTCTTTCGACATGTTGCATGTCGTGCCGCCACAGAAGGCCCCGGCCTTCATCAAAGAATCGGGGCTCGCCAATGCGGGCGGCTGGCTGGACCTGAATCCCGAGACCCTGCAGCACGTCTCTCACCCGGCGGTGTTCGGCCTGGGTGACGCCAGCGGTACATCCAACGCCAAGACTGCAGCGGCGGTGCGCAAGCAGGCGCCGGTGGTGGCTGAGAACCTGCTGGCCTCCCTGGGCGACCAGCCACTGACGGCCGCGTACCTGGGTTACGGCTCGTGCCCGCTGACGGTAGAACGAGGGCGTATCGTGCTGGCCGAGTTTGGCTACGGCGGTGCCCTGCAGCCGACCTTCCCGCGCTGGGTCAACGATGGCACCCGGGCGACCCGCCGGGCCTGGTGGCTCAAGGCCAAGCAGCTGCCCTGGCTCTACTGGAACGGCATGCTCAAGGGGCGCGAATGGTTGGCGAGTCCCGCAAGGAGAACCGTCGAACCAGCCGAGTTGACTCCCCAGGCGAGACGTCCCTGACCCGAGGACCTAGAATTCGATGAGCCCTAAGCGCTACCTTCCGATTCTGCAGTGGCTGCCGAATTACGACCGCGAGACCCTCTCCAGCGACCTGCTGGCCGCGGTGATCGTCACCATCATGCTGATCCCGCAGTCGCTGGCCTATGCCATGCTGGCCGGGCTGCCGCCAGAGGTGGGGCTTTACGCCAGCATCGCGCCGCTGGTGATCTATGCGTTATTCGGCACCAGCCGCACCCTGGCGGTCGGACCGGTGGCGGTGGTCTCGCTGATGACCGCCGCGGCGGTAGGGCAGGTGGCTTCCCAAGGCAGTCCCGAGTATCTGGGCGCGGCGCTGGTATTGACGCTGATGTCGGGGCTGATCCTGACCCTAATGGGCGTGGCACGGCTGGGTTTCCTGGCCAATTTCCTCAGCCACCCGGTGATCTCAGGCTTCATCACCGCCTCCGGCCTGATCATCGCTGCTGGCCAGCTCAAGCACCTGTTTGGCGTCGAGGCGAACGGCCATCACCTGCCCGAGCTGCTGGCCAGCCTGCTGCAACACTTAAGTGAAGTGAATCTTCCGACCCTGGTGATCGGTCTGTCTGTGCTGATCTTCCTGTATGCCGCGCGGCGCTGGCTCAAGCCGGGTCTGCTCCATGCGGGGATCTCGGCGCGCCCGGCGGACATGTTGACCAAGGCGGCGCCGATTCTCGCTGTGGCGGTGACCACGCTCGCCACCTGGGCGCTGGAACTGGACAAGTTCGGCGTGGCCGTGGTCGGCGAGGTGCCGGCCGGCTTGCCGCCATTGACGCTCCCGGGGCTGGACACGGGCCTGTGGCGGGAGCTGTTCATGGCGGCTCTGCTGATCAGCATCGTCGGCTTCGTCGAGTCGGTGTCGGTGGGCCAGACGCTTGCCGCCAAGCGGCGCCAGCGTATCGATCCCAATCAGGAGTTGGTGGGGTTAGGCACCTCGAACATCGCCTCCTCGCTGACGGGGGGCATGCCGGTCACCGGCGGTTTCGCGCGCTCGGTGGTGAACTTCGATGCCGGCGCCGAGACCCCGGCGGCGGGGGCCTTTACCGCCGTAGGCATCGCCGTGGCGGCCCTGCTTCTGACCCCGTTGATCGCCTACCTGCCGATCGCCACCCTGGCGGCCACCATCATCGTCGCGGTGCTTTCCCTGGTGGACCTCGGGGCGGTGAAGCGGACCTGGAGCTACTCGCGAAGCGACGTGGCGGCCATCCTGGCGACCATCGCCATGACTCTGCTGCAGGGTGTGGAAGTCGGCATCATGGTCGGTGTGGGGCTGTCGCTGGCACTGCATCTCTATCGCACCAGCCGGCCCCACAGCGCATTGGTCGGCCGGGTGCCCGGCACCGAACATTTCCGCAACATAGAGCGCCACGCCGTCGAGACCGACGAGCGCCTGGCGATCCTGCGGGTGGACGAGAGCCTCTATTTCGCCAATGCCCGCTTCCTCGAGGACACCGTGATGGATATCGCCACTCGCCAGCCCTGCCTCGAGCACCTGGTGTTGGCCTGCCAGGCAGTCAACGTCATCGATGCATCGGCGCTGGAGAGCCTGGAGGCGATCAATGCCCGCCTCAAGGACGCCGGGGTGAAGCTGCACCTGGCCGAGGTCAAGGGGCCGGTGATGGATCGCCTGCAGCACACCGATTTCTGCCATGAGCTGTCGGGGCGCGTCTTCCTGAGCACTTTTGATGCCTGGCAGGCGCTGCGTGGCGAGAACGACGAGACTCTCGCGTGGCGCTGTGCCGTCATTCAAGTGCCGACCCGCTAGGCGGTGCCTGGATCCCTTCAACCCAATCGACATGACCCGCACCCCCGGGTTGCTGAAAAGGCCGGGGATGCTTCAAAGGAGAAAAACATGGACTGGAGTGCAACCTTACATGGGCTGATCGGCGGCGTGCTGATCGGCCTGTCCGCCACCTGGCTGATGGCGACGCTGGGGCGCATCGCCGGCATCAGCGGCATCATCGGCACCCTGATCACCGCCCGGCCCCAGGGCGACAGCGCCTGGCGCCTGACGTTTCTGCTCGGTCTGATCAGTGGCCCGGTCGTGCTGATGCTCGCGGGCGGTGATCTTGGCAATGTCGCCGGGGGCTCTGGTGAAGAGATCGGTGAAGGGATCGGCGGGGTAATCGGAAAAGTGATCGGCGAGCCCGCAGGCGGCGTGGTGTTGATGCTCGTCGCCGGCCTGCTGGTCGGCGTTGGCACCGGACTCGGCAGTGGCTGCACCAGCGGCCATGGCGTGTGCGGTCTGGCCCGGCTGTCGCCGCGCTCCCTGGTGGCGACGTTGACCTTCCTGGCGGCGGCGATCATCACCGTCTACGTGGTTCGGCACATGATTGGAGGTGGTGCATGAAGACGCTCATGGGCTATATCGCCGGGCTGATCTTCGGCCTGGGTCTGGGCATCTCCGGTATGACCGACCCCGCGCGAGTGCTTGGCTTCCTGGATGTTGCCGGGTCGTGGGACCCGACCCTGATCTTCGTGCTCGGCGGCGCCGTCATCACCACTTTCATCGGCTACCGGCTGGTGCTGCGCCGCCCCAACCCGATGTTCGGCGAGCGCTTCCAGCTGCCGACCCGGAGAGACCTGGACGGCCGCCTGATCGGCGGCGCCGCGCTGTTCGGCATTGGCTGGGGGCTGTCCGGCTACTGTCCTGGGCCAGCCTTCGCCTCGATCGCCGGTTTGACGCTGCCCCTGGCCGCCCTGCTGGTGGCGATGGTCGCCGGCTGGTTTCTGGCGAGAGCGGTGCCGACCAGAGCCTGATAGCCGGACTTTCCCATGACGCTTTCTCATGACGCTTTCCCATGACAATAGCCTATAACGATAGGAGACCACGTCGCTTGAAGTGAGTCGTTAGCTAGGACTTGGGCGAACGGAACCGCACCAGGGTCGATGACAACACGAGGGATAACCACCATGACCAGCAAGTGCATGATAAGGGGGCTCGGCCTGCTGCTGGGCGTTGGCCTGGCCGCCGGCCAGGCCATGGGGGGTGAAGGCGACGCCGAGCGTGGCGAGACGGCCGCGGGGACCTGCGTGGCTTGCCACCAGGCCGACGGAAGCGGCATGAACGTGCCCGACGGCGAATCCTGGCCCCGCCTGGCCGGCCTGGACGCCGACTATATCGCCAAGCAGCTTCACGATTTCAAGGAAGATCGTCGTCATAGCGCCAGCATGCAGCCCTTCGCCAACATGCTCGACGACCAGCAAATCGCCGACGTGGCGGCCTACTACAGCGAAATGCCGGTGACTCAGGCCCAGGGCGGCGGCGATGCCGACGAGGCACTGCTGGCCCGCGGAGAGCAGCTTGCCGTGCGGGGTGACTGGGACGAGTACATCGTCTCCTGCAAGAGTTGCCATGGCCCTCGCAATGAAGGCGCCGGCGTCACCTTCCCGGGTATTGCCAGCCAGCACGCCGGTTACATCGAGCGCCAACTGCATGCCTGGCAGGCCGACGAGCGTGATAACGACCCGCAGAACCTGATGGGTGCCATCGCCAAGCGCATGAGCGATGACGACATACGCGCCGTTTCCGCCTGGCTGGCCAGCCAGACCGTGGCGTCCGAATAAGGGGGAGCAAATCATGAAACTTCGCAAGATACCCCTGGCCGTTGCCGGTGCGACCCTGGTCGCCGGCGCCAGCCTGGCCGCCATTGCCGAGTCTGTGCCGCCGGCGGTTGAGAAGCTGGTGGAACTGGGCTATCCGACGCCCCAGGAAGGCGAACTCGTCCACATTCCGCCGACCATGGCGGATCTCGAGGCATCCGACCTGCATCCAGAAACCAAGAAGGTCATCCGTCGCGGCTACGACCTCTTCACCAACACCCAGCAGCTGCGCGGCGAGAACGTCTTCAATGAAATGAACTGTTCCAGTTGCCACCTCGGCGAGGGGCGCCAGCCGTTCAGCGCGCCGATCTGGACGGCGGCGGTCACCCTGCCCAGCTATCGCGGCAAGAACGATCACGTCAACAACCTGGAGGAGCGCATCGCCGGCTGCTTCACCTATTCCATGAACGGCTTACCGCCGGAGTACGGCAGCGATGACATGCTGGCGCTGTCGGCCTACCACCAGTGGCTGGCCAAGGGCGCGCCGATGTACCCCGATCAGCCGATCTACGGCCGAGGCTTCCCGGCACCCGACCGCCCCGATGAGCTGAGCTACCAGAGCGGCGAAGCGCTCTACCAGGAGCAGTGCGCAATCTGCCACAGCGAGGACGGCTCCGGACTTTACAAAAATGGTGAGTACGTTTTCCCAGCGCCTTGGGGCGATGGCTCCAACAACTGGGGCGCGGGGATCGTGCGGACCGAGACGGCGGCCGGGTTCATCAAGAACAACATGCCGCTGGGCCAACCGCTCTCGCTTTCCGATCAGGATGCGTGGGACATCGCCTATTACATGACACGGCAGGAGCGCCCGCAAGACCCTCGCTACACCGGCGATGTGGAAGAGACCCTGGAAAAATTCGGTCCCACCTTCCACAAGAACTCCAGCTACGGCCAGGTGCGCGAGCATGACGGCCACGTGCTGGGCGACCACGCCAACTGGGGGGAGAAGGGCGACGACATCAAGCCGTGGAACGTCGGCAAGACGCGCTTCGAGGATCTAAAAGAAAAGTAATTCCCAAGGCCATCGTGGCACCACGACCCTCCGCCTGGTCAAACCGGGTGGGAGGCTCGTGTGTTGGCTAGCGAGGTAGGGGAAGCCTCAGGGCGTCTCGCCACCCATCATGTCGATCAGGCGCTCCTCACTCGGCATGCCCTCAACCTTCCGGGTGCGCTCGCCGTCACGATAGAAGGTGGATGGCGTGGCGATCAGCCCCAACGATTCGAACAGCTGGTTGTTGGTGTAGACCTGCTCTTCGATGTCGCGTGACTGGGCGGCTGCCTCAATTTCCTCGCGACCGGCGTAGTGCGCGTCAAGTGCCTCGGCCGGGTCCTCGGCACCCAGCAAGGTGGCGGCCTTGGCGGGGCTGTCCTGGGCGAGAATGCCCACCATGACATGGCGAATCTGCACGTCTCCTGCCTCGACCCAGGGGCGGGTCGCCTCCCAGAACTCGCGGCAGAAGGGGCAGTTGGGATCGGAGAAGGTGTAGATCACGCGTGGTGCCTGGCTGTCGCCATCGCGAATCCACGCGCCACTCTCGACCTCTTCCCAGGCGGCGGCGTCCTGGGCGGCGCGGATATGCTCATCCAGCGCGGCGTTGGAGAGGTCCGTGCCTTCGGCGTCCACCAGGGTACCGACCACCGCGTGCTGACCGCCGGCGGTCAGGTAGATGGCGACCTCGCCGCCCTCGTAGCTGGCCGCATAGCCGGTCAACCCGGCGGGCGCCTCGAATTCGGCGTGAATGGTCAGCCCCTGGGCAGTGAGCGCCTTGACCGGAGCCGGCCAGTGGTCATCGGCGGACGCCGGCAGCACCAAGGTGCAAGCCAGGACCAGGGCCGCGGGAGGTATTCGGGAAAAACGGGCAGGCAGGGGCATGGACAATTCCTTACGATCATTAGCGCTCGATTCTGCCACGAAGCGGGTCGTGTCACGACCATGACCACAGCTGTGGTGGTCTCGGGGGGAGGGGCGTTGTAGGAGACGAAACGTCGCATCCGCCAGCACGCAGCGGCGATAGTGCGTTATAACAGGCGGTCGACACGTACTAAGGAGATATCGATATGCGGTTTTCCCTGCCCACCCTCACAGCGGTGGTGCTTTCTCTGGCCAGTCACGTGGCGCTGGCCCAGTCAGTCACGGTGGAGGATGCCCAGGTGCGCGCCGTGCCCCCGGTGGCAACTACCTCGGCGGCCTTCATGGTGCTGCATAATGCCGGGAGCGATGACACCGAGATCGTCGCGGCGACGTCTCCGGCGGCCGAAGTGCTCGAGCTGCACGAGCATCAGCACGTGGATGGGGTGATGCAGATGCGCCGGGTGTCCGAGGTGGGCATTCCCGCCGGTGGCAGTACCGAGCTCGCACCCGGAAACCTGCATCTGATGCTGATCAACCTGACGCAACCCTTAGTGGAGGGCGAGAGGGTGGACATCACGCTGGAATTCGCCAACGGCGAGACGCTGTCTTTCGATGCCCCTGTGCAGCCGGTAGAAACCCCGCAGCAGGCATCGCATGGCAAGGCTCACTGATCCTCGCTGAGCAGCCACAGGCTGCGGTAGGGCGCGAGGCTGTCGATCCTGGACGCGCATTCCTTGCATATACGTATTGCTTGCATAGTTGGTGCCAGCTTGGCGCCTCGCATGCGCCAATGGGGTATCGACTGGGCGTATACAAGGGGAAACGTTACACTACGGCAACGTCTTTTCTCCCTGCCGACCCTGGAATCCTTCGATGCATTGTCCCTTCTGTGGCACCCATGACACCAAGGTGACCGACTCGCGCCTGGTCGCCGAGGGCGACCAGGTGCGCCGCCGGCGTCAGTGTGTGGCGTGCGGCGAACGCTTTACCACCTACGAGACGGCCGAACTGGTGATGCCGCGGGTGATCAAGGGCGATGGGACGCGCGAGGACTTCAATGAGGCCAAGCTGCGTGCCGGCATGTTGCGTGCTCTCGAGAAACGCCCGGTCAGTGCCGAAGCCATCGAGGCGGCGGTGGAGCGTATTCGCCAGGCCTTGCGCGCTCGTGGCGAGCGGGAAATCAACGCCCGGATCATCGGTGAGGAAGTCATGAGTGCGCTCAAGCGCCTCGATCAGATCGCCTTCATTCGCTTCGCCTCGGTGTATCGTCGCTTTGAGGATATCGACGAGTTTCGCGCCGAGATCGACCGGTTGTCTCAGGAGCCGGGTACCCCGCACGATACGCCCAATAGCTGAACGCCACCGCTTGCGAAAAGAGAATCCATGGCCAAGCAGCCCCCGGAAACCTGGATGGCCCGCGCCCTGCAACTGGCGCGTCGTGGCCTCTATACCGCTCATCCCAATCCGCGGGTCGGCTGCGTACTGGTCAAGCGACAGCGCGTGGTCGGCGAGGGGTACCACCTCCGCGCCGGTGAGCCGCACGCCGAGATTCATGCTCTGCGCGCGGCTGGGGAAGCCGCCCGAGACGCGACGGCCTATGTCACTCTGGAGCCCTGCTCGCATCAGGGACGCACCGGACCCTGCGCCCAGGCGCTGATCGAGGCGAAGGTAAAGGCGGTGGTCGTCGCCATGGCCGACCCCAACCCCGCCGTGGCCGGCCGTGGTATCGCCATGTTGCGTGATGCGGGTATCGAAGTGACGCTCGGCCTGCTGGAAGACCAGGCGATGGCGCTGAACCCGGGCTTCGTGATGCGCATGAATCACGGTCGACCCTTCGTGCGCCTGAAGATGGCGATGAGTCTCGACGGCCGCACTGCCATGCAATCTGGTGAATCGCAATGGATCACCGGCCCGCACGCGCGCCGAGAGGTGCAGCGCCTGCGGGCAAGATCGAGCGCGGTGCTGACCGGCGTCGATTCGGTCATCTTCGACAACTCGCGACTCACCGTGCGGCCGGAAGCCCTTGAACTGGCAGATGCCGAGCAGGCTGAAGCGATCGCCCGGCGTCAGCCGCTGAGGGTGGTGGTCGACACGCAGTTGCGCTTGCCCCAGGCGTCGGCCTGCCTGAGCGAGCCGGGCCGAACCCTGGTGGCGACCTGCGCCGGCCATGACATGGAAAAGCGCCAGCGGCTCGAGCGGGCCGGCGCCGAGGTAGTGGAGATGCCGGCCGGGCCGGAAGGGCGGGTGGACCTGCATGCCTTGTTGCGCTATCTGGCCGAGGCCGAACAGGCTAACGAGGTGCTGCTGGAGACCGGGGCGACACTCGCGGGGGCCATGCTCGATGTCGGCCTGGTCGATGAGATGCAGCTCTTCGTCGCGCCCACCCTGCTGGGTGGCGAGGCGAGGCCCTTGTTCGCGCTGCCGGGTTTGTCGGACATGGCCCACCAGCGCCCACTGGAAATTCTCGATATTCGTGCCGTGGGTCGCGATTGGCGGATTACCGCGCTGCCGCGCTAACCGTGAGCGACGGGCTATGGGCTGGGGTGCTCACTACTCGCCCGACGCTGCGCCGCTTTCTATTGGCGCCCGACGCCGCGCCACGGTGCTCTCTACTGGCCCCCGACGCCGCGCCACGGTGCTCTCTACTGGCGCCCGACGCCGCGCCACGGTACCCTGACGCCGTTTCGAGTCAGGCCGTCAGGCCTGTCACGCTGAATCACTGGAGATCCCATGGTGCACACCTCCTCTGGGGGCATGGCCCCCATTGCTGAACTGGTCGAGGACATTCGCCAGGGCAAGATGGTGATCCTCATGGACGATGAGGATCGCGAGAACGAAGGCGATATCATCATGGCCGCCGAGAAGGTCGAGGCCGAGCACATCAACTTCATGGCGCGTCATGCGCGTGGCCTGATCTGCCTGCCGATGACCCGTAGCCGCTGTGAACATCTGCAGCTGCCGTTGATGGTGCGCGACAACAACTCGGGTTTCGGCACCAAGTTCACGCTCTCCATCGAGGCCGCGGAAGGTGTCACCACGGGTATCTCCGCCGCCGATCGTGCCCGGACCGTGCGGGCGGCGGTGGCGCGCGATGCCAAGCCGGAAGATATCGTCCAGCCGGGGCATATCTTTCCCCTGATGGCCGAGCCGGGCGGCGTGCTGCGCCGTGCCGGACATACCGAAGCGGCGTGTGACCTGGCCGCTCTGGCCGGCTTCGAGCCGAGCGGGGTGATCTGCGAGGTGATGAACGACGACGGCAGCATGGCGCGTCGTCCCGAGCTCGAGCAGTTCGCCGCCGAGCATGGGCTGAAGATGGGCACCATCGCCGATCTGATCCACTATCGCATCCACAACGAGCAGACGGTGGAGCCGGTGGAGTCGACCCCGGTTCAGACCGCTTTCGGCGAACTGACGCTGCATCTCTTCCGCGATCGCATCCAGGGGGCGCACCATCTGGCGCTGGTCAAGGGACAGCCGACGCCCGAGACGCCGACCACGGTGCGTGTGCACCTGGCCGATACCCTGCGCGACCTGCTCGGCCTGCAGAAGGGGGAGGGCGGCCACTGGTCGACCCACGCGGCCCTCGAGGAGATCGCACGTGTCGACCAGGGGGTCTTCGTGCTGCTCGACGATGGACGCCCCCACCAGGATTTCCGCGATCAGCTTGAAATCTTTCTGGAGCGGCGTCGCACCCCCCGGAGCAGCGACTCCGATGGTGCCGGCAACTACCTGACCATCGGCACCGGGTCGCAGATTCTGCGCCATCTCGGCGTGGGCCGGATGCGTCTGCTCAGCTCGCCCTGGAAGTTCTCGGCGCTTTCCGGCTTCGACCTGGAAGTGGTCGAACGCCTGGGCCCCGAGGATCTTCGTGCCCACCAGACTGCTGCCGGCGAGTGAGCGCGGCAGTGATCCCTATCAATGGCATGGCCCGGCCGTGCCCGGATTCAGCCGGACCGAGTTCACGAGGAACCTGAAACCATGCAACCGATTTCCCAAGTCGAAGGTACCTTCGTCGACATCGACGGCCGCTACGTGATCGTGGTGGGCCGCTTCAACCATCATGTGGTCGACAGCCTGGTGGAAGGGGCGGTGGACATCCTGATGCGCCACGGCGTCGAAGGCGAGAACATCGATATCGTTCACGTGCCCGGCGCCTGGGAACTGCCCCTGGCGGTCAAGAAGGTTCTCAAGGTGGCGCGTCCTGATGCGGTGATCGCGCTGGGGGCGGTGATTCGTGGCGGCACCCCACACTTCGAGTACGTGGCGGGTGGTTGCAACTCAGCACTTGGCAACCTGCAGCTCGAGTTCGAGACGCCCATCGCCAATGGCGTTCTGACCGTCAATTCCATCGAGCAGGCCATCGAGCGTGCCGGCACCAAGGCCGGCAACAAGGGCGCGGAAGCGGCCATGGCCGCCATGGAGATGGTCTCGCTGCTGCGCTGCTTCGGCGAGGATGACGACCAGGAACCGCACGCAGAGGACAAGGCATGAGCGGCGGCAAACCCCGTGCCCCCTCGGCGGCTCAGCAGTCGCGGCATGCCGCGCGCGAGCTGACGGTGCAGGGGCTTTATCAGTGGCAGATGACCGGCAAGTCGATCACGGCGGTCGAGGCGGAATTTCGCAGCCAGGTGGCCGACGAGGATATGGAAGACCACGAGAACTGGCACAAGGTCATGGAGTTCGCCGACCTGGCGCTGTTTCATGAGCTGCTGCATAACGTGGTGCGCTTCAAGGCGGATCTGGACGCGGACATCTCGCCCCTGCTCGACCGCCGACTCGAGGAACTGGATCCCATCGAGCTTGCCATCCTGCGCCTGGGCGCCTACGAACTGTCCCGTCGCCTTGAGGTGCCGTATCGCGCGGTAATCAACGAGGGCGTGGAGCTGGCCAAGTCCTTCGGTGCCACGGACAGTCACAAATACATCAACAGCATTCTCGACAAGCTCGCCGGCCGCTTGCGTGGTGCCGAGGTCGCCGCCCGTCGTCGCTGATGGGGGCTCTCCGATGCACAGCGAATTCGACCTGATCACGCGTTTCCTGACGCCCGCGCCGCCGCAGGCCGGGGCCGGGGTGTCCCTGGGCGTCGGTGATGACGGTACGTTGTTGTCGCCGACACCGGGCCTGCGCCTGGCGGTCAGTGTGGATACCTCGGTGGTCGATGTGCACTTTCCCGCCGATGCACCCGCCGAGGCGATTGGTCATCGTGCCCTGGCGGTGAGCCTGAGCGATCTGGCCGCCATGGGCGCCCGGGCGCGTTGGTGCCTGATGTCGCTGACCCTGCCGAGCGCGGATACCGATTGGCTCGAAGGCTTCGCCAGGGGCTTTCATGCCCTGTGCGATGCCACCGGGACCGCGCTGGTCGGCGGGGATACCACCCGTGGCGAGCTGGCCATCGGTGTCACCGTCATGGGCGAAGTGTTGCCCGCCTCGGCGTTGACCCGCGGTGGCGCGCGAGCCGGCGATCTGCTGGCGGTGACCGGTGCGCTAGGGGGAGGCGCCGGTGGGCTTGCTCTCTGGCATCAAGGCGAGCGTGACCTTGGCCACCCGCTGCTGGCGCGCTACCTGCTGCCCCAGCCGCGTCTCGCTGCCGGTGAGGCGTTGGCGGGGCTTGCCACGGCGGCGATCGATATCTCCGATGGCCTGCATGCCGATCTCAAGCACCTGCTGGCAAGCTCTGGCGTCGGTGCCGAGCTGGATATTACCGCATTGCCATTGGCCGAAGGGCTGGTCGCGGCGCTAGGCGAAGAACGTGCGCGAGACGCGGCACTGAGCGGCGGCGATGATTATGAGCTGCTGGTAAGCCTGCCCGCCGCGCGCCTGGATGAGGCACGCAAGCGTCTGGTGGCGAGCGGCCTCGCGCTGTCGGTTATTGGCCGTACGACCGCCACTCCAGGCATTGCCGGCATCGCCGACGCGCTGCATGACGGGTGGCAGCATTTTTCCAGGCATGCTGACGACGGAGTGACGCCATGAATCGCGCCCCTGCCAGCGTCTGGCATCGCCCGACCCACTTTCTCGCCTTCGGGCTTGGCAGCGGTGCCGTGCCCTTCGCGCCGGGAACCTTTGGTACCCTGGCGGCGATTCCGTTCTATTGGCTCATCTCCGAATTACCGCTCAACTGGTACCTGGCCCTGTTGTTCGTGACCTTCGTGTGGGGGGTCTGGCTCTGCGACAAGACCTCCCAGGACATGGGGGTACACGATCATTCCGGCATCGTCTGGGATGAATTCGTCGGGTACTGGATCACCATGACGGCCGTGCCTTTTTCCTGGGAGGCGGCGCTGTGGGGGTTCGTGGTCTTCCGGGTCTTCGATGTCTTCAAGCCCTGGCCGGTTCGCTGGGCGGACCGACGAGTGGCCGGGGGATTCGGCATCATGATCGATGATGTCCTTGCAGGCATATATGCCTGGAGTACGATGCACATCTGGTTCTGGCTGCACTGATCGGTGCAGTGAGGGCGGTGAATGCCGGCAAGGGTAACGACAGTGTGGCCAGCGAGGCGCGGTGCCGTCGTGAATAAGGGAAACCATGGTACGCAAGGAACGTTTGATCGTCCCGGCGCTGATTGTCGTCGCCATGGCCTGGGCCGTGGCCCAATACCTGGCCGGACTGCTGTTCGAGCGCGAGCTGGCGAGAGCCCTCAACGACCTGGAAGCGCGCGGTGAGCTGGTGGTCGAGCGCAGCAATGTCGAGCACGGCTGGCTGACGTCTCGAGGAACCATCCACGTGGCACCGGTGCTCGGCGATGCCTGGCATCTTGCGCTGAGCTATGAGGCCGATCACGGGATACTCAGTACCCGTGTCGAAGGGCTGGCGATGCCGCTGTGGGGGCCTCGTCAGACGCACGTGTTCGGCGATGCGCTGCCATCGAATCCGCCGAGCTGGCATGCCCAATATCACACGCTGAGCGGGACGCTGGAAGGCGCGATTCAACTGGCCCCTTTCCGGATCCGCCAGGGCGAGCGGGAGCTGGATTTCCAGGGCGGTGACCTGGCCTTCAACGGCGAGTACGGCGATTGGCGTGGGCGCGCTCGCATTTCCCCCCTGCGGCTGACCGATGACAGCGCAAGCCTCGATCTCGGCCCGGTCTTGCTCGAAAGCCGCTATGCCTACACGGAGGGAGCTCATTACTTCACCCAGCACGATTTGCTGCGCGTCGAAGCGCTCCACTGGCATCAGCCGGACCTCGGCATTACGGCGCGCGACCTGGTCTACCAGAGCCAGATGTCGCTCGATGACCGCGAGCTGCGCATCGATAGCGAGCTGGCCATCAGCGAGGTACTGGCCGCCGAGCAGGTGCTGCTGACCGGCCGGGTGGCGCTGTCGCTGTCGCGCGTCAACGCGGATGCCCTGCGTCAGGCCTTGGCCGTCTTGCGTGACGAGGCGGCGCAAGGCGACGCGGCGCGCGAAGGGCGCGAACTGCTGGAAACGCTCGAGCCCTACCTGATTGACATGCTGAAGGACTCTCCTCGCCTGGATGCCACGGCGGTGGAACTCGACAGCCCCATGCTCGGCATCAGTGCTCTGGGCGATGGCGCCCTGTTTTTCGATGCACGCGATCTCGATGCGTTGAGCTTGCTGCGACTCTCCGACGAGGACGAGCAGCAGCGCTGGATGTCGCGTGTGGACGGTGACTTCGACTGGCCCGAGGTTCCCGCGGTCGTGGCGTTGTGGCTGGGGCTGCCACTGGATACCCGCGATCTTGAAATCGACGTGATCGGGGGCCGGGTGCGGGTCAATGGCCGGCCGTTGCCGCCGCTCTGGCGTTGATGCAGGTCGGTTAAAACAGCCGTCTGACTTGAACTCGGTGCTGGGTGCCCGCATTGACTGATCAGTTTGCCACATTGCAGTCACATCGGATCAGGACGAGTAGCCCATGAGCGACGAGCAGGACAGCTTCCAGGACCCGGAGATGCAGGATTGGGTTCGGGAGTCCGACGACACTGGCGATGACTTCGCTTTCCGAGAGGGGCCTCGAGAGCGTAATGCCATGGTGCCCGCACGAGACACCCTGCCCGAGCGCATTTACCTGTTGCCGATCCACAATCGGCCTTTCTTTCCCGCCCAGGTACAGCCGCTGGTGATCAATCGTGAGCGCTGGGAAGACACCATGCGTCGCGTTGCCGATACCCCGCACCAGGTGGTCGGACTCGCCTTCGTCGGCGAGGCGGGCGTCGAGGAGATCGGGCCGGGAGATTTCCCCGAGATCGGTACCGCGGTCAAGGTGCACAAGCTCCAGGCCGAAGACCAGCAGTTCCAGTTCATTGCCCGTGGCGTGCAGCGCTTTCGCATCAAGCGCTGGTTGTCCAAGACGCCGCCTTACTTGGTTGAGGTGGCCTACCCGCGCGAGCCGGTCAACGTCGAGGAAGACGAAACCCGTGCCTATGCCATGGCGTTGATCAATGGCATCAAGGAATTGCTGCCGATCAATCCGCTCTATGGCGAGGAGCTCAAGCACTATCTGAACCGCTTCAGCCCTCACGAGCCGGGGCCCTTGACCGATTTCGCCGCGGCGATCACCTCGGCCAAGGGCCATGAGCTGCAGGACGTGCTGGAGACCCTGGCGGTCATGCCGCGCATGCAGAAGGTGTTGCCGCTGCTGCGCAAGGAGATCGACGTTGCCCTGCTGCAAAGCGAGATCAGCGATCAGGTCAACGCCCAGATGCAGAAGCGCCAGCGGGAATTCTTCCTGCGCGAGCAGCTCAAGGTCATCCAGCGTGAGCTCGGCATCTCCAAGGATGACCGCGAGAACGATGTCGACACCTTCCGCGACCGTCTCGAGGGGCTGACCGTGCCGCCCAAGGTGTTGACGCGTATCGAAGAGGAACTCGACAAGCTCTCGGTACTGGAGACCGGCTCACCCGAGTACGGCACGACACGCAACTACCTCGACTGGCTCACCTCGATGCCGTGGGGCGTGCGCAGCGTCGACCAGCTCGACCTCGCCCATGCGCGCCAGGTCCTCGACCGCGACCACGATGGGCTGACCGATGTGAAGGAACGGATCGTCGAGTTTCTCGCCGAGGGCACCTTCAAGGGCGATGTCGGTGGGTCCATTCTGTTGCTGGTCGGTCCGCCCGGGGTCGGCAAGACTTCGGTCGGGCGCTCCATCGCCGAAGCGCTGGGCCGCGAGTTCTATCGCTTTTCGGTGGGCGGCATGCGCGACGAGGCCGAGATCAAGGGGCATCGGCGTACCTATATCGGTGCCATGCCGGGCAAGCTGGTGCAGTCGCTGAAGGAGGTCGAGGTCGAGAATCCGGTGATCATGCTCGACGAGATCGACAAGATGGGGCAGTCCTTCCAGGGCGACCCTGCCTCTGCGCTGCTCGAGGTGCTCGACCCAGAGCAGAACAGCGACTTCCTCGATCATTATCTGGACGTACGCCTCGACCTTTCCAAGGTGCTGTTCGTGTGCACGGCCAATACGCTGGACTCGATCCCGCCGGCGCTGCTGGATCGCATGGAGCAGATTCGTCTCTCGGGATACATCGCCGAGGAGAAGCTGGCGATTGCCAAGAATCACCTCTGGCCCAAGCTGCTCAAGCGCGACCGGATTCCCAAGAAACGCATCAACCTGTCCGATTCGGCCCTCAAGCAGGTGATCGAGGGCTATGCCCGCGAGGCCGGCGTGCGCCAGCTCGAGAAGCAGCTGCATCGCATCGTGCGCAAGGCAGCCGTCAAGATGCTCGAGAATGACCAGAAGTCGGTGCGGGTGTCGGTGAACAATCTCGAGGATTTCCTCGGCGCGCCCGTCTTCCGCAAGGATCAGGTGATGAAGGGCCAGGGCGTGGTGACCGGTCTTGCCTGGACCTCGATGGGCGGGGCGACGTTGTCCATCGAGGCCGGCAAGGTCCACTCACTGGATCGCGGTTTCAAGCTCACCGGCCAGCTCGGCGACGTCATGAAGGAGTCGGCCAATATCGCCTACAGCTATGTGCTGGGCCACCTGAGCGAGTACGGCGCCGATAGCGACTTCTTCGACTCGGCCTTCGTGCATTTGCATGTGCCCGAAGGCGCCACGCCCAAGGACGGCCCGTCGGCCGGGGTCACCATGACCACTGCCTTGCTGTCCCTGGCCCTGCATCGCGCCATCGAGCGGCCACTGGCCATGACCGGTGAATTGACGCTCACCGGGCAGGTGCTGCCGGTGGGCGGGATTCGCGAGAAGGTGATCGCCGCCCGACGCAGCGACCTCTTCGAATTGATCCTGCCCGAGGCCAATCGCCGGGATTACGACGAGTTGCCCGACTATCTCAAGGAGCGCATGACGGTCCACTTTGCCGGCCGCTACGCGGATGTCGCGAAGGTGGTATTCGGCTGAGCCTTGGGTCTTGCGTAGGATCTTGAGGGGATCTTGAGGGGATCTTGAGTGCCGCCAGAAGACCGAGCGGCACCAGGCCGCTCGGTGGTTTAAAAGGGCATAGCTGGTCCTGTCGCCATACTTGGCATCAGTTTCCTCCGCTACCCGAGCCCATGCTGCCAGTGCCAGTGCCGCCACCGCCGGTACCGCTGGTGCCGGTGCCGCTTCCCGTGCCACCGGTCCCGATGCTGTCGGTCTCTTCTTCTTCGGCCTGTGTGCCGCCGCTGCCATCCGTTGTCTCCGTGCTGCCGTTTTCCTGGGGCATTGCATCGCCAAGACTCTCGGAGGGCCAGTCGGAGGGACATTCTCCGTCGTCTTCCTTCATGTCTTCCGGGCAATCCTCTGCCATGCTGCCTTGCGTAGCTTGCTGGCCGCTGTTGCCTGAGGCGTCATCGGCCAGCGCCGCACCTGCGCCGAGCAGTCCGGTCAGCAGCAGGGAGATACCGAAGGCGTGCAGGGCAGGGTGGGTATCGTGAATCCGTTTCATTGGTATAGCTCCTTGTCCTTGGGAAAGGCGGTAAAGCCGACGAGGCTGTTCTCTTTAGAAGAATTGGACGACTTGGACGACGAGTTAGCCTCAGCCTGACGCGATTCCTGTTGCGTCGGATTCAGATTAGTTCGGCGCTTCCCTCCTCGCCATAGGCTAGATAGCACGCAGCGGGACGCCTCTCGGGCACGCTGGCAAGCCCTTGTCGTCCATGAGAAAATCGAAACGCATCGGGGACTGCATGGGAGATGCAGGGCGCTTGGGTGGCGCCGATCCGAGCCAGGTGCCAAGAGCCTGGCCCCTCGTAAACGGTCAGGTCGAGCGCTACGGTAACGCTTATGCGCCGTTCGTATCAGAAGGAATTGATGATGACTCAGACTCTCAATGTCGGCCTGGTCGGCTATGGCATGGCGGGAAAGACCTTCCATGCCCCGTTGATCGAGGCGACCCCGACACTCGAGCTGACCGCTGTCGTCAGTGGTGATGCCGACAAGGTCAAGGCCGACCTGCCCTCGGTCGACGTGCTGCCCAAGGCGGCCATGCTGTTTGCCCGTGCGGATATCGACCTGGTGGTGATCGTGACCCCCAATGACACGCACTTCGCCCTGGCCAAGGCGGCGCTGGGAGCGGGCAAGCACGTGGTGGTCGACAAGCCGGTCACCATCACGCTCTCTGAGGCCAGGCTGCTGAAAAGCCTGGCCAACAACGCGGAGCGCATGCTAAGCGTCTTCCACAATCGGCGTTGGGACAGCGACTTCCTGGCCCTGCAGGAGGTCATCGCCTCGGGCGAACTGGGGAGGGTGGTGAGTCTGGAGTCGCGCTTCGACCGTTTTCGTCCCATGGTGGCGGCAGATCGCTGGCGTGAGCGACACCAGCCGGGCAGCGGGATCTGGTACGACCTGGGGCCGCACCTGCTCGACCAGGCGGTGCTGCTGTTCGGCATGCCCAAGGCCATTTTCGTCCAACTGGCGACGCTGCGTGATGGCGCCCAGGTCGACGACGATTTCCTGGCGATGCTGGCCTATGACCGCAAGCGGGTGGTGCTCCAGGCGGGAACCCTGGCCGCCGAAGAAACGCCGAGATTTCGCGCGAATGGCACGCGCGGCAGCTTCGTCAAGTTTGGCCTCGACCCTCAGGAAGGTTGGCTCAAGGAGGGTCGTAGACCCACGCCGCAATGGGGCGCCGACCCGTGGCCCGGTCGCTTGACGCTGGAGAATGGCGAGGAGGGTTTCATCGATCGCCGGGCACCGTCGCCACCGGGGGATTATCTTGCCTACTATGCGGGAATCGCCTCGGCGCTCCTCGAAGGCAGCCCACCCCCGGTGAGCATCGATGAAGCCATCAATGTGATGACGCTGCTCGAAGTGGGGTTGGACAGCCACCGCCAGAAGCGTTGGGTCAATCTCAAGTAGTGGCTTGCCGGGGACAGCGGCTTGCCGTGGATAGAACGCGCATCCGACACGTCAGAGTCGATATCACCACGGAATCGGCGTTACCACAGGGACGTAGCGGACTCTTCGCTGCGCAACCGGTCACGCGCGATGTACAGGGCAGCGATGGCCCTGGCCTCATGGAAATCCTCGCGGGCGAGCAGGGCCGGCAACTCCCGGATGGCGTGGGTCTCGACGATCAGCGGTTCCGGCTCGTCGCCGGGCAGGCGCTTGGGGTAGAGGTCGGTCGCCAGCAAGACCTGCATGCGATGGCGCATGTAGTTGGGCGCCAGGGAGAGTTCCACCAGTGGCTCGATACGCCGGGCCCCGAAGCCGCATTCCTCCATGAGTTCGCGGTTGGCGGCACTGATTACGTCCTCACCAGGGTCGACCAGCCCCTTAGGCAGGGTCAGTACGTAGTCCTCGAAGCCCGCCGCGTATTCCCGAATCAGCAGTACATGCTCGGGGTCGGGCATGGCGACCATCATCACCGCCCCATGATCGCTGCCGGTGAGCCGCTCGAAAGTGCGCTCCTCGCCATTGGCGAAGCGCAACTCCAGCGATTCGATATGAAACAGCCGGCTGCGGGCGACGGATTGACGCGACAACACCTTGGGTTTTTCCGGCCAGTGGGTCGTGCCTTGATGGCTCGTCGGGCCGCTTTCTTGTGTCATGATCGCTCCTTTCTCCGACGTGTTGGGCCGGTCCATGCGTCGCCGTCCCGGTTTGGGTACAATATTATGCCTCACGCCCTCAACGATGCCATCCGGAGATGCGATGATCGACTGGCGCGCCATCGACACCGTCCTGCTGGACATGGACGGCACCCTGCTGGACCTGCACTTCGATAGCCATTTCTGGCTCGAACATCTGCCGCGACGTTATGTGGAGCTTCATCGGCTGGATGAGGAAACCCAGGCGCAAGTACGTTCGCGGATCATTCACGAGAAGGGCACGCTCAACTGGTACAGCCTGGCGTACTGGAGTCGCGAGCTGGATGTCGACATCCTGGCCCTGAAACGCGAAATCCAGCATCTGATTGGGCTGCGCGGCGATGCCCTGGATTTTCTCAAGTGGCTGCACCAGGCGCATCCTCGCGTGGTACTCGCGACCAATGCCGATCGGGCGAGCCTCGAGCTCAAGCTGCCGCTCACGGGCCTGGAAGCCTATCTCGACGCCATCGTCTCATCTGCTGATCTTGGTGTTCCCAAGGAAGAGCAGGCCTTCTGGTTCGCCCTGCAGGAAATTGAGCCCTTCGATCCCCAGCGTACCCTGTTCATCGATGACAATCCGTCGGTGCTGGAGAGCGCGCGCGAGTTCGGGATCCGCCACTTGCTCGGCATCAAGCAGCCTGACAGCACGCGGCCCGAAAAGGAGCTCGAGGAGTTCATCGTTCTCGATCGCTTCGCGTCCATTCTGCCGCAGCACCTGCCGCCGCTGATCAACGACGACCAGGGAGACGCCACCCATGGATAGCGTGCGTCTTGACAAGTGGCTGTGGGCGGCGCGTTTCTTCAAGACGCGGGCGCTGGCCAAGAAGGCCATCGAGGGCGGCAAGGTGCAGTACAACGGCACCCGCGCCAAGACCAGCAAGGCCGTCGAGGTGGGGGCGTTGATTCGCGTGCCGCAGGGCTGGGACACCCTCGAGGTCGAAGTGCTGGCGCTCTCCGACCAGCGACGGGGCGCCCCCGAAGCCCGGGCCCTCTATGCCGAGACGACCGAGAGCGTCGCGCGTCGCGAGCGCGAGGCCGAGGCGCGTCGCCTGACCAATCAGGCCATGCAGCACCCCCTCAAGCGGCCCGACAAGAAGCAGCGGCGCGAGATTCATCGCTTCCAGCGCAATCAGGGCGAGGATTGACCCCTATCGTCTTTCAACTTGTCAGTCATCAATCGCCAGTCACCCCGTTCAAGTCATCCATTTCCAGTCGCTACTTTTCAGCAATCAATTTTCCATTACCAATCTCCAGCCATCAGCCTTCAGGTTCTTATGCGTCATGAATGACCAGATTCAACGTTTCCTTTTTGATCGTACCAACGTGCGTGGCGAGATCGTCACCCTCGAGCAGGCCTACCAGGACGTGCTCGACCGTCACCACTACCCGCCGGCTATCAATCACCTGTTGGGCGAGTTGCTGGCCGCGGTGGCGCTGCTTACCGATACCGTCAAGCTCGATGGCACCCTGAGTATCGAAGTGCGCGGCAAGGGCGCCTTGTCGCTGCTGATGGCCGAGTCCAACCCCGGCGGGGAGTTGCGAGCGGTCGCCCGCTTGGCCGACGACGCCGAGCTTTCGGTCGATGAGATGAGCTTTCATGAGTTGATCGGTGACGGCCAGGTGATGATCACGCTGGATCCCAGAGACGGTCATCGTTACCAGGGCATCGTGGCTCTGGAACACGACAGTCTAGCGAAATGCCTTGAGGCGTATTTCGCCCAATCCGAGCAGCTGCCGACACGCTTGTGGCTGGCCGCGAGCGATAGCCGTGCCGGGGGCCTGCTGTTGCAGCGACTGCCCGATGCGTCGCAGCACCAGGATGACGATGCCTGGGGGCGAACCGTCCAGCTGGCGGCTACGCTGACACCAGACGAATTGCTCAGTCTCGAACAACGCGACATGCTGTATCGGCTCTATCACGAAGAAACGGTGAGAGTCTTTGAACCAAAGCCGCTGCGCTTTGCCTGCACCTGCTCGCGCCAGCGAATCGGCGAGAGTCTTCTGACGCTCGGCGAAGCGGAATTGCGTGAAGTACTGGCGGAGCAGGGCGTTATCGAGACCCAGTGTCATTTTTGTCATAGCCGCTACCGGTTTTCGCCCGCCGATATCGAGGCGCTGTTGGTCGCGGCCGATGACGAGCCACCGGTGATTCATTGACGCGATTGTTTTTTGATCTTCTTTGAGAAGTGTCAAGTGCGAGATTTTCATTTGTGAACATTTGTAAGGTAAGCGAAGATCGTTGATGTAGTAGTAAAACTACAAGATCTTCGTCCAAAAACGCCGTTCCACGTGACAGGTGTTTTTGACATAATGGCCCCCGCTTCCGCAACCAGACAACGACAGGATCACCACGGAACAAGACGGGAAGACCCGCACCTGGTGGTTCGAAGGCATCAGCTTAGCTGCGTCGATGACGCCCGGCTCACGAGAGAGAACGGCCGCCAGGCCAAGGAATTGACATGACCATGACCCAAGCCGCATCCCAGGCTGCCAGCGCGCAGCCAGCCGCCACTCCCCGCCTCCACGTCAACCTCAGCAGTGCGGAGCTGATCGAGCGCGCCGTGACCAAGGGCGAAGGCCACCTGGCCGCCAATGGTGCACTGGTGGTGAACACTGGCCTGCGTACCGGCCGCTCGCCCAAGGACCGCTTCATCGTCGATGAGCCTTCTACCAGCGGCCGGATCGACTGGGGCAATGTCAATCTGCCGTTCGACGCCGAAAAGTTCGAGGCGTTGTGGCGCCGCGTCGAAAGTTATCTTGGCAACGGCGAGCAGTACGTCTCGGAGCTGCATGTGGGCAGCGACCCCGAGCACTATCTGCCCGTGCGGGTGACGACTGAAACGGCCTGGCATAATCTTTTCGGTCGCACCATGTTCGTGCGCCCTGAGCCGTTCAATCCCGTGTTGAAGCAGGAATGGACCATACTCAATGCGCCGTACTTCGAATGCGACCCTCAGCGCGACGGTACCAACGCCGACGGCTGCGTGATCCTCGATTTCGCCGGGCAGCGGGTGCTGATCGCCGGCATGCGCTATGCCGGTGAAATGAAGAAAGCCATGTTCTCGGTGCAGAACTTCCTGCTCCCCGAGTCCGACGTGCTGCCGATGCACTGCTCGGCCAACGTCGGCGAGGATGGCGAGACCACGTTGTTCTTCGGCCTCTCGGGCACCGGCAAGACCACACTCTCCGCCGACCCGGTGCGCTACCTGATCGGTGATGACGAGCATGGCTGGGGGCCGGGCACGGTCTTCAACATCGAGGGCGGCTGCTACGCCAAGTGCATCGATCTCTCAGAGAAGAACGAGCCGGTGATCTGGAACGCCATCAAGTTCGGCACGGTCCTGGAAAACGTGGTGCTGGATGATCGTCGCGAACCCGACTACGCCGACGGCAGCCTGACCCAGAATTCGCGCGCCGCCTATCCGCTGGAGCATGTCGAAAAACGCGTCCCCGAGAATCGTGCCGGTGAGCCCAGCGCCATCGTCTTCCTGACCTGTGACATGAGCGGTGTGCTGCCGCCGGTGTCGATGCTCTCAAAGGAGGCGGCGGCTTACCATTTCCTCTCCGGCTACACGGCCAAGGTCGGCTCGACTGAGATGGGCTCCTCCAGTGGGCTCGAAGCGACCTTCTCCACTTGCTTCGGGGCACCGTTCTTTCCGCGCCCGGCCCGCGAGTATGCCGACCTGCTGATCAAGCGCGTCGAGGCCAAGGACGCTCAGGTCTACCTGGTCAATACCGGCTGGACCGGGGGGGCCTTCGGTGAAGGCGGGGCGCGTTTCTCGATTCCTACCACCCGGGCGATCATCGCCGCGATCCAGAACGGTGTGTTGCGTGATGTCGAGACCCGACATATCGATGGTCTCAACCTGAAAGTGCCTGTGGCGGTACCGGGCGTGGATTCGAGCCTGCTCGACCCTCGCCGGACCTGGCAGGACCCTGCCGCCTATGACCGGCAGCTGCAGGAACTGGCCGCCAAGTTCGTCGACAACTTCAAGAAGTTCGCCGGGGTTGATTCGGCCATCATAGAGGCGGGGCCACAGGTTTGATTAGCTAATTCTGAATTGATAAGAGAACCCCGTGGCAGCCATAGGGTCGAAACGGGGTGAGTCAGGTGACTCGCCCCGTTTTTTTAATGCATCCAGCAGGATGTGCACTGCGTAGTTATAGAGGTGTCGTGGCGGGTTTACCGCTCGATGTCATTTACGCAAGGGAGTTCAACGATGAAACGTCGTCATTTTCTCGGGTTATTGAGCGCCGGAGGCCTGGCAAGCCTACTGCCCAGCGTGGCGAGCGCCAGGCCCAAGCCCGACCTCCAGCGCGCCGCAGGGCTCGAGACCCTGGAGCTTAGCGATGCCGAGTGGCGGGAGCGTCTGAGCGAAGAACAGTACGAGATTCTGCGGGAGGAGGGCACCGAGCCGGCCTTCTCGAGTCCGCTGGACAAGGAAACCCGCGAGGGCGAGTTTCACTGTGCCGGCTGTGACCTGCTGCTGTTCACCAGCGCCATGAAGTATGACTCCGGCACCGGCTGGCCTAGTTTCTTCGAGCATGTCGAGGGACACCTGCTCAGTAAGGTCGACTACAAGGCCATCTGGCCGCGTACGGAATATCACTGCGCCCGCTGCGGCGGCCATCAGGGCCATGTGTTCGAGGACGGGCCCGAGCCCACCGGGCTGCGCTGGTGCAACAACGGACTGGCGCTGTCATTCGTCCCCGCCTGATGGCGGTTTGTGATACCTTGTCGCGATTCGTTTCCTGAAGCAGCGACAGGGGTTACATGGACGCCACCAACCGCATCATCACGCGTCTCGCCGAAGAACTCGGCGTCAGGACTCAGCAAGTTACCGCGACGGTGGAACTGCTCGACGGCGGGGCCACCGTGCCCTTCATCGCCCGCTATCGCAAGGAAGTGACCGGCGGGCTCGACGATATCCAGCTTCGCCAGCTCGATGAACGCCTGCGCTATCTCCGCGAACTGGAGGAGCGACGCACCGCCGTGCTCGCCGCCATCGACGAGCAGGGCAAGCTGACCGACGATCTGGCGGCGCGCCTTCAGGCCGCCGATACCAAGCAGCGCCTGGAAGACCTTTACCTGCCCTTCAAGAAGAAGCGCCGCACCAAGGCTCAGATCGCCAGGGAGGCTGGGCTAGAGCCGTTGGCCGATGTGCTGATGGCCGACCCGACCCGCGACCCGCAGATCGAGGCGCAAGCCTACCTGCGCCCGGCAGAGGGTGACACGCCGGGCGTCGAGGACGCCAAGGCGGCGCTGGACGGTGCGCGCCAGATTCTCATGGAGCGTTTCGCCGAGGACGCCGAGCTGGTCGGGCAACTGCGCGAGCGCCTGTGGAGCGAGGGCGAGCTGAGCGCCCGGCTGTTAGCGGGCAAGGAGCGCGAGGGCGCCAAGTTCTCGGACTATTTCGAGCATGATGAGCCTTTGGCGAAGACGCCATCGCACCGCGCGCTGGCGATGTTCCGCGCCCGCAACGAGGGGGTGATTGCGCTGTCGATTCGCCTGCCCGGCGAACAGGACGCGCCGATCCATCCCGCCCAGGTGATGATCGCCCGTCATGTCGCCATTCGTGACGAGGGCCGCGCCGCCGATGCATGGCTTCGCGACGTGGTGCGCTGGACCTGGCGGGTCAAGCTGTATACCCAGCTCGAGACCGAGTTGATGAGTCGCCTGCGCGAGCGTGCCGAGCAGGCCGCCATCGACGTCTTCGCCGCCAATCTCAAGGACTTGTTACTGGCGGCACCGGCGGGCCAGAAGGCAACGCTTGCCATCGACCCGGGCCTGCGCACCGGCTGCAAGGTGGCGGTGGTTGACGCGACCGGCCAGTTCCTCGCGCACACCACGATCTATCCCCATGCGCCGCAGAATCGCTGGGACGCATCGCTTGCCGAGCTCGCCACGCTGGTCGAAAAGCACGACGTGGCGCTGATCGCCGTCGGCAACGGGACCGCCAGCCGCGAGACCGACCGGCTCGCCGGCGATCTGGTCAAGTACTTCTCTTCACAAAAAGGGCATGGCAATCGCGCGCTGGCCAAGGTGATGGTCAGCGAGGCGGGCGCCTCGGTCTATTCCGCCTCCGAGTATGCCTCACGGGAATTTCCCGACCTCGACGTGACCATTCGCGGCGCGGTCTCCATCGCCAGGCGCCTGCAGGACCCGTTGGCCGAGCTGGTCAAGATCGAGCCCAAGTCCATCGGCGTGGGCCAGTACCAGCACGATGTCTCACAGCTGCAACTGTCGAAGAGCCTGGAGGCGGTGATCGAGGACTGCGTCAACGCGGTGGGGGTGGATCTCAATACCGCATCGAGCGCGCTGCTCTCGAGGGTCGCCGGCCTTAACCCGGCGCTTGCCGAGGCCATTGTCGCGCGTCGCAACGGCGAGGGGGCGTTTCGCAGCCGCCGCGCGCTTCTCGACGTCAGCCGGCTGGGTCCCAAGACCTTCGAGCAGTGTGCCGGGTTTCTACGCATCATGAACGGCACCAACCCGCTGGATGCCAGCGCCGTTCACCCCGAGGCCTACCCATTGGTCGAGCGGATCGCCAAGCGCAGCGGCCGCGAGCTGGGTGGCCTGATCGGCGACAGTGCGACGCTCAAGTCGATCGAGCCTGCCGAATTCGCTGATGAACGCTTCGGGGTGCCCACCATCAACGATATCCTCAAGGAGCTCGACAAGCCCGGCCGCGATCCGCGCCCCGAGTTCAAGGCGGCCGAGTTTCGCGAAGGCGTCGAGACCCTCAAGGACCTCGAGCCCGGCATGATCCTCGAAGGGGGCGTCACCAACGTTACCCACTTCGGCGCCTTCATCGATATCGGCGTTCATCAGGACGGTCTGGTGCATATCTCGGCGCTCTCCGAGCGTTTCGTCGAGGATCCGCGAACGGTGGTCAAGGCCGGCGATATCGTCAGGGTCAAGGTGATGAGCGTGGACCTCGAACGCTCACGTATCGCCCTTACCATGCGCCTCGATGATCCACTGGAAGACGCCGGGGCCGAGCGGCCGCGCCGCGGCAACGCTGAAGGGCGCCGGGGTGGCCAGGACAAGGCGGCGCGCAGGGGCGGCCAGACCAGCCAGGCCGGGACCCGGCAAGGCCAGTCGGACGGGCAGATGGGCGCGCTCGGCGCCGCTCTTCTGCAGGCGAAGAAGGGCCGGTGACCTTGCATCGGTGTCCGACGGCACCATAATCTGAAGTTTTACGGGCGCCCCGGACGGGCGTATTCAATGCGAACCGTGAAGCACGGCCCTCTGGCGGCTTCCACGACATGGGGTGTTCATCTTGTCAGACTCACTCGCCACCCGTATCGAGCGACTCGAAGCGTCGGCACGACAGGGATTGTTCGGTCGCTTGCGGCGCGGCATCGAGAAGGAGGGACTGCGCGTCGATCCTACAGGTCGCATCGCCGCCACGCCGCATCCCGCTGCCTTGGGTTCCAAGCTCACCCACCCGCATATCACGACCGATTATGCCGAGGCACTGCTGGAATACATTACCCCGGTCACCTGTCGTCCGCGAGACGCCATGGCGTTTCTGGCCGACCTGCACCGATTCAGCTATCGCCACCTAGGGGACGAGCTGATCTGGCCGGCCAGTATGCCGTCGCGGTTGAACGGCAACGACAGCGTGGCCATCGCCGACTTCGGCAGCTCCAACGTGGGCACCATGAAGCACGTCTACCGCAAGGGGCTCGACGTGCGCTACGGCCGGATCATGCAGTCGATTGCCGGGATTCACTACAACTTCTCGCTTCCCGACGACCTGTGGCGTCGCCTGCAGGAGATCGATGGGGCGAGCGAAACCCCGTTGAGCGAGTACCGCTCGGCGCGCTATTTCGGGCTGATTCGCAACTTCCGGCGCCATAGCTGGCTGTTGCTCTACCTGTTCGGTGCCTCACCGGCGCTGGATCGCAGCTTCCTGCCCGGCGGCAAGATCCCCGCCAAGCTCGAGCCACATGCCGACGAGACGCTGGTGTCTTCCTATGCCACCAGCCTGCGCATGTCGGATCTGGGCTACCAAAACAAGGTTCAGGAGCAGCTCAAGATCTGCTTCAATTCGCTCTCCAATTACGTGAATACTCTGCGACACGCCATTTCCACACCGTGGCCTCCCTACGAGTCCATGGGCGTGCGTGAGGCGGACGGCTGGCATCAGCTCAATGCCAACATCCTGCAGATCGAGAACGAGTACTACAGCGATATCCGGCCCAAGCGGGTGACGCGCCACGACGAGACGCCCAGCCAGGCGCTCGAGGCTCGCGGGGTGGAGTACATCGAAGTGCGCTGTCTCGACCTCAACCCGCTGCTGACGCTGGGCATCGATGAGACCCAGATCCGTTTCCTGGATACCTTCCTGGTGTGGTGCCTGCTGTCGGAAAGCCCATGGATTCCCGACGAGGAGTGCGACCGGCTGGATGACAATCGCCGTCGCGTGGTGGAGCGCGGCCGCGACCCCGAGCTGCGTCTCGAGCAGCATGGCCGTTTGCGCTCCATCGCCGACTGGGGCGGCGAGATGTTCGCCGAGTTCGGTCAGGTCGCCTCGCTGCTCGACCTGCTGGAGGAGGGCGCACCGCATCATGCAGCACTGGCAGAACTGGCGCCACGGCTCATGGATTCCTCGCTGACGCCCTCCGGGCGCTTGCTTGCGCGGTTACGCGAGAGCGGTGAGGAATTCAGCGATGACATGCTGTCGCTTGCCGCCGAGCAGGCCGCCAGTTTGCGTGAGGAGCCGATGGACAGGGCGCGGGAGGCCCTGTTCGACCAGCTTGCTCATACCTCTTGGGAGCAGCAGCGAGATATCGAGACAGCCGACCTCGAGCCCTTCGATGACTTTCTCGCCGATTACTTCAATCGGGCCCGGCAAGCCCGCCTGATCGATGAGGCCGCTTCATGATGACGACCCTGTCACGCGTGTCGGTTCGACAATGGAGCCTGGCCGGCCTGGCCTTCTGTGCCTTCATGATGGCAGTGGCTTTGGGGCTCGAGCATCTCGGCGGACTGGAGCCCTGCCCGCTGTGTATCTTCCAGCGCGTTGCCGTACTGTCGGCCGCTGTGGTGTTCGCCGTGGCGGCCATTCACAACCCCCAAGGGCGCCTCGGCGCCGGCGTTTATGGCGGCCTGTCGCTGACCGCCGTGCTGGTCGGCATCGGCATCGTGTCTCGGCATCTGTGGCTGCAGTCGCTGCCGGCGGACGAGGTGCCGACCTGCGGCCCAGGCCTTGACTACATGATGGAGATCATGCCGCTGCAGGAAGTGTTTGCCACGGTGTTCACCGGTTCCGGGGAGTGCGCCGAGATCGATTTCGTGCTGCTCGGCATCTCGCTGCCGGGCTGGACCCTGGTGGGCTTCCTGCTGCTCATGCTGGCCCCACTGGGCATGCTGCTGCGGGTGGTCTACAGACCGTATGTGTATCGCTGGCAGGGCTAGTCGTCGTCAGGATTGACACCATCCCTGGCAGGGGTGAATCTGTGTAGACGCGGTCGGGAGGCGCTTCGCTGCCGGCCCCATGGAGTCAGGGAGTCTCCTATGCTGGAAGATTGCAAGAATGCGCTGGAACGCTGGGGTGGCGTGCACAGCTTGATCGACCGCTGGCTCGACGAGCGCCGCGCATTGCTGGTGAATTTCGTCGAACTCAAGCAGGCTTGCGACATGGAGCTCGAGGCGGTGACCAAACCGCGAATCGATGCCTTCAGCGAGCTGTTGATGGACTACATCAGTGCCGGTCACTTCGAGATCTATCCGCAGTTGCGTGAAGAAGCGAAGGCCTTTGACGATGATGAAGGCCTGTTACTGGCCGATAAGTTGCTCGAACGGCTGGAAATGTCGACCGAACTGGTGCTCGATTTCGACGCCGACTACGCAAGCCCCGTGCGCTGCCAGCAGCACCTGGCACGGCTCCCCGCCTGGCTCGATCGTCTGGCCAAGGGGCTTACCGAGCGCTTCACTCTCGAAGATCAGTTGATCGCTCGTCTGCACGCCGCTCACGCTCCCGAGGCGGCCCGGGCAGAGGAGCGTCAGGTATGAGCCAGCATCCCGGCTTGGCGCCAGGTTGCTGTATTCAACACCTCGAGCCCAACGCTTAGCCTGGCGGGGCTCTCGCTTCGCCAGTTGAGTCGTTCTTTCCATGTCACTGCTTCCCGAGGCATTTGTGGCGACTCTGGATGTCGTGCTTGCCGCCTTGCTATTGCTCATGGCGCTAGCCTGTCTCGTCGATCGTTCCCTTCGGCGAGCCTGTCGTCGTTTCGTTTGCTTTGCCGTGTTGATGGCGCTGACCTGGTGGCAACTGGGGGCGCCCTGGTTGGCTGTGGTCGAGGCCGTTCTGGGGGCGCTGTTGACCGGTCTCAGCCTTTTTTTCGCGCTGGGCTTCGGCGCGCATCGCTCTCTTCCCGAACGCGACACCTTGCCAGGCGCTTCGCCTTCCGGCGTGAGGTCATGGGTGTTGCCGCTGGCCTGGTGGCTCATGGCCGCTGGAGCGAGTCTGCTGCTCGTCGATGACGTGGGGACGAGGGAGTCGGAAGCCCTCGCCGCACTCGGCCCCCAGACCCTGGTGGGTATAGCGATCATCGGGTTGGGGCTCTGGGCATTCGTCCGGCATCGGCATTTGCTGCGTCGCCTGCTGGCCTTCAATGTGCTGGGCTCCGGGGTCTTTCTGGTATTGGCGGGGGTGGCCGGTCCGCGGGTAGAGGCTCAGGCGCTGATCCTGGCGGGGTTGATAGTGGCATTGCTCGGTTCATTGCTCGGGGCGTCGCTCATTCGACGTCTTTTCGTGCTGGACGGACGCCTGGCGCTCGGCGGCGGGAGCGGAGGCGCGGAATGAACCCCCTGGCCGCGCTGGGCGATGAGGCGTTGCATCTGACGCCATCGCTCTGGGCCGCGGTATGGCTGGTGCTTTGGGGACCATTGCTGCTCGGCCTGGTGGGGCTATTTTTCCCGCCGCGTCGCATGCTGACAGCAGTGGCAGCCTATCTGCCGGTGATGGCGGCAACCTGCTGGCTGATCGCCACGGTCGCGGCATCAGGGCCTCGACATGCCATCCTTTCCCTCGGCGAGCTGACCCTGACCTGGTACCTCGACGGGCTTGCCACCCTCCTGATGCTCTTGACGCATACCGTGCTGATGGCAAGCGCTGTCTTTGCCGTCGGGTATTGCCGCGCGGCCGAGCTTCCGTCACGGCCCGCTGCCTGGCTATGGCCGCTGCTGGGTGGGCTGAGTAGTGGGCTGACGCTAATCTGGATCGCCGCCGACCTGCTCTCGCTCTACGTGGGGCTCGAACTGATGGGGCTATGTGCTGTGGCGCTGATGCTGCTGCCCGGCGAGGTCGAGGCCCTGGCCGCCGGCATGCGCTACCTGCTTTATGCGCTGGTCGGCTCACTGGCCTGGCTGCTGGGCGTGTCGCTGCTGCTCGGTGCCTGGGGACGGCTTGATCTGGCGGGCCTGGCCGCGGTGGCCGAGCCCGGCGGGCTCACCACGATCGCTGTGGCATTGCTCTCGGCGGGGCTGCTGCTCAAGGCCGCCATCTTCCCCCTGCATGCCTGGCTTGCCCCGGTGCACGGTGCGGCCTGGATACCGGTGAGTGCGGTCCATGCGGCCCTGGTGATCAAGGCCTCATTCATCATTCTGCTCAAGCTTTGGTTGCTGCTGGTGCCGGGGCAGGTGGCCGCTGCCTGGTGGCTCGGTGCCCTGGGGAGCCTGGCGGTGCTGTGGGGTGGGCTTCTGGCCTGGCGATCCCAGGGCTTGAAGGAGATGGTGGCCTTTTCTACGGTCGGTCAACTCGGCTATCTCATGCTGGCGTTTCCGTTGCTGATCGGCACCAGCGAGGTGGTCGCCGCGCTTGCCTGGCGGGGCACCTGGCTCCATCTGGCGGGGCACGCACTGGCCAAAGCCGCCATGTTCATGGCCGTGGGCAGTCTGGTGCTGTCCACCGGCTGCAGCAAACTGGTCGAGCTGGCCGGTACCAGCCGGCGCTTGCCCTTACCGTTGCTGACCTTCGGCCTGGCCGCCGTGACACTCATGGGGCTGCCGCCGAGTGCCGGCTTCACTGCCAAATGGCTACTGCTGCAGGCGGCACTGCGAGGGGAGCAGTGGCACTGGATCGTGGTGCTGGTTCTCGGGACCATGCTGACCGCTGCCTACCTCTTTCGGATGTTCCGCTATTCCTTCGACGAGCAGGCCCCGCACCTGACGTACCGTCGCCTTCCGCTCGGGATGGATATGATGGCCCTGGTGCTGGCGCTGACGGCCCTGGCATTGGGACTGGTGGCCGACTGGCCGCTGGGACTGCTGAGGCCGTGGGGAGGTGGTTCATGAGCGGCGCCTGGTTGCCGGTCGCCACGCTGGCGACGTCGCTGCTGGCGGCAACGCTGATCTTTGCGTTGCCGGAGCGAGCCTGGTGGGCCCGAACCTCGCTTAACCTGGGCGCGGCGTTGATCAAACTGGGCCTGGTGGGTTGGATGGTCTGGGGTCTGCATCGCGGGCTCGAATATGCCGTCGAGTTTCCGGTGGCGGCAGGCGTGAGTTTCGTGCTGCGTGCCGATGCGTTGGGCATCATGTTCGCCGGGCTATCCTCCCTACTGTGGCTGTTTACTACGCTCTATGCGATCGGCTATCTGGAGGACTCCCCCAATCGCAAGCGCTTCTTCGGCTTCTTCAGCCTGTGTGTCGCCAGCACGCTCGGGATCAGCCTGGCCGGCAACCTTTTCACCTTCCTCATTTTTTACGAGATGCTCACGCTCTCGACCTACCCGCTGGTGGTACACCGGGGAACCCGCAAGGCGCTGGCTGCCGGGGCCGTGTATCTGCGATACACCTTGAGTGGAGGGTTGGCGCTGCTGCTGGGTGTGGTGTCATTGCACGTATTGGTCGGCGACATCCGCTTCGGCGAGCGGGAAATCCTCGCTGATCTGGGCGCTGAGTGGCACCCGGTCCTGGTGAGTATTTTCGTCGTCATGATCCTGGGTCTGGGCGTCAAGACGGCGTTGGTGCCGCTACACGGCTGGCTGCCCAAGGCCATGGTGGCGCCGGCCCCTGTCAGTGCCCTGCTGCATGCTGTGGCGGTGGTCAAGGCCGGTGCTTTCGGCATCGTGCGGCTGGTTTATGATGTCTACGGCATCGAGTTCAGTTACCAGCTTTGGCTGATGCACGGGCTCGTCGCCATCGCGGCGGTGACCATCCTCTACGCTTCGCTGCGCGCCCTGGCTCAGCAGGAGCTCAAGGCGCGGCTGGCCTTCTCGACGGTGAGCCAGGTCGCCTACATCGTGCTTGGGGTAGGAATGTTCGGTCCGCTGGCGACCGTCGCCGCGCTTTCTCATCTGCTTCACCAGGGGCTGATGAAAGTTACCCTGTTTTTCTGCGCGGGAAATTATGCGGAAGAACTGGGAATTCATCGCATCGACGAACTCGACGGAGCTGGATGGCGCATGCCCTTGACCAGTCTCGCCTTCACGGTGGGGGCGCTGGGCATGATCGGCTTGCCGCCGACGGTGGGGTTTATCAGCAAATGGTACCTGGGCCTTGGGGCCGTTGAGGCTGGCATGCCCTGGTTGATCGCCGTACTGGTCGCCAGCAGCCTACTCAATGCCGCCTATTTCCTGCCCATCCTGCACCGTTTGTGGTTCCGAGTAGGCCCGGCGCATGGCCATGGCGAGTGGCCGGACGAACGCCGACTCGGGCGGTTGGAAACCAACGGCTGGCTGCTGTGGCCGACACTGGCGACCGCCGCCTTCAGCCTGCTGGCCGGCTTCCTGGCCAGCATGCCATTCAGTCCGTTGGAATGGGCGGCCCGTGTCGCCGCCCAGGAATACGCGCTATGAGCGATCTGCTGTTTTCCAGCGTGATCGCCGCCGCGTTGTTCTGGCCGCTCGTGCTGGCATTGCGGGTACCGGTGCGAGGCTGGTTATCGTCCTCGGGGGAGTCGCGGGTCTGGCTGGACGGTTGGTGGTGCACGGGGCCGCTGCCGGCGCTCGCCTTGTTGCTGCCATGGTCCGAGCCGTCACTGACGCTGTCCTGGTGGCTACTTGGCGGGGTCTGGTCGCTCGATGATCCGCGCCGTTCGCTGCTCGCCGTCGCGGTCGTGCTATGGGGTCTGGCCGGCCTGTATGCACGTGGCTACCTAGCAAGCGAGCAGCACCGTCTTGAGGCTGGCGACGATAATGCCGCGCGACGGCTTCAGCGTTTCGCGCTGTTCTGGCCGCTGTGTCTTGCCGGTAACCTGCTGTTGATCGTCGCCGAGGATATCGCCAGCTTCTATCTGGGCTTTGCCACGATGACCTTCGCCGCCTACCCCCTGGTGGTGCATGCCGGCACGCGTGATGCCCAGACCGGCGGCCTCGCCTATCTGGTCATGGCAGTGCTGGGAGAGGGCATGATCCTGGCCGGGCTGCTCTGGGCCGCCGGCAGTGCTGAGACGACCACGCTCGACGGGTTGCGCGAGGGGCTCGTAGAGGCCGAGCAGGGCGTCTGGATGGCCGCTCTCTTATGGCTCGGTTTCGGTGTCAAGGCTGGGGTGGTGGGGCTGCACATGTGGTTGCCGCTCGCCCATCCGGTTGCGCCGACACCGGCCAGCGCCGTGCTCAGCGGTGTGATGATCAAGGCCGGCCTGCTGGGCTGGTTGATGACCTTGCCGGTGGGGAATCCCGACGCGGGCGAGGCATTCGTGATGCTTGGTCGGGTGATGTTGGTGGCGGGCTTGGTGACGGCCTTCGGCGCAGCGCTGTATGGGGCCTGCCAGGCGCACCCCAAGGCGGTGCTGGCGTACTCCAGCGTCAGTCAGATGGGCATGATCACGGCGCTGGTGGCCATGGGGCTGGTCATTCCCGACCAATGGCCGGCGCTGTTCGCCGCCGTGATCCTGTTTGCCTGTCACCATGGGCTGACCAAGGGTGCGCTCTTCCTGGGTGTGGGGATCAGTGAGCACCCACCCCGCTTGCCCAGCTGGCTGCTATGGGTCCTGCTGGTGTTGCCGGGGCTCTCGCTGGCGGGGGTGCTGGGCTCGGGGCTTGCCAGCAAGTGGGCCTACAAGACGGTGCTTTACGACGCCGATCACAAGGACCTCGTGCTGTGGCTCAGTCTGGCGGCGGTGGGTACGACCCTGCTGATGGCCCGCGCCCTATGGCGCCAATGGCAGGCCGAGAGGCAGGCCCGCCATGACGACCTGATGGCGTTGACCGGTGCGATGTCGGTAGCCTGGCTGGGCACTCTGCTGGCGGCGGCCACCTTGCCTTGGTGGCTGCCCATAGGACGGCCCGCCTGGCCGTCGCCGGGTGAGCTGGTCGGGCTCTGGTGGCCGGCGGTCCTGGGCGTTGTGATGGCCGTGTCGATCGGGCTTGTGGCTCGCCAGCGGATCCCCGGAGTCATCGAGAGGTTGCCAGCGGGCGATATCTGGTGGCCCTTGATGAGAAGTTATCGAGCGGTGGCGGCGAGAATGGCGCGTGGCCTGTCACGACTCGGCACCTCAGTGGCCGCGGTCGTCAGGCACCTGCAAGCGCTGGAGCGCTGGCTGGTCGACGGCCTTGGCGTGTTGGCACGGGGGGAGCAGTGGTTGGGACGCCACGGCGCGGTATTGATGATGGCCAGCGCGCTGCTGCTGGCCATCATCATGCTGGTCGCCCCCTGAGCGGCCGGGGGGAAGTGGTAGAGGAGGGCGCTAGAGGAGTTCTTCTCCCGCCAGCGCCAGTCGCGAGCGCTCGACGCTTTTCAGGGTGACGTGTCCGGCAAACGGCCAATTGCGGAAGCGTTGCACGACCGCCGCCATGCCGCAGGTATTGGCGGTCAGGTAGGGTGTATCGATCTGGCCGACATTGCCCAGGCAGACGATCTTGGTGTTGCGTCCGGCGCGGGTGACCAGTGACTTGAGCTGTTTGGGCGTGAAGTTCTGGGCCTCGTCGATGATCAGGAAGGTGTCGTTGAGCGTGCGTCCGCGCATGAAGCCGGGGGCGCGGATCTGCACCCGGGAACCCAGCAGTTGGCGGGTGGCGCCATTGTCCCAGCTGGAGCCCCCTTCCTCGTCGCGCAGCAGGTTATCCATGTTGTCGTGGAAGGCGCCCATCCACGGTGACATCTTTTCCTCCTCGGTGCCCGGCAGGAAGCCGATGTCCTCGCTCATGGTAATCGGCGCGCGGGTGAAGACGATCCGCTCGAAGCGCTTGCTGTCCAGGGTCTGCTGGAAGGCGGCCGCCAGCGTCATGAAGGTCTTGCCGGTGCCGGCACTGCCGGCGATGGTGACCAGGTCGATGTCGTCGTCCATCAGCAGGTTGAGTGTGAAGTTCTGCCGGCTGTCGTGGGCGTGCACGCCCCATACGCTGGCGCCGTGCCGGTAGTTGGTCAGCAGTTCCAGATGCGCATGGCGTGGGCCCACGTCGCGGACGATGGCCTCGAAGCTCGCGCCGTTATCGCTGTCGGAAACCAGCATGCCCAGGTGCCACTCGGGGGGAATATCGCCGGCGAGACGATAGATGACGCGCTGGTCCTGGCGCTCGACGCGCACATCCACCCTCAGGCTGTCCCAGAGCCCGCTGCCGTCGTGTCCTGCATCCGGATAGATCCGCGCCCCATCGATCATGGCGTCGGAATCATCGAAGACGCGGTCGTTGAGGTAGTCTTCCACCGGAACGCCCAAGGCCGCCGCCTTGACCCTGAGATTGATGTCCTTGGTGACGAGAATTACCGAGGCGTCGGTGCGCTCGTCACGCAGCCGGCAGGTCTCGGCGAGGATGCGGTTGTCGGGGCTGTCAGCGAGCGGGTCGAGGGGCTCGAGGTCGCGATAGCAGAGCAAACGAAGCATGCCGTCCGGACCGGCCATGCGCTGGATGGGAATGCCGTTGCGGATTTGATCGATGTCGACATTGGCGGTCAGGTCCGACAGCGTGCGGCTGACCTGACGGGCGGTGCGGGCGATTTCGCGGATGCCATTCTTGTGCTTGTCGAGCTCCTCGAGAACGGTCATGGGGATGACCACTTCGTGCTCGTCGAAGTGATAAAGGGCAGAGGGGTCGTGAATCAGAACGTTGGTGTCCAGCACGTAGAGTCGGGTGGCTTTCTTGTCGATGCGTACCATCGGCGCAGCTCTCCTGATTTTCACGTCGGAGACGTCACACAAGCGTCTCGTATTCGACACTGTCAGCGCGAGATGTCAGGCAGGTGACAGGGGCGCCAACGGTGCCGTGGCTCGGCAGTCTTCACCTCCTCTTGTGGTCAAGCTACAGTTCTTGGTCAAATCTACAGCCAGTCAACGTTTGCCATCCAACCCAGTGATCGAACACCGGGAGGGAGCCAGGGAGCAACCTGACCTGACTGTGTGCTTAGCATGGACACATATCCGTCATGCAGCAAAGCCGTGCGGGACACTTCTTTTCCACGCTGCGAGAAACCGCCGGGCAGTGGAGCCGGCCCCGGAGGCTTACCGGTCCGTCTCGGTCTCCCGGTAGACACTCTCCACGTCCAGAGAGGAGACAATTCCCAGGGACGAATAGTTGGCGTCTAGCCAGGCTGAGGTCGCCTCACGCCCGCGATCGCGAAGATAGCAGAGGAAAGCCCATTCGGCGTTGAGCTTGCTCGAGACCGAAAGATCCGACACGGTGTCGTCGGCGCTGATGCGATGAAACAGGGTCTCGGCGAAGCAGCCAATATCGTGGTCGGTGTCTATTAGACGACGCTGCATCATGGCCACCATACGAACTTCCTTGATCAGGGAGGCGTTGAAGGTGATCTCGTTAAGGCGGTTCATGATGGCCGAGGCACTGGTGGGCAGTTCCTCGCGATAGATGGGATTGATCTGCACGATGACGATATCGCGTGAGTCGCAATGTTCCATCAACGGAAACAGGGCCGGGTTACCGGTGTAGCCACCATCCCAGTATGCCTCGCCATCGATCTCCACCGCCTGATAGACAGTCGGCAGGCAGGCCGACGCCATGACCGCGTCGAGACTCATCTCCTCCCGCGTGAAGATTCGTTGCTTGCCGCTGCGCACGTTGGTTGCCGTGACGAACAGCTTCAAATCCTGGCATGCCCGCACCCGCGCGAAATCGACGTGGTCGTCGACGATGGTGCGCAGTGGATTGAAATTGAGCGGGTTGAACTGATAGGGCGACACCAGGCGGCTCATCAAATCCATGGCGATATAGCCGGGAGAGGTGTCCAGGCTCCAGTTGCCGGTCAGTATGTCCCAAGGCATGCGCTTGACCGGGCTGGACATGCCGGCCTGGCTGACGGCACGCCAGAAACCACTCAACGCCTCGCGTGCGGTGGTTTCGTCGCCACGGGTCAGGGCGTCGGCGATCACCACACCGTTCATGGCGCCGGCGCTGGTGCCGCTGATGCCCTCGATCTCGATACGTTCGTCTTCCAGCAAGCGATCCATGACGCCCCAGGTGAAGGCGCCATGGGCACCGCCGCCCTGGAGCGCCAGGTCGATGCGCTTCTTGTCGGTCATACCACACCCTCGGTCGCGATTTGCTGCAATGCACTGGGGCACCCAGCATAGAGGTCGCGACGGGCAGCGGCCAGCGTCAGGCCTTTATCATCACCATCATCGAACTGGTCGAGTGGGACCCGGTACGTTGCTGGAAGGGTATCCGCTTAATCCTGACGAATGTCATCGTTGTTTTGTTGACGGTGTGAACTCTGCCATGGCCCTGCGTGATCGGGGTTTACAGGTCCCTGATCAGACTTGGTTCGGCATTGTCCAGGTGCAAGTATCGGGCATCGAAATCGGCGTATTCCTTGAGCCTCTGCCAGTCCATGACTTCTACTATTCGGTCCTGAAAGGTGATCATGCCCTCAGCCCGCAGCCGCTTCATGACGCGGTTGGTATGGATATGAGTGATGCCCATGGATTCGCCCAGCTGGGCTTGCGTAAGAGGCAAACAAAAGCGGTGATCTTCCGTAAGCCCTGCGGCCCGAGTACGGATGAGCAACTCACAGAGCAGGTGCGCAAGACGCTGGTGGGCTGGGCGTGAACCCACGTTGATCAACCATTCCTGCAGAATGGAGATTTCATTGAGCGCCAACCAGTTGAAGGAACGTGTCAAACGGGAATGATGCTCGTAAATGTCATCTATCTTGTCGTGCGTAATGTACGCAATGACAGAGGGTACGAGAGTCCCGATGGAATATTCGATTTTTTGGGTAAGTGTCGTATGGAGATTGCAGAAGTCGCCGGGAATCTGATAGTTGAGTATCTGCATTTTTCCGAGGGAGTTTGTTCTGTAGCGACATGCCCAGCCCTTTACCACGAGGTAAACGTGGTTTGTCGTCTGGTCTTCCCGAATCACGTCCTCGTCTTTACCAAAGCATCTTTCCTCGCTCACGGCATCTTCGAGTAATCTAATATCCTCTGATGTGTGAGTCTGGAAGTTGTTCAGCTTTGTCACGAGAGGTTTGATGGAGTCGTTTATGTAAACACCTGCTTGATTAACGTTGGTCCATCAACGGTCAAGATGAGAGAAATAATAACCTAAGTTAATAGTGTAGCGTGAAACACAGGGACGACACGTTAATTTTTCTTAAAAAAAAGCAAGTATGGTGCTGGAAGATAATTGCTCTACGGAAAGTAGAAGTTATACCATCCTTGTAAAAGAGCTGGTTCAGCCAACAAAAGGCCCGGCCTTCTAGAAAGACCGGGCCAACGCTTCCAACGCATGCATTGTGCCTCCTTGCCTGCCTTGCTATGGACATCCTGTCCGCGCTCCTTGGCACTCTGGGCCTCCCTGGCCCGATCTTCCCTGTATGAGCGCTCCCTGCTCAACTGACCCAAGTATGGCAGACAAAATGGCTATGTACGTTAATGCACATTAATTTTCTGCAGAAGTTGCTGAATAATTAGATGAGCCAACAATATTTCTAATCATTTCCTATAACTTGCGTTAAAAGTTGTCAGTCGATAGGAGGCGTCGGGCGGATCAATATTTCGTTGACGTCGACATGGGGAGGCTGAATCAGGGCATACAGCACGGCATTGGCGATATCACGATCCTGCAGGGCATGACTCGGGCGCTCGTCGAAGAAGGGGGTGTCGACCATCCCGGGCTCGATCAGGGTGACGCGGATACCGCTGCCGCGAAGCTCCTCGCGAAGGTTATAACCGATCCCGGTCACGGCCCACTTGGAAGCACTGTACATCGAGCCCGGAATGGTGGCGCGACCTGCTGCCGAACCGGTAAGCAATACATGGCCGCGGCTCTTGCGCAGGGCAGGCAGGGTGGCTTGCAGCGTCAGCCCGACGCCGTAGACGTTGGTCAGGATCATCTCGCGCCAGGCTTCATGATCCGCGCCGCTGAACCCACCCGGTGAGCCACCGCGGCCGGCATTGGCAAAGACGCCATCAATGCGCCCGAAGCGTTCCACTGCCTGGTCTACCATGGCTTCTTGCTGCGCCATGACCGTGACATCCACGCCGATGGTGAGCACATTTTCCGCCCCGAGTTCGCTGGCCAACGCCTCGAGCTTTTCGGTGGAGCGGGCGGCCAGCACCAGCTTGTAGCCCTCCCGCGAGGCGGCCCGGGCCGTGGCGGCGCCGATTCCGCTCGACGCTCCGGTAATCAACAATACACGATGTTGCATCATTCTCTCCTGTGCCAGTAACCCATCGGTTTTACAGCATGGCCCAGTCCGAGACACGGCTGCAATGCGGACGCTCACGCGACACCCTACCCTGGCATTGCCGATCGCGGCCATCGCAGGCTCGAATCAGTTAAGGGCCAGCCGCGCCTCATCCCGGTCGCAACTGAAGAAGTCCGAACTCGCCAGCCACTCAGGGTCAGGATAGTAGGTGAAGAGGTACTGGTCCTCCTTGATGCTGTCGATCAGTGGTGCCGCGACCTCCTGACGAACCGCCGGGCAGCCATGGCTGCGGCCGAGGCGGCCGGTCTGCTCGATGAAGGCCTCGCTGACATAGTCGGCGCCATGGATGACGATGGCACGCTGGTAGGCCTGATCGTTGACGCCGGGCTCGAGGCCCTCCAGGCGGAGCGAGTAGCCATTTCGGCCTTGGTAACTGTTCATGGTACGGAACAGGCCGATACTGGACTGGTGGCTTTCGGGAATGTTGGAGAAGGTCTCGGCCATGGCATTGCCGGAGCCCTGGCCGTGGGAGACCCGTTCCTCGAACAGCAGCCGGCGGCGCTGCAGGTCAAAGACCCAGAGGCGAGGCTCGGTCGAGGGCAGCGAGAAATCGATTACCGCCAGGCGTTCGGCCTCGGGGTCGGCGCATGACAGCGCGCGGGCCGCCAGGCGCAGAACCCGGGGGTCAGCGTTTGGTGCCAGCTGGGTCAGGGTTTGATCGAGAGGAGCCTGGCCCAGTGTATCGGGCGAGTAGGGCTGGCCCAGGACATCATTGCTAGCCAGTGTGGACGGCGAACCCAGCAGCAGTGCGCTGCAGAAGGCGGTGCCAGGAAGCCAGCGATTTAGGGAGAATATCGGCATTCGGGAAACCTATCGTGTGGCATGCTGGGCTTGGCCGTCGGCCATTCCCGCACACCAGGGCGATCACGCGGATGAGGGGCCGACATCTCTGCGGTTCCCTGTCGGACACTATTATGGCCAAGGGAATCACGATGACCAGCGCTCATTCTCAACTCGGGAGCCAGGACGCCATGCCCTCAGCCAAAGGATTGACACCACTGATTCTCGTGGTGGTGATGCTCTCGATGAGTCCCTGGGCCCTCGCCGGGGAGGGAGACGCCGCCGTGGCCGGTGCCATTGCCGAGCGGCTATCCGAGGAGGAGGGCACTTTGCGGGACTTCTACGCCGCCCGTGAGGGGCAACCCGCCTGGCAGAAGGCCGATAGCGTCACCGGCTTTGCCGCGGCCTTGCGTAGCCTGGAGGCCGATGGCCTGAACCCGCAGGACTACCGGCCGGATGCGCTGGTGGCGAGACACCGCCAGATGCGGGCCGAGGGGCAGGCGCCGGCCGCCCAGGCTCGCTTCGACCTCCAGGCCAGCCGTGTCCTGCTGACGGCCCTGCGTCATCTTCAGCGTGGCAAGGTGGATCCCTACCGCATCGATCCGGACTGGGAGGTGCCCATTGATGCGTCGCCTCTGGACCTCGAGGCGGTGTCGCGGGCGGTGGATGCCCAGCAATTCGAACAGGCCTTAGCCCTGGTACGTCCCTCGGCGGCCCCCTATGAGCGCCTGCGCTCGGGGCTGTCCCGCTACCGCCATCTCGAGAGCCTGGGCGGCTGGCCGAGGATGCCGATTCGTCAGGAGTCGCTGCGCCCGGGCGACCTCCACGACGATGTGCCGCTGCTGCGCGAGCGCCTGGCGATCATCGGCGAGCTGGACGTGATGGTGGCCGACCTCTTTGCCGGGGACGAGTCGGGCGATGCAGGGATACGCCGCTACGATGACGCCCTGGTGGCGGCCGTGCAGCGTTTCCAGCGCCGCCACCTGCTCGAGGCGGACGGTATCATCGGTCCCCGTACCCGGGAGGCCCTGAACGTGCCGGTGGGCGAGCGCATCGACCAGGTCCGGGTTAATCTGGAGCGCGCACGCTGGCTGCTCCATGGACTGCCGGAGTCCTTCGTGCTGGTGGACATCGCCGGCTACCGGATCAGTTACTTCCGTCCCGACGGCGGGGTGTGGCGCTCGCGCATTGTGGTGGGACGGCCCTATCGCCGTACCCCCTCGCTGCTTTCGGCGATCACCCACCTGACCCTGAACCCCACCTGGACGGTGCCGCCAACCATCTTGCGCGAGGACGTGCTGCCCAAGGTGCGGCAAGACCTCGGCTACCTGTGGCGGGAGAACCTCTTGGTGCTGGGGCCCTCCGGCCAGCGTCTCGATCCGCGCGAGGTCAACTGGTCACGGCCTGGCAATATCATCCTTCGCCAACGGCCCGGCACGCAGAATGCCCTGGGACGTGTCGTGCTGCGCTTCCCCAACCATCACCTCGTCTACTTGCACGACACCCCCGCCCAGGGCCTCTTCGCCAGCGAGCAGCGTGCCTTCAGCTCCGGCTGCATCCGCGTTCAGGGGATACTCGAACTGGCTCAGCACCTCTTCGACGACACCGGAACCTCGGCCCATGTGGCTTCGCTGGTCGCTGAGGGCGCAACCCGCGACATTCTTCTCGAGCGACCCGTGCCGGTAATTCTGCATTACTGGACGGTGCATCCCGGCGAGGATGGTGCACTGGTCTTCCGGCCGGACATCTATCAAAGCGACCAGGCCTTGCTGCAAGCCCTGGATAGCCCCCTGACGTGGTAGCGGGGCCCGCTACCACGCTCGGGTAGCGGGCTCAGCGGTAGCCTCTGGCCTGCAGGCGAAACAGGCGAGCATAGCGGCCGTTGGCCGCCATCAGGCTGTCATGGTCGCCCTGCTCGAGGATCTCGCCACCGTCCACCACCAGGATATGATCGGCGGCGCGCACGGTGGAAAAGCGATGCGAGATCAGCACCGTCATCTTGTCGCGGCTGTGGTCGCGGAAGTCGGCGTACACGGCCGCCTCGGCGGCGGCGTCCATGGCGGCGGTGGGTTCGTCGAGCACCAGAATGTCGGCACTGTCGCGCATCCAGGCTCGCGAGAGGGCGATCTTCTGCCATTGGCCGCCCGAGAGTTCCTGCCCGCCCTTGAACCAGCGACCCAACTGCGTGTGGTAGCCATCCGGCATCTCGCTGATGAAGTCGTCGGCCAGCCCGCGCTGGGCGGCATTCTTCCAGCGTGCCTCGTCGGTGAAAGCATCGACGTCGCCGGCGCCAAGGTTCTCGCCCACCTTCATCTGGTAGCGCACGAAGTCCTGGAAGATCACCCCGATGCGACGACGCAGGCAACGGATATCCCAGTCGCCAAGATCGCTGCCATCGAGCAGGATGCGGCCTTCAATGGGGACATATAAGCGGGTGAGCAGCTTGATCAGGGTGGTCTTGCCCGACCCGTTAGCGCCCACCAGCGCCAGGCTGTGGCCAGGCAGGAGATGAAGGGTGATGTGTTTCAGCGCGGGGGCCTGTGCGCCGGGGTACGTGAAGCTGACGTTCTCGAAGCGGAT
>DATISN010000270.1:0-6940 GCA_035581765.1 Halomonas sp.
TGACCTTCAGGGTCGGTCGGCGGCCTCGATCAAGGCGCGTATCAAGCGCTGCTGGGGTCGGTTGAAGATCAGCCATTCCGGGTGCCATTGCACGCCGATCAGGAAGGTATGCTCGCGCGACTCGATCCCCTGCACCAGGCCATTGCGATCGCGGGCGACGATCTCGATGCCGCGCCCGGCCTGCTGAACCGCTTGATGGTGCAGGCTGTTGATGCGACACCAGGTGACGCGCAGGATGCGGTGCAGCTGGCTGTCGCCGACTATGTCCACCGTCTTGCGGGGCAGCACGGTGCGCCGTTGCTTTATGCCCTCGTGGGTGGTGTAGATATCCGGGTCGAGGGTGCCGCCGAGATGCACGTTGATCAGTTGGGCGCCGCGACAGATGCCAAGCACCGGCGTGCCCTGGGGAATGAAGCGCTCCAGCAAAGCCAGCTCCAGTTCGTCGCGCTGAGGGTCGAGCCGAACGTCCAGCTGCACCTCGCCGCCGTACAGATGCGCCTGGATATCATCACCACCGCCGATGATCAGGCCGTCGAGATGCTCCGGAATGGGACGTGAAGATGACAGGCGCACCGGTCGGCCTCCGTGGCGCCATACCGCGAACCAGTCGAAGAGCCAGGCAATCTGGCTCTTGGCGTCGGAGGTGGTAATGCCGATCAGCGGACGGATGTCTTGACTCACGACCCCCCCATCCAGCCGCGCAGCTTTTCCATCCAGCGGGTCACCGGAGAGCGCGTGTGTCGGGCCAGGTACGCGGCCGAACGCTTGGTAAGCGCCACCTTGTCCGCCGCCAGACGCTCGACCTCGACCCAGCGGTTCCATTCCACTGCCGAGCCCCAGCCGGGTTCGGAAAGGCGCGCATCGGGCAGCCGATAGTGAAAGGTCGGCCGAGGCTTGACCAGCTTGTGGTGGAACAGCGGATGGGGATAGTCGGGACGCAGGAAGGCAAAGAGCGGGAACATGTCCAGTTCACGATTACGCGACGGGTTATGTTCCAGGTAATCGCCGATCATGGTATCCATGTCGGGGGCATAGCTGGGGTCGAGGATCTTAAGAGCGTAGGGCTTGGGAAAGGGGTTGGCGTGGGGCAGGACCTCGCGGGTGATATCGACATCGATCTGTTCACGCAGCCACTTGGCACTGAGCAGGTAGGCGCGAAGAAAATCGAGGATGCTCGCCACTTCCAGGCTCGGCACCTCGGGATTAAGATGCAGGCCGAAGCCATACAGCAGGCTGTCATTGGTGCCCTTGGCGCCATGGCGGCGCAGGGCACCGAACAGCGCATCGAGGTCGTGAAGCTCGTCCCAACGGACCGGCGGGCAGACGATTTCGGTGGGCACAAGCCCAGTGACGACATCACCGATCAGCTCTCGGGTACGCGTATGGAAGTCGACCCACGCTTGATGTCGATGACGCTCCAGGTTGCTGTCGTCCTTGGGGACGGCGTTGATGACGGCATCGTCGGGGTGGGCATACTGCGTATCGAGTTCGATGACGAAGTCGCCCCAGCGGGTGTCCTTGACCTTCATTCGGTGAGCACTCACCGTCACCACCTCACCGCCGAACAGTTCTTGAACCAGCGCCGTGGTATCCCGGGGGGGCAAGCCGGCAAACTCGATCTCGACCCCGACGCGTCGGATCTCGCCTGACGAATTGCAGGGTTCGGGTGGCGACAAGGGCGTCATGGCGGCATCCTGTGCACGAGGTAGGGTAGTCGTGATTATATCGCACCCTATCATAATGACTGCCATCGTCGCCGACGGAACGGCCCCTTAAATGACGGAGATGAGATGTTGTTTACTGCATGCCAGTCAGGCCGGATGGTTCCGCCGCAAGGCTCATGGGTACGGGCGTTGCTGCCTTGGCTGGGGTGGGGATTGCTGATGCTGTGCCTGAGCGCTCCGGCCCAGGCCCAGGTGTCGCCTTTGGGTCTGGCAGGTGTGTCAGAGGACGGCGGTGAAAACCAGGAACACGATCCTGAAGCCTTTCAGACTTCTCTCCAGGAGGTGATCGCGACACTGGAGAGCGCCGAGAAACGCGATGCCTTGCTGGAAAGCCTGCGTGAACTGCAGCACGTACAAGGGGAAGCTGCCGATCAGGGTGGTGCGGCCCCTCGCCAGGGGCTGTTGGGTGCGCTGGCCGAAACCTTCACAGAGCTTGGCGATCGGGCCGAGGCTGGACAGTCGCCCGTCGATGATTGGCATCGCCAGTTGAATCAGGGCTGGTCGGATCTCAGTGCCCTGGTGACCCGTACCGGCAATGCCGAGCTGTTGCGCTTCGTCATCGAGGGCGCCGTGCTGCTGGGTATCTGGGGCGGCCTGGTGGTGATATTGGTGGCCCTTGGGCGCCTCTTGGCACGCCGCTATCACTGGCCGCTGGACCTGCCGCGTGAGCCGCGTGCCTGGCTGCTGGCCGTGCATTTCCTGCGCCGATTGCTGCCGTGGGCACTGGCGTTCGGCCTGGTGCTGGGCATCTCTCAGTTGGTACCGGACAGCCCCGGTCGCCTGATGGCCATGGTCGTGGCGTATATCGCGCTTTGCGGGCGTGCGCTTTCCGTGGTGGTCGAAACCTTCGTCTCTGTCTTTACCCGGGGGCATCGCTTCATTGCCGTGAAGATCCTTCAGAAACAGGCCTTGCGACCGTTGTTTGTCATTGGCGCCCTGGTCGCGCTGGGGGATGCGTTCCAATCGGCTCGGCTCATGGTGACGATGGGCAGTGAGCTGGCCGGCCTGATGTCGGTGCTGGCCAATATGCTGGCGGCCCTGATCAGCGGTCGTTTCATCGTGCGGTTCAAGCGCCCGATCAAGCATCTGATCCGTAATCGGCCCTATCGGTATCGCCGCGACAGGGGTAGTTCACAGGAGATGATCCGCGTCCTGGGCGGTCTCTGGCATGTGCCCTCGCTGCTGATGGTCGGAGGTTCCTTGGTGGCGATCTTCATCTCGGCGGGCGATGTCGGTACGGCCCTGGCGCGTTCGATCATTTCCGCGGCGTTACTGGTTCTCGCCCTGGTGGTCACGGGGGTGATACGTCGCCAGTCCGAGCGGCAGGTCAAGCGCCGCCGGCTCAGCGACTATCGCAAGCGTCTCGAACGCTTCGGCTACGCGCTGTCGCATGTGGCGACCTGGGGGGTATTCATCGAGCTGTCGCTCCAGGTGTGGGGCGGCTCGCTGCTGGGAATCGGTCAGCAGGGCGTGGCCAGTGCGCGCATCGGGCAGGCGCTGGTGGCCATCGGCTTGACCGTGCTGCTGGCCTGGCTGACGTGGATCTTTGCCGATACCGCCATCAATCGGGCCTTGACCAAGCCGGCGCGCTCGCGGGGTCGTCGCATCAATCTGGCCCGCGCCCAGACCATCACGCCGATGCTGCGCAACGTTGTCTTCGTCACCATCATCATCATCGCGGCGATCGTAGGGCTGGCCAATCTGGGCGTCAATGTCACGCCACTGCTGGCGGGTGCCGGTGTGATCGGTCTGGCGATCGGCTTCGGCGCCCAGACCCTGGTGCAGGACTTGATCACCGGCATCTTCATCCTGATCGAGGACTCCCTAGCGGTGGACGACTTCGTAAGGATCAACGGGCATATAGGCACCGTCGAGGGGTTGACCCTGCGTACCGTGCGCCTGCGTGACCTGGACGCCGTCGTGCACATCATTACCTTCAGTCGCATCGAGTCCATTCATAACATGTCGCGCCAGTTCGGTATTGCGCTGATGAAGATCCGCATTCCCTACACCATGAAGATCGACGATGCGATCACTCTCATGCACGACATTGGCCTGGAGCTGCGTCAGGACCCGATGATGCGCCATCACATCTGGTCACCCCTTGAGATGCAGGGGATCGACAGCTTCGAGGACGGCTGTCCGATCCTGCGCATGCGCTTTCGCACGGCGCCGGAAATGCAGTGGGACGTGGCGCGTGCCTATAACCTGCTGCTCAAGCAGCGCATGGAAGCGCAGTCGCTGGATCTGGGCGTTCCGCGTCTGAGTGTCAGCATGGAAGGGATGGGCGGCGGTCACCTGGATGGCAGCAGTAGCGAGGGCGACGGTCGCGATGCAACCGGCCGCGAACCCGGCGAGGCAGGAGCGGCCGGCCCTCACTGGGATTCAATCGTCCGGGGCGCACCGGATCCGGGTTGATCCGGCGCGCCGCATCAATCCGCCCCCAGGCTCCAGCACAGCAACGCCCCGGCCGCCACGCCCAGCAACCAGAGCCCAGTGGCGAGCCAGGGGCCGCGCAGCCGCTGCCAGCGATTGTGCCACCTGGCGGTGGCTGACAGGCGCTGCATCCACTCGTCGTGACGGGAGCCGCGAGTATCGGCGGGAAGCGAGAAATCATCGGCGGGACCGTCGCGCCAGTAAGGTGCGTGGGTCAGGCCCAGGCGCGCACGCAGCCGGCCGATATCCGAGAGGGTGGCATGCAGGGCGTCATATGCTTCACGACGCGACGCCACGTTGAGCACCGTACGGGCATCCGTTTTCAGGGCGTTGTGGTCGCACCGCTCGATCGCCTCGCTGATTTCCAGGTCGCTGGCGTCGGGCGTCAGGCCGAGCCGCTGGTAGAGGTTGCGCATCTCAGCTCACTTTCATCAGGAAGTCATAGGCGCGGCGGATACGCTGGAAACGTTGTGAGGCACTGGCCACCACCGCGTCGCCGGCATGGAAGAAGCGGTCGGGATGGTGAGCCTGAGCCAGCCGGCGATACGCCATGCGAATCTCGGCGCGACTGACGCCTGGCTCGAGCCCCAGCACCGCCAGGGCGCGCCGGGTGCGTTCGTGGCCGGTTGGGGAGCCTTGCCGAGTCCCCTGTTCGCGGCGCTGGCGGCGTTCCCGGTGATGCTCTTCGCGCCGGGAATGCTCCTGCTTCTCACGCTGACCACGATGATGTTCCTTCGCCTGCCAGTAGGCGGTGCGGCTGGGGTCGGGTGGCTGTCCAAGCGCCTTGCCAGTCTGCCGCTCGAAGAGCCTTGTGAATTCGAGGGGCGACACCCCGAGCAGGTCGGCAAGAAAGCGCAGCACATGCTGGTTGGCCGTAGAAGGTTGATCCTTATCCACCGACAGAGCGATGGCCATTTGCAGAAAGGGGTGGGCCAGTAGGCCGTGCACTTCCTTCTGCAGCACTTCGGCGGCGAGCTGGATGGCGTTGAGGTCCTGGGTGGTGGCGATCCTGAGTATCGGCTCCAGGTCATGGCCATGGCGAAAGCTGCCGGTCAGGTCGGTCAACCGTGCCCGCTGCGACTCGTCGAGCGGGCCGTGGTTGACCAGCACCCAAGCCAACAGCAGCAGGGCAGCGGTATCGGCCTGATGACGGCTCTGCAGCAGCAACAGCTCGAACGACGAGAAGCGGGCGGTGGTCATCCCTGACTCCGGGGCATGGGCGGCTTTCATGAAGAAACCGTGATGTTGCTCATGGTCACCTTGCCGCGTGGCGATGGCAAGCTCGGACCCACCCTGATTCCGCAGGGTACCCACACCGCCCAAGGTGTGCGGGGGAATGCGGGGTGAGCCGAAGGCTCACTTGTTGAGGCCGACATTGCTGTTATATTGTATGCATATACAGTTAAAAGGTTTTCCGATGAAGCGATAGATGAGCCTAAAGTATCGCCTCGATCCGACGCCTCAGCAGGTGGCGCGGTTGCGGGTGCTGGTGGGTCACGCTCGCTTCGTCTGGAATCAAGCATTGGCAGAATCGCTCGCCGCCCGTGAGAGAGGGGAGCGGGTGCCGCGTTATGGCACCATGGCTGGCTGGGTCACCGCCTGGAAACGCCAGGAGACGACGGCGTTTCTGACCGAGGCATACACCGATAACCTTCAGCAGAAACTCCGCGATCTGTACACCGCCTGGCAGCGCCATTTCACACCAACACTGGCGGCTGAAGCCCCCCGCTTCAAGAAGAAAGGCAAATCGCGGGACAGCATCCGCTTCGTCAACTTCACCAAATACTGCCGACTCGATCAACGCCGCGTGAAGCTGCCCGCTGGCCTGGGCTGGGTGCGTTTTCGTCAGTCGCGACCCGTGATGGGCAAGATCACCGGCTGTACCGTGGGCCTTGATGGCGGTCACTGGCACATCAGCTTCCAGGTCGAGATTGAACTGAGCGAGCCGCCGTATCATCCCGCGACATCGGCCATTGGCCTGGACATGGGCGCGGCACATTTCGCCGTCGACTCATGCGGTCAGTCCTATGCCGGACGCAACAGCTTCCGTGGCCTTGAACAACGTATCGCCACCGCGCAGCGCCGGCTCAAACACAAGACCAAGTTCTCCCAGAACTGGAAGCAGCAGAAAGCCCGCATCGCCCGACTGCACCAGAAGGCCGCCAATGCCCGCCGCGACACCCTGCACAAGCTCTCGACCGCCATCAGCAATAACCACGCTATGGTGGCTGTCGAGGATCTTCGGGTACGCAACATGACGGCATCGGCCAAAGGCACGCGAGAGGCGCCGGGCAAGCGGGTGAGGCAAAAGGCGGGGCTGAACAAGGCGATTCTCGACCAGGGCTGGTTCGAGTTCCGGCGCCAGCTCACCTACAAGCAGGATTGGCGAGGTGGGCTGCTGATCGTCGTGCCGGCCCATCATACCAGTCAGACCTGTCCCGAATGTGGGCACGTCGAGGCAGCGAACCGGTCCAGCAGGGCCAGCTTTTGCTGCCAGGCCTGCCGTTACACGGCCCACGCCGATGTCGTCGGCGCCAGGAATGTCCTGGCCAGAGCGCATGAGCAAGTGTCAGGGCAGGATCTGTCCGTCGCGCCTGTGAAGTGAGCGGTGCAGTAAGGCCGCCAGCAGCAGGAACCGGCCACCCGAGCGATCGGAATGGCACCCGAAAGGGAATCCTCTTCCTGATTCGCTTTAGCGAGAAGGGAGGGGAGGATGTCAATATTCGGGTGCGACGCGAATTCCCCCGTCTCACTCTCAAGATCGAGGTGCGCGATGCTCA
>DATISN010000271.1:0-4046 GCA_035581765.1 Halomonas sp.
TATAACGAGGGGGAGCGATTTCACGTTGACCCCGATGCCGGCGCGTGTGAACGCCGATACCAGAGAATGAAAAACGCCAGGGCAAGCAGGGCCTCGGCGGCGTCGCCTCCGTAGTACATCACCTGAGCGGCGGCCTGAATCTCCTCGATGCCGTGATGCGTATTGCGCGGCCATGCATAGCCATACATCAACTTGCCGAGAATCGCATGCGCGGCAATCGACACGTACAACACAAAAGCCCTGGAACGCGGGCTCAGTGTGTGTGGCGAGGCATCCGGCGCGGCCAGGATCGCCCAGCAGAACAGGTAACCGGCAAGCAGGAAATGCGCCAGCATCCATCCGTGAAGCCAGGGCATGTGAAGCGAGGTGGCGTAAAGGGGCGTCAAGTACAGGACATACATCCCGCCGATATTGAGCAGGAGCGCGCAGATAGGATGCGAGACGATACGGATCGGCAGCGAGTGCAAAAGACCCACAACACGACGAGCCGCAGCCACCGGTAGTGCGCGCAATAACAACGTCACCGGCGCGGCAAGCACCCAGGCCAGGGGCACCAGCATGCCGATCACCAGATGCTGGGCCATGTGACCGCGCAGGTCGTGATGTGCCCAGTGCATCACGGGTCCCGACATCGCCACCCCCAGCAGCAGGCTACCCGAGACAAACGACAGGGATCGCCAGAGACTCCAGCGCTTGCCGGCCAGCGACTGCTGATACGCACCCACCAGATAGGCAAGCGTGCCCAAGGCGACAAATCCAACCATCATGGCGGATCACGCTCGATGGGCATGACGGCGATACAGCGCCATGCCGATCAACAACAGCACAAGCCCGGATAATATCCAGGTGGCGTCATAGACGAGCAGATCCACGTCGTAACGAATCTGGTGGAGTCGCAATATCTTGTGAATGATGATGCCGTCGAAAAACTGAAAACCGCCTGCGCCGATGAAGACACCCGCCCAGGCCAGGCGCCTGTCCCATTGTTGACGCCGAGCGAGATCGACCGACAAGACGAAGCCCGCCATCAGCGCCATCAGCTCGAAGGCATGGAAGAGGCCATCTGAAACGATACCGATGGCGGGTGTAGCGTGATCGAAAAAATGATGCCATTGAAGCAGCTGGTGGAAGATTATCTCGTCGACAGCGGCCATCACCCCAATGCCCACGAGCGCGGCGTACCCACAAGAGCGTTTTGGATCGGCGGCAGGTGACATGGTATCTCCCTGGATTCTCGGCCTTCTCCCGGAGCCTGTGCCCGCTGTCGACCACATGCCGTCACACCATCCGTCAAGCAGGCAGCAGAATCATCGATGGCGCCGGATTTCGTTTGACGAGACAAAGACAAAACTGCCGAGGAAAAGACCCTTCCTCGGCAGCCATGCAATAGTTGTCCTCTGGTCGTGCTGATCTCGGTGTTACGAACTCTTCCCCCCTTTCTTGCCGGCCTTGGCAGCGCGCTCGGGATCGTTGGCAAAGTTACCACCGCTTTGCTGACCGCCTTTCTTGCCGGCTTCCGAGGCTTTCTTGGGGTCGTCAGCGAAATTACCTGAGTTGGGTTTCTTACCGGCCATGGACCTATCTCCTTATCAACATATCGTTAATCAAGTAAATCCCTTTACTGGCGGTACAACGCAACTGGCGTTACCAGTAATTTCAATATCTAGCTGCCAAGCCATAAAACTTCAAGTAACGCCGCGATAATTAAATTGCCTACGCAATGCTCATCAGGTAGACCGTCATGGCGGGTGAGAGTATGACATAGCGCAAAGCAAGCTTAGCTTAGCTTAGCTTAGCTTAGCTTAGCTTATATTACTAATATAATTGATAGCTGTTCAGCTTACCAAAAGAAACTTGTTGCGCCTCGCCTTCAAGCCTATGTTGAAAAATTGGTACGGGGTTACCAATAAAACAGACGAAAAGGAAGTCATCATGTTTCATCACGCTAAAGAACTCCAATTCAACGCTCGCATTACGGGACCCGATCCTAAATTCGCCAGCCTACTTCTCGAGCAGTTTGGTGGAATGAACGGCGAGCTCAAGGCAGCCATGCAGTATTTCACACAGGCGTTCTCCGCTCGGCAACCCTATCCAGAAATATACGATATGTTGATGGATATCGCGACCGAGGAATTCAGCCATTTGGAGATAGTGGGCGCCACGATACAAATGCTGATGAATGGCGTTAATGGCGAATTAAAAGATATTTCCGAGCGTTCCGAAATCATGCAAATGGTCACAGGGAAGGCAGGAAAAGAAAATATAATTCACGAGGCGATGGTCAACCCAATGTTTCTGGCCGTGAGCGGAGGCGGTCCAACCGTTACGAATAGCCAAGGTGTTCCCTGGTCAGGCTACTATGTCGACGCCAATGGCGACCCCACCGTTGATCTTCGCTCGAATATCGCTGCGGAGACACGCGCCAAGATCACTTATGAATATCTACTGCAATTTACCGACGACCCTGAGGTTAAGGAAACCTTGAAGTTTCTGATGGCACGAGAAGTCGCACACCATCAGATGTTCGAGGCGGCGCTATCCACATTGAAGCCGAACTTCCCACCTGGGGTCATGCAAGGCGACCCGCGCTACACCAATCTCTACTTCAACCTGTCCAAGGGCCAGGAAGCCCGGGGGCCATGGAACGAGGGCAAGAGCCCCATACTGGGCGAACCATGGCAATACATCGATGATCCGCAGGCGCATGTCGAAACGAGCAAAGGCCTTCGAGATCAGTTTCCCGCCGGGGCCTCAATGACGGTCGAAGAAGCGGATAAATTGAGCCAGGAAGTCAGTGAACTACGTAGTCAAGAGATAAAATCCGCCGTTCCCAAGGGAGAAAACCAGTGGAGCCAGTACTAGGAGGGCGGCGCACCGAGGATCGCGAGACTGTTGCCTAGCCGGCTTTCGATGGCCTGACCGATCGCCAGCAGGCGCGCGTCCTGCCAGGGGCCAGCCATCACCTGCAAGCCCACCGGCATGCCCGCCGCATCCTTGCCCACCGGCAAGGTCAGTGCGCACAGCCCCATGAAGTTGCCCACCACGGTATTGCGCAGCGCGTGCATGTTTGCCTTCGGGTAGGCCCCTTCCGGCACCAGGCTCTCGAGCGTCGGTGGCGTGATGGCAACGGTCGGCGTCAGCAAGGCATCGACACCGGCGAGGTGTTCGGCAGCACTGGCGCAAAGCGCCTCGATCACGCTTCGCCGGCGCACGTATTCCCAGGCCGGCATGTCATCGGCCGCCCTGACCCGGGCCGCCACATTGGGATCGAGCGTGGCGATCATTTCCGGCAGCTCGGTATGCAGGAAAGCCGCCAGCTCGACCGCGGCCAGGCCCCCCTGCTGGAACAGCACGAAGGCCTCGTCGGTCCGCGGCAGGTCGAGCGTGACGACCCGCGCCCCGGCGGCCTCGAGCTGGCGGATCGCCGCCTGGACCGCCTCGGCGATGCCCGGGCTGCAATCGTCCCAGAAGAACGCCTCGGGCACCCCGAAAGTCAAATCCGCCAGATCGGGGATTCCCGGCATGGCCGCGCGTTGCGTCGTCAGTTCGCCGTCGAGGGCCGCGAAGGCGAAGGCCAGGTCGTCGACGCTGCGCGCCAGCAAGCCGGGCGTGTCCAGGGTCGTCGACAACGGCACGATCTGCTGCGTCGACCAGCGACCCGCGGTAGTCTTGAGCCCCGCCACTCCGGTCATCGAGGCGGGAACTCGCACCGAACCGGCGGTGTCGGTGCCTAGCGCCAGCGCGGCGGTGCCGCCGACCAGCGAGACCCCGGCCCCCGCGCTCGATCCACCTGGCGCGCGATGCTCGCGCGGATCCCAGGGATTTCTCGGCGCCCCCCAGTGCGCATTGGTGCCCAGGCCACCGAAGGCGAATTCCACCGTGTGCGTCTTGCCCATCACGCTGGGCAACTGGCGCATCAGGGCCGATATCATGGGACCGGGTCGCTCCCAACGCTCGGGCAGGCGACGTGACGACCCGGCATAGGTCGGCAGGCCCGCCACGGCGTAGATGTCCTTGATCGAGATCGGAATGCCCATCATCGGGCC
>DATISN010000272.1:0-6234 GCA_035581765.1 Halomonas sp.
GTTGAACAGGAATTCCACCCCTTCTTCGCGGGCATTGGCCACTTCACGGCGCGACCCCGGCATGTTCTGCTCGTCGCGACGATAGGCACAGGTCACGCTGCTGGCGCCCTGGCGAATCGAGGTACGGTTGCAGTCCATGGCCGTATCGCCGCCGCCCAGCACCACGACCCGCTGCCCCTTGAAGGAGATGTAGTCCTGAGGGTTCTTCTCGAAGCCCAGGCAGTGATTGACGTTGGCGATCAGGAAATCGAGCGCCCGGTGAACGCCCGGCAGGTCCTCGCCCGGGAAGCCCCCCTGCATCGCCTTGTAGGTGCCCATCCCCAGGAAGACGGCATCGTACTCCTCGAGCAGCAAGGCGAACTCGATGTCGCGGCCGATCTCGGTATTGAGGCGAAACTCCATGCCCATTTCCTCGAACACCGCCCGCCGGCGCTCCATGACCGTCTTCTCGAGCTTGAACTCGGGAATACCGAAGGTCAGCAAGCCGCCGATCTCCGGGTACTTGTCGAACACCACCGGCTTGACGCCGTTGCGCACCAGGATGTCGGCGCAGCCGAGCCCTGCCGGACCGGCGCCGATGACCGCGACCTTCTTGTCGGTCCAGGTGACCTTGGACATGTCGGGCCGCCAGCCCATGGCGAAGGCGGTGTCGGTGATGTACTTCTCCACCGACCCGATGGTGACCGCTCCGAACCCGTCGTTGAGGGTACAGTCCCCTTCGCACAGGCGATCCTGCGGGCATACCCGCCCGCAGACCTCGGGCAGCGTGTTGGTCTTGTGCGACAGCTCCGCGGCTTCCAGGATATTGCCCTCACTGACCAGCTTCAGCCAGTTGGGAATATAGTTGTGCACCGGGCACTTCCACTCACAGTAGGGGTTGCCGCAGTGCAGGCAGCGATGCGCCTGGCTGGCCGCCTCCTGGGGCTTGAAGGGTTCGTAGATCTCGCTGAACTCCTTGGCCCGGGTGCGTGCCTCTTTCTTCCTGGGGTCCTGACGACCCACATCGATAAACTGAAAATCGTTGCTAAGACGGTTAGCCATGGTCTCTGTTCCTCTCACTTGGCTGTCTCGGGACGCCGGCGGGGCTTATTGCCATTGCTGCCGCGCTCATTCCGGCTGTCGCCGTGATTGGGCAAGCAGACCGTTGAGACTGGCCGCCTTGGGCTTCACCAGCCAGAAATGGCGGATGAAGTCGCTGAAGTCGTCGAGAATCGCCTGGCCGCGCTTCGAACCGGTCTCGGCCACGAATTCTTCCATCAGCTCCCGCAGGTGACGCCGATAGGCCTCCATGGTCTCGGTATTGATGCGATGGATCTCCACCAGCTCATGGTTGTACTTGTCGACGAAGCTGCGATCCTCGTCGAGCACGTAGGCGAAACCACCGGTCATCCCCGCGCCGAAGTTGACCCCGGTCTCGCCCAGCACGCAGACCAGGCCGCCGGTCATGTACTCGCAGCAATGATCCCCGGCCCCTTCGATCACCGCCTCGGACCCTGAGTTACGCACGGCGAAACGCTCACCCGCGGTGCCCGCGGCAAACAGCTTGCCGCCGGTCGCGCCATACAGGCAGGTATTGCCGATGATCGCCGTCTCGTGGCTGGCGAACTGGCTGTTCGCTGGTGGCACGATCACCACCTTGCCGCCGTTCATGCCCTTGCCGACATAGTCGTTGGCATCGCCTTCGAGGTAGAGATGCAGGCCACGGGCGTTCCATACGCCGAAACTCTGGCCGGCCACGCCCGTGAAGCGCGCGGTGATCGGCGCGTCCTCGAGCCCCGCCTCGCCATAGCGCTTGGCAATGGCGCCGGAGGCCAGCGCCGCGACGGAGCGGTCGCAGTTGGTGATCGAAAACGAGAACTCACCCCCCGTCCGGTTCTCGATCGCGTCCTTGATCGCCGCCAGCACTTCCTGGTTCTTGGCGCCCGGATCGTGGGGCACGTTGCGGCTGACCTGGCAGAACTGCGGCGCCTCGGCCGGCACGAAATCGTTGGTCAGCAGATCCGTCAGGTCGAGCTTGCGCTGGGAAGGCGTGATGCCCTCCAGCACTTCCAGCAGGTCGGTGCGCCCGATCAGGTCGGTGAGCTGGCGCACGCCGAGCAGCGACATCAGCTCGCGCACCTCTTCGGCAATGAAGCGGAAGTAGTGCTTGACCATATCGACGGTGCCCCGGAAATGCTCGTCGCGCAGGTAGTCGTTCTGGGTCGCGACACCGGTGGCACAGTTGTTCAAGTGACAGATGCGCAGGTACTTGCAGCCCAGCGCCACCATCGGCGCGGTGCCGAAGCCGAAGCTCTCGGCGCCGAGGATCGCCGCCTTGACCACGTCGAGGCCGGTCTTCAGGCCGCCATCGGTCTGCAGGCGAATCTTGTCGCGCAGGCCGTTGATGCGCAGCGCCTGGTGAACCTCGGGCAGGCCAAGCTCCCAGGGGCTGCCGGCATGCTTGATCGACGTCAGCGGGCTCGCCGCGGTGCCGCCGTCATAGCCCGAGACCGTGATCAGGTCGGCATAGGCCTTGGCGACCCCGGTGGCGATGGTGCCGATGCCGGGCTCGGAGACCAGCTTGACCGACACTTGCGCCTCAGGGTTGACCTGCTTGAGGTCGAAGATCAGCTGCGCCAGATCCTCGATGGAGTAGATGTCGTGGTGCGGCGGCGGCGAGATCAGCGTCACGCCGGGTACCGCATAGCGCAGACGAGCGATCAGCTCATTGACCTTGCCGCCCGGCAGCTGGCCGCCTTCGCCGGGCTTGGCGCCCTGGGCGACCTTGATCTGCAGCACCTCGGCATTGACCAGATAATGCGGCGTGACACCGAAGCGCCCGGAGGCGATCTGCTTGATCTTGGAAGAGCGGATGGTGCCGTAACGGGCCGGGTCTTCCCCGCCCTCGCCCGAGTTGGAGCGACCACCGGCCTCGTTCATGGCCTGGGCCAGCGACTCGTGGGCCTCCGGGGAGAGCGCTCCGAGACTCATGCCGGCACTGTCGAAGCGCGGCAGCAGGTCATCGATCGGCTCGACCTCGTCGAGCGGCACCGGCTCGGCGGCGGCCTTGAGACCCAGCAGGTCGCGCAGCGTGGCCGGCGCGCGCTCGTTGACCAACGCGGCGAACTTCTTCCACTTGCGGTAGTCGCCCTCCTGTACCGCCTCCTGCAGCGTCTTGATCACATCGGGATTATAGGCGTGATACTCGTGACCGTGGACGTACTTGAAGAACCCGCCCTGGGTGATGCCCTTGCGCGGCGACCAGGCGTCACGGGCCAGCAATTCCTGCTGCAGCTGCAGCTCGCTGAAGCCGGCACCCTGGATACGCGAGGCCATGCCGGTGAAACACAGATCCATCACCTCCGAGGACAGCCCCACCGCCTCGAACAGCTGCGAGCCGCGATAGGAAGCCAACGTCGAGATACCCATCTTGGAGAGGATCTTGAACAGACCCTTCTGCAGGCCCTTGCGATAGTTCTCGCGAGCATCGGCCGGGTTGCCGACCAGCTCACCCGTACGATGCATGTCGGCCATGACCTGATAGGCGAGCCAGGGATACACCGCCGTGGCGCCCACGCCGAACAGCACCGCCATCTGGTGAGCGTCACGGGCATAGCCGGTCTCGACCACGATATTGGCCCGTGGGCGCAGCGCCAGACGACCCAGATGATGATGCACCGCCCCGACGGCCAGCGCCGCGTGGATCGGCAGCTGCCCCTTGGGCAGCTCGGCATCGGAAAGCACCAGGATCACCTTTCCATCGTGGACGGCCTGTTCGGCCTGGCGACAGAGCTCGATGACCGCCTTCTTCAGCCCCCTCTCCTCGGGGTCATAGCCCAGCGACAAGGTATGACTGGCGAACGCCGGGTCGTCCTGGCTGACCAGTGCGGCAAACTTGCGCGGCGACAGGACGGGCGTGGTCAGGATGATCCGGTGAGCGTGCTCCGGCGTCGCCTTGAAGACATTGAGCTCGGCACCGATGCAGGTTTCCAGCGACATCACGATCGCCTCGCGCAGCGGATCGATGGCCGGATTGGTGACCTGGGCAAACTTCTGGCGGAAATAATCCGACAGCAGGCGGTGCTTGCCGGACAGCACGGCCATGGGGGTGTCGTCACCCATGGAGCCCACCGCCTCCTGACCGCTCTCGGCCAGGGGACGCAGCAGCTCGTCGCGTTCCTCGAAGCTGACCTGGAACATCTTCTGCTGCCCGTTGAGCTGGTCGGTGTTCATGTTCTGGAAGCTGGCAAGCTCGGTCAGCGCCGACTCCAGGTACTGGGCCTCCTGCTTCAGCCAGCGCTTGTAGGGAAAGGCCGACTTTAGTCGCTCGTCAATGTCGGAGGTATGCAGCACCTCACCGGTTTGGGTATCGACGGCGAGGATCTGACCCGGGCCGACGCGGCCCTTGGCCACCACATCCTCGGGCTTGTAGCCGTAGGTGCCGATTTCCGAGGCCAGCGTGATATAGCCGTTCTTGGTGATCACCCATCGGGCCGGACGCAGGCCGTTGCGGTCGAGCATGCAGACCGCCTGGCGACCGTCGGTCATCACCACCCCGGCCGGACCGTCCCAGGGCTCCATGTGCATGGAGTTGTATTCGTAGAAGGCGCGCAGGTCGCCGTCCATGATCTCGACGTTCTGCCAGGCCGGCGGCACCATCATGCGCACGGCGCGATGCAGCTCCATGCCGCCGGTGAGCAGCACCTCAAGCATGTTGTCCATGCTCGAGGAGTCGGACCCGGTGGTGTTGACGATCTCGTCGAGCTCGGCGATGTCGGGCAGGCGCTCGTTGACGAAGTTTTCCTTGCGCGAGTTCGCCCAGCCACGGTTGGCCTCGACGGTATTGATCTCGCCATTGTGGGCCAGCAGGCGAAACGGCTGGGCCAGCGGCCAGCGCGGCGCCGTGTTGGTCGAGAAACGCTGGTGGAAGACACAGATGGCGGTTTCCAGGCGCTCGTCGCCGAGGTCGGGATAAAAGGCCGGCAGGTCCACCGGCATCATCAGCCCCTTGTAGGACACCACCTCGGAGGAAAGCGAGCTGACATAGAAGTCTTCATCATCGCGCAGCGTCTGTTCGGCACGCCGGCGGGCCATGAACAGATCGACATCGAAGTTGTCGGCAGCGCCCTCACCGGGCTCGACGAACAGCTGGCGAATGCGCGGCAGGCATTCCAGCGCCATGGGACCACAGACGCTCGGGTCGACCGGCACCTCGCGCCAGCCATGGACCACCAACCCGCGTTGCGCCAGCTCGGTCTCCAGGGCCTCGCGTCCACGCGCCTCGCGGGCATCATCGTCGGGAAGGAACACCACGCCCACGGCATAGCGCTCACCCAGCGTGACATCGAGCGCCTCCCGAGCCGCATGGCGCATGAAGCCATCGGGCATCTGCAGCAGCAGCCCACAACCGTCGCCGGTCTTGCCGTCGGCCGCGATACCGCCACGATGGGTCATGCAGGTGAGGGATTCGATCGCCGTCTTGAGCAGGTCGTGACTCGCCTCGCCCTGCATATGGGCGATCAGGCCGAACCCGCAGTTGTCACGGAACTCGCCGGGATGGTGGAGACCTCTGTTCATGAGCGTGCCTCGCGAAGGGGTATTTTTTTAGCAGCGCATAAGTGATATCGTCGTTGGTTATGCTTTTTATATGCTAGCGATAAAACTCCTGCCGGCTGCCAGGCAAAAGGCCGACCAGCATAGCCAATTTCTTTCCCTTCGCGCAATATCCGGCACCTCTCCCGCCAGGGAAAATCCGCACGAAATCCGCGACTTGCGATTAGATGCAGGCAAAAACTCTCTTCAGGTCAACGACTTGCAGCGAGGGTCAGCACCCACGACAGACACACTTCTCGTTACTAGACTTTCGTCTAAATAACGCGCCTGATCCCATGCCGATTCTGCATGAGGCATGCGAATGCATGTCAGAAAAGCGGTCTTCATGACACGACGACGCCCACTCGACGGCGGGCGTCATGGCATCGGGAGATGATCTCGGCGTCAACGACGCGGGAAAGCTTCGAGGCATTCGATCAGCGTCTCGGGCGGGGTCTCATCGTGGATGCAGGCATTGCCGAGCGAGCGCAGCAGGATCAATCGCAGGCGATGGTCGAGATTCTTCTTGTCGAGACGCATCAGATCCAGAAAGGCCTGGGTTCCCATGCCGCTCGGTGCCTGTCGCGGCAGACCCGCGGCCTCGAGAATCGCGCTGACCCGGGTCACGTCGGCGGCACTGAGCCAGCCCAGGCGCGCCGAGAG
>DATISN010000273.1:0-2921 GCA_035581765.1 Halomonas sp.
GAGATGGGCTGCTACGAAGTCTCGCTGGGCGACACCATCGGCACCGGCACCCCGCTTAAGGCCAAGCGCATGATTGACGCTGTGGCACGCGACATCCCCATGGACAAGCTCGCCGCCCACTTCCACGATACCTACGGCCAGGCACTCGCCAACCTCTACGCCGTGCTGGAAGAAGGCATCAGCGTGGTCGACAGCTCGGTGGCCGGCCTCGGCGGCTGCCCCTACGCCAAGGGCGCCTCCGGTAACGTAGCCAGCGAAGACGTGGTCTACCTGCTCAATGGCCTGGGAATCGATACCGGCATCGACCTCGAAGCGCTCGCCGCCACCGGCACCTGGATCACCCAGACCATCGGGCGGCCGAATCGGTCGAAGGTCGGTGTGGCATTAGCGGCGAAGTAATTATCTGGCTTAAACCCGCCTAATTCATCGGGATGACTCAGAAAAGAAGATGGCGAGCAGTTTCTCTTATAGAATCAGGATGTTCCTGCCAGAACACGATTCAAGAGGACTACTCGCCATGGGTGAAAGCCTATCCACCTGGACGCCCTCCTGCAACGGGTCTATCCGCGTCGAGCTGAGCGGTCAGCGCACCACCAGCGACAGCGGTGCCTTGCTGCTGCGTGAAGCCCTCGATAACAGCGGTGTCATTGACGCGCTGGAAGACAATCTGGTCGACCAGCGAGACCCGCAGCGCGTCCGTCACTCGCTGGCCAGCCAAGTTCGTACCGTCGTGCTGCAACGGGGCATGGGTTGGATCGATCTCAGTGATACCACTACGCTGCGCCGCGATCCGCTCTGGCAATTGGCGTGCAGCGATGCGCGGGGGGCAACGCCATTGGCACAGCACCGGCCGTCGCAAGCCACGCTGTCGCGGCTGCTGACGTGCCTGGGCCACCACGACAACATCGATGTCGTGCATGAGGGCCTGCTGCGGCTGGCCCTCTGGCGCCTGACCTCACTGAAGGGCGGCGAGCGCCCCAAGCATCTGACGCTGGATATCGACGGCCTGCCGATCGAGGTGTTCGGCCGCCAGGGTGGCTCGGCCTACCACGGCCATGTCGGGGCGCGGATCTATTCGCCGCTGATCGCCTCGCTGGCCGAGACCGGCGACATGGTTGGCGGGCTGCTGCGCGAAGGCAACGCCGGCCCGGCCGAGAACGCCGATACCTGGATTCCGCACCTGGTGCGACGGCTCAATGAGAGCACCGGGGCCAGTGTCCGGGTGCGCATCGACGCGGGCTTCACCGACAACGACACGCTGGAGGCCTTGGAAGCGCGCGACATCGAGTACCTGGGCCGACTGCGCAGTCACTCGGGGCTTCAGGCGCTGGCGGCGCCGTACCTGCGGCGTCCGCGAGGTCGCCGCCCCGAGCAGCCGAGGGAATGGTGCTACGACCTGACCTATCAGGCGGGCTCCTGGCCCTCCCCACGACGCGTGGTGCTGGTGGTGCAGGAACGCCCTGACGATCTGTTTCTGCATGCCTTCTTCCTGGTCAGCAACCTTGGAAAGTTCGATTGGCCGCCAGAGAAGGTCCTGGCGCTGTATCGCAAGCGGGGCAGCGCCGAGGCTCACATGGGCGAGGTGAAGTCGGCGCTGGACGTGCACCTCTCCTCGACGGATCGCGGTGACTCGACCGTCCAGGACGTGATGGCCCGCAACGAAGTGAGCCTGCTGCTGAGCCTCTACGCCTACCAGGTGCTGCATGGCCTACGCTGCCTGCTGGAGAAGCAGACCCGGCAGGGCTGGAGCCTGATGCGGATGCGCGAGCAAGTGCTCAAGGTCGGGGCGACACTGTCGCTACACGCCCGACGCATCACGGTTCACCTCGGCGACGCGGCCGACAAATGGTGGCCCACCTTGCTGAAGGGACTGCCGAGGCTGACGGCTCTGGCCTGACACCCGACAACACCACAAAGCACTCATCAGGAAAGGCGACCACAACGGAAGTTGGCGGCCACGGCTGCGCCGGTGCATGACATTGATGCCTCAAAGTTATGGATTGCCGATCTGTGAGTCAGATGGAGAATAAATTAACCGGCTATCAAGCGGCTCGATGACATTGAAGTGGCTCGGTGCCGGCAATCCCTCGGTTCAAAACCCTCATTCGGCACCCTGATGAATGAGGCGGGCTGAAGCATCCCGTCATTGCGGGGCGCTTCTTGCATATCGGTCAGGCATTCCCATGCCTGGACTTTATCCTCCCGTTGGCGAATCCTGTCGTAGCATAATGCCATGTACTCTCTACCAGACAGCGATTTGTCAGCCATGCTTTGCAAAGCTTCGGAGGCGGAGAGTGGATGGGGTATGCCCTTCATGATTGCTCCTTTTACGACCGGGATGGCTCTGCCAAAAATCAGTCCGGGCAGGTAAGTACTAATGCTTGGAACGAACGCGATCAGGACGAAAATGACCAGCATACCCGCCAGGAAAGGGAGTACGGTCCGAACAAAGTCATAAATAGTGATTTCTGCGATAGAGCTGACAATATACATCGCCATACCAATAGGAGGCGTTATCAGGCCAATCTGCAGGCCGAAAATAACCACGATTCCCAAATGCACTGGATCGATGCCAAGCACCAGTGAGGCCGGTGCCAGTACTGGAACGATCAATGCAAGGGCGGAGATGGTCTCCATGAAGCAGCCGATAATGAGAATGCCAAGCATGATGGCCAGCAGCGAGATTACATAGGCATCTTGGCCACCGAAACCACTACCGAAAATGATGGCACCGACCTGTTCGCGGATTAGGATCCAGGCGAACGAGCTTGCCAGCATAACGATGAACATGAAGATACCGGTGTACTTCACCGTATCGCGAATGACCCCGAAAATATCATCCCGGGTCAGCTCGCGCCGGATGGCGATCAGGATGATGGCATAGCCAACTGCAATTCCTGAGGCTTCGGTTGGGGTGAACA
>DATISN010000274.1:0-70842 GCA_035581765.1 Halomonas sp.
ATCTGCACCACGGCTCTCGTCGCTTTGCCGACGCGCACTGGTGCGCCCCTTGCGATTTTCCTCTTCGCAGACCTCGTCCTTGCCGCCGCAGACTTCACAGCCTTCCTTCATCCCCAGGCGATTGAGCCCGCCGCAGGTGCCAGCGATGGGCCGGCGCCCCATGATCACGCCAACCGCCATGGCCGCCATGATCAGCAACATAAAAGCCAGGACGATAAAAAACAGGTTCATGGTCGTGTCTCCCGTATGTTTGACATGTATCCCACAGTTCAAGGTGTTGACCTTGAGACATTGGATCACCCTTATAGGTCCCTACAAGAAGAATCCGCCAGAAAGGCAAAGGGCTGACCAACGACGGCCAGCCCTCCTCTCCACTACGCTCCGGCCTTTCGGTGCAGATCAACCACCAAAGTCGTCAAGCATGATGTTTTCTGGCTCAACGCCCATGTCGACGAGCATCTTGATGACCGAGGCGTTCATCATCGGCGGCCCACACATGTAGTACTCACAATCCTCGGGTGCAGGATGGTCCTTGAGGTACATATCATAGAGCACATTGTGGATGAACCCCGTCGGGCCTTCCCAGTTGTCCTCCGGCTGCGGATCGGAAAGCGCCAGATGCCATGTGAAGTTCGGGAACTCTTCGGCGAGCTTATCGTACTCTTCGTTGTAGAAGGTTTCGCGCCAGGAACGAGCCCCGTACCAGAAGGTAATCTTGCGCTTGGATCCCAGACGCTTGAGCTGGTCGAAGATGTGGCTGCGCATCGGCGCCATTCCCGCACCCCCTCCGACAAAGACCATCTCGGCATCGGTATCCTTGGCGAAGAACTCACCGAAGGGACCCATCACCGTTGTCTTGTCACCCGGCTTAAGGCTAAAGACGTAGGTTGACATCAACCCCGGCGGATGGTTGGTGTTGGGCGGCGGTGTGGCGATACGAATATTGAACTTGAGGATGCCTTTCTCGTCCGGGTAGTTCGCCATGGAATAGGCGCGGATGACTTCCTCATTGTTCTTGTGGGAGATATCGAAAAGACCGAATTTCTCCCAGTCGCCTCGATATTCTTCGTCGATATCGAAATCGGAAAACTTGATATCGTAGGGAGGAGCGACAAGCTGTACGTAGCCCCCCGCACGAAAGGCGACTTCCTGACCCTCGGGAAGCTTGAGGTTCAACTCCTTGATGAAGGTGGCAACGTTGGGGTTGGCGATGACTTCGCATTCCCACTGCTTAACGCCGAAGACCTCTTCCGGAACCTCGACTTTCATGTCCTGCTTGACCGGTACCTGGCACGAGAGGCGCCAACCCTGCTTCTTCTCACGGAGGGTGAAGTGAGACTCTTCCGTAGGCAGGATGGAGCCACCGCCCTCCTCCACTCGACACTTGCATTGGGCGCAGGAGCCGCCGCCACCGCAGGCAGAAGAAAGGAAGATGCCGTTGGCGGCCAGGGTATTGAGTAGCTTGCCACCCGCTTGGGTCGTCAGGGTGTGCTCGGGGTCACCATTGACCTCGATGGTCACGTCGCCGGTGCTGACGAGCCGGCTTCGAGCCGCCAGGATCAGTGCCGTCAACCCGATGATGATCACGGTAAACATGACCACACCGAGGAGGATGACAGTTGTATTGACCATGTCGATTTCCTATTGCTTGACGTTAGCGTGCTGCCAGTGCCGGCAAAGGACGCAGGCGGCACGCGGACGGCTTCAGAGCTGGATGCCTGAGAATGACATGAAGCCCAGCGACATCAGCCCCACGGTGATGAAGGTGATGCCCAAACCCTGCAAGGAATCGGGCACGTCGCTGTACTTGAGCTTTTCGCGAATACCGGCCAGGGCCGTGATCGCCAGCGCCCAACCGGTGCCAGCGCCCAGGCCGTAGACCACCGACTCGCCGAAGTTGTAATTGCGCTCCGCCATGAACAGAACCCCGCCCAGAATCGCGCAGTTCACGGTGATCAACGGCAGGAACACGCCCAGCGCGTTGTAGAGCGCGGGCACGTACTTGTCGAGAAACATCTCGAGGATCTGCACGATGGCGGCGATCACACCGATGTAGGAAAGCAGCCCCAAGAAGGTCAGGTCGATATTCTCAGCCCCACTGATGCCGGTCCAGGTTAGCGCGCCCTCGGCCAGCAGATAGCTCAGAATCAGGTTGTTGACGGGGACGGTGATGGTCAACACGGCAATAACCGCGATGCCCAGGCCAATTGCCGAAGAGACCTTCTTTGACACCGCCATGAAAGTGCACATGCCAAGAAAGAAGGCCAGGGCCATGTTCTCGACGAAGACCGAAGCAACGAACAGGCTCAGGTAGTGTTCCATGTCAGACGGCCTCCTTCGGCATGGTGTTTTCCTTCATCCGGAACTCGTTTTCCTCGATCTGCTCGGGATTCAGGCTTCGCAGCACCCAGATCATCAGCCCGATGATGAAAAACGCCGAGGGCGGCAGCAGCAACAGGCCGTTGGGGACATACCAGCCGCCATCCTGAACGGTCTGAAGGATGGTGACGCCGAACAGGCTCCCGGCACCCAGCAGCTCACGGAAAAAGCCAACCGTCATCAGGATGAAGCCGTAGCCCAGACCGTTGCCGATGCCGTCCAGGAAGGACAACCCCGGGGAGTTGGTCATGGCGAAGCCCTCGGCACGGCCCATCACGATGCAATTTGTGATTATCAGCCCGACGAACACCGATAGCTGCTTGGACATCTCGTAGGCGTATGCCTTCAGGATCTGGTCCACCACGATCACCAGAGAGGCGATGATGGTCATCTGCACGATGATGCGGATCGACGAAGGGATATGGTGACGGATCAACGAGATGAACATGCTGGAGAAGGCCGTCACAAACATCACGGCCAGGGTCATGACCAGCGAGACACTCATGCTGGTGGTCACCGCCAGCGCCGAGCAGATCCCGAGAATCTGCAGGGCGATGGGGTTGTTCTTGAAGATCGGGGTCGTAAGGACGCCCTTGGAAGTCACGGCAGTCATGGTCAGGCTCCTTCAGCTTCGATTTCGGCATCGGCATCCTGGGCGTCTTCCCGGTCCACGCCGTCGCGGAACTTTGCCAGGTAGTCGCCGAAGCCTTCCGGGCTCAGCCAGAAGGCGAGCATGTTGGTGACGCCGTTGCTGGTCAGGGTCGCCCCGGAGAGGGCATCGACCTCGTTCGCACCATCGGCGCCGCCCTTGGCCAGGCGAATCGCGGGGACGAGATCGCCCTCCTCGTCGAAGACCTCCTTGCCTTCCCACTGGGCCTGCCAACGCGGATTGTTGACCTCGGCGCCAAGCCCGGGCGTCTCGGAATGCTCGTAATAAGTGATGCCGACGATGGTGTTGCCGTCGCCCTCCACCGAGAGGAAGCCGCGCATCAGCCCCCACAGGCCCTGGCCACGAATCGGCAGGATGATCTGTTCGGGGTCGTCCTGATCCCCCACCAGGTAGACGGCGGCATGCGCCTCTACGCGCGCGAGGCCGGCCGGATCCTCATTACCCGACAGGCCGCGCGAGGTGTCGGGATCGCGACGATACTCGAAGCCGTCGTAGCTGTCGGCGTCGTACTCGTCAGAGTAGCTTCCGTCCTCGAGGGAGACCACCCGCGCGGTGATCTGCTCTGCGAACTCCTCCTCGACGTCCATCCCCGGCTCGTATAGCTTGGCCACATTAAGGATGTTGGTCTTGCGATCGAGCTCCTGATTGGTCTGCTGCCTCTCGCGAAGAGCCACAGCAGCGGTTGAGACGATGATCGAGCACACGATGCAGAGTGCCAGCGCCACCGTGAGTATCTTCTTGATGGAGTTGTTGCTCTGTGCCATCAGGCGGTCTCCTCGGCCGGCACACCGGTGCGCTGGATGCGGCGCTTGATGTTGGCCTGTACAAAGAAGTGATCGATCAGTGGCGCAAACAGGTTAGCAAACAGGATCGCCAACATGATGCCTTCCGGGAAGGCGGGGTTCACCACACGGATCAGTACGGTCATGACGCCGATCAGCGCACCGAATATCAGCCGGCCCTGATTGGTCATCGACGCGGAGACCGGATCGGTCGCCATGAACACCATGCCGAAGGCAAAACCGCCCACGACAAGATGCCAATACCAAGGCATGGCGAACATCGGGTTGGACTCTGAACCCATCAGATTGAACAGCGTGCTGGTGACAACCATGCCCAGAAAAACTCCAAGCATGATTCGCCAGGAAGCGATCTTGGTCCACAGCAGCACCGAGGCGCCGAGAAAGATCGCCAGGGTCGAGGTTTCACCGACCGAGCCGGGAATGAAACCAAGGAAGGCGTCCCACCAACCATACTGACTGGACAGCGCCATCATGCCGTCCTGGAAGGCGATGGACAGCGCGGTGGCGCCGGTAAAGCCATCGGCGGCCACCCAGACCGCATCCCCCGAAATCTGCGCGGGATAGGCGAAGTAGAGGAAGGCGCGACCAGTGAGCGCGGGATTAAGGAAGTTCTTGCCGGTACCACCGAAGATCTCCTTGCCGATCACCACGCCGAAGGTGATACCCAGCGCCACTTGCCAAAGTGGAATGGTGGCCGGCAGGATCAGGGCGTAAAGCACTGAGGTCACGAAGAAACCTTCATTGACCTCGTGTCCGCGCTTGATGGCGAACAGCACCTCCCAGAACCCGCCAACCACGAAGGTCACCAGATAAATCGGTAGGAAGTAGGTCGCGCCAAGCACAAAGTTAGCCCACAGGCTGTCAGGATCGTGTCCACTGGAGAACAGCATCATGATCGCTTCGCGCCAGCCTGCCATGGAGGCGAAGCCGTCAGCGATGGCCGTATTGGCCTGCCAGCCGGCGTTCCACATGCCGAAGAACATCGCCGGGAAAGTGCAGGCCCAGACAGTGATCATGATGCGCTTGAGGTCAATTCCGTCACGCACATGGGCCGTCGTCTTGGCGACGCTAGCGGGTGAGTAGAAAATGGTGTCTACCGCCTCATAGAGGGGATAGAACTGTTCGTACTTGCCACCCTTGTGAAAATGCGGCTCGAGATTGTCGAGTGTCTGTCGGATAGCCATCATCAGGCCTCTTTCTCGATCATGGAGAGGTTGTCACGCAGGATGGGGCCGTATTCGTATTTCCCCGGGCACACATAGGTACAGAGCGCCAGATCCTCTTCGTCCAGTTCCAGGCAACCGAGCTGCATGGCGGTTTCGATATCACCGACGATCAACGTGCGCAGAAGCTGGGTCGGCATGATATCCAATGGCATTACTTGCTCGTAAGCCCCGACGGGCACCATCGCTCGTTCGGAACCATTGGTCGAGGTAGTGGGCGCATAATCATGCAACCCCTTGAAATGGGAAAGGTAGATTCCCATGACCGAATGGCGATCTTTGCCTGGTGACAACCATCCCAGCCAGGAACGCTTGTTGCCTTCCTCGATCAACGAGACCTGGTTATGGAATCGCCCAAGGTAGCGAAGGGAGCCCTCGGCCGTGGCGCCAGCGAACACCGAGCCGGATATGACCCGAGTATCTTGAGGGTCGATCACTTCCTGATCGAGAAGTTCCTGCGTGCTGGCACCGAGGCGCGTGCGCAGCAGGCGAGGTGCCTTGGCACGCGGGCCTCCCACGGCGACGACACGGCTCGTGTCCAGCTTGCCCTCGGCAAACAACTTGCCGACGGCAATGACATCCTGATATCCGATATGCCAGACGCGCTTATGCAGCGCCACGGGCGACAGGAAATGGATATGCGTGCCGACTAGTCCGGCTGGGTGTGGTCCGCCGAAGGTTTCGACCTTTACGCCATCGACGTCGCCGCCAGGAACGCGCGCATCGGGGGCGGTGCACAGATACACCTTGCCTTTGGTAAGACGCGTCAGGACCTTGAGACCATCTTCAAAGGCCTCGGACTGCTCGTTGATGATCCCGGCAGGATCCGCACTGAGGGGATGTGTATCGATGGCCGTGACGAAAATATTCTCCGGAGTCCCATCGAGGGCGGGAGTGCGGGAATAGGGCCGGGTACGAAAAGCGATCCAGAGCCCCGACTCGACCAGTTGATCGACCACGACCTTTCGATCCAGGCTTATCAGCCCGTCGCGGCCATGAGCGGTGAACTCGACCGCCTCCTCTGTCTCGGCAACCTTGATCACGACCGACAGCAGCTTGCGCTTCTCGCCACGATTGATCGCCACCACCTCGCCGGCTGCCGGCGAGGTGAAACGCACCCCATCGGTTTTCTTGTCGGTGAAGAGCAGCTGCCCCAGCTTGACGACGTCCCCCTCCCGGACCTCCATGGTCGGCTTCATGCCCACATAGTCGGTTCCCAGGATCGCCACGTGGCGCACCGGCCGCGCATCCTCGATGCGCGGCTCGGGCGCCCCCATGATGGGGAGATCCAGGCCTTTCTTGACTTCGATCATAGTCTCGCCCAGTTGATGGATCGGATATACGAAGGAAAGGGGTTCGAATGGATTCGAATTCTTATGGTTTCAGTACGTTACCAGTCAGGCCCGGGCGATTCCCGAACCACCCCGAATATCGGGGATATTATAAAGACATGACGTCGGGATGACCACCTGCCCCTGGGTATAAGATGGTGCCATGCAGCAAGCCGAGACACGACCCGGGCGGGCGTCAAGTGGCGTTATCGCGACACTCGTCAATGGAGCAACAGGTGCTTCAGGTAGGCATGCCGCCGCTCCACGGGCGAGGAACGGCAGCACGGAGACATCACTCGCTGGCGCGGGGCAGCTTGCAGAAGTGAACGTTGGAGATGTGCTGCAGAATGCGGATCACCTGACAGCTGTAACCGAACTCGTTGTCGTACCACACGTACAACACGGCGTGTCGCCCATTGGCGATCGTTGCCTTGGCATCGACGATACCCGCATGGCGATTGCCGACGAAGTCCGAGGAAACCACCTCGGGCGAATCCACATAATCGATCTGCTTCTGATAGGTGGAATCGATCGACATGCGGCGCAGGTAGTCGTTCAGGGTTTCGGCATTGGTCTCCTTGTCGAGCGTCAGGTTGAGAATCGCCATGGACACATTGGGAATCGGCACGCGGATGGCGTTACCGGTCAGCTTGCCGGCAAATTCCGGCAATGCCTTGACCACCGCCTTGGCGGCGCCGGTCTCGGTAAGCACCATGTTCAGCGGCGCACTACGACCACGGCGGTCCCCCTTGTGATAATTGTCGATCAGATTCTGGTCGTTGGTATAGGCATGCACCGTCTCGACATGCCCATGGACGACGCCGAACTCGTCATTGATCGCCTTGAGCGCCGGCACGATGGCGTTGGTCGTGCAGGATGCCGCCGAGAGGATGCGATCCTCCTCGGATATCTCGCCATGGTTGATACCGAAGACGATATTCTTGATATCCCCCTTGCCCGGTGCCGTCAGCAGCGCCTTGGCCACGCCCTTGCAGGCCAGGTGCTGCCCCAGGCCCTCTTCATCGCGCCAGATACCGGTATTGTCGACCACCACCGCATTATCGATGCCGTAGGTGGTGTAATCGACATCCGCCGGAGAGTCGGCGTAGATCACCTGGATCACATTACCGTTGGCGATGAGGGTCCGGGCCTCGGCATCCACACTGATCGTGCCATTGAAGGGACCGTGAACCGAATCGCGACGCAGCAGGCTCGCCCGCTTCTCGAGATCCTTGGCAATATCGCCGCGACCACGCACCACGATGGCGCGCAAACGCAGCAGGTTGCCACCGCCCGCCTTCTCGATCAGCACGCGTGCCAGGATACGGCCGATACGCCCGAAGCCGTAAAGCACGACGTCCTTGGGCTTGCCGTTACCAGCGCTGGGGTCATGACCATCGACGATCTCGGCCAGCTCCTCGCGCATGAAAGCCAGGGCATCTCCCCTGCCCCGCTTCTTGAACGCTACCCCTAACTTGCCCACGTCGACATGCGCCGGCCCCAGGTTGAGTTGTCCCATGGCCTGAATCAGCGGAAGCGTATCCTGAACGGACAGCTCGGTACCCTCGACCTTCCGCACGAAGCGGTGGTCCTTCAGAATACGGATGACGCTGCGGTTGAAGAGCGAACGTCCGTAGAGCGTCGTGACGACGTTATGCCGACGATAGAGACTGCCGATCAGCGGAATCATCTGTTCGGCGAGAGCCTGGTTGTCATGCCATTCCTGGAAGACGGTATCGAGGGGGGGTTGACTCACGTGAAGCCTCTCTGACGGTGGGAGATTTGGGGGACTATTATCCTGGGCCTCCATCGTTGGGGCAATCGCAGGATGGTCGTAACCGCTGTAAAGGGATTACAGAAAGCGCGGGTTGACTACACGCCTCATGACAGGCTGGTATCATGGGACGGCTTGCCGCCTGGGAAGCGTAACATCACTTCTTTCCTACAGCCGAAGACACCATGCCGACATTCTCGCCGCTAAACCCGCCGCGGCCCCAGGGCCTGCGCGATACGCTCTACTGGCAGACGCCCCATGGCAGTGCCGGCGCCCTGGCGCTCGCCCACCTGGCCGACGATGCACCGCTACTGGTGATTACCGCCGACACCGCCCAGGCGCAACGGCTCGAAAACGACCTGCGCTTCTTCGCCGTCAGTTCGGTGATGCCCTTTCCCGACTGGGAGACGCTTCCCTACGACAGCTTCTCGCCCCATCAGGATATCGTCTCCTCGCGGCTGCGCACACTGCGCCGGCTGCAGGATGGCGAACACGGCATCGTCCTGGTGCCGATCAACACCCTGATGCAGCGATTGCCGCCGGTGGAGTACATCGCCGGACGGGTACTGACGCTGGAAACCGGCATGCGCCTGGACCGCGAGGGATTTCGCGACGCGCTTTCCCGTGCCGGCTACCGTGCCGTCGAAACGGTGTATGAACCGGGCGAGTACGCGCTGCGTGGCGCCTTGATCGACTTGTTCCCCATGGGCAGCGAAGACCCATTGCGCATCGACCTGTTCGACGACGAGATCGACACCCTGCGCCACTTCCAACCTGACACCCAGCGCAGCCGTGACAAGGTCGACAAGGTGGAGCTGCTTCCGGCCCACGAATATTCACTGTCCCCGGAGGCCATCGCCCGCTTCCGTGAGGGCTTCGAAACCCTCTTCGATGTCGATCCTCGCCAGTGCCCTCTCTATATCGATGCACTCAAGGGCATCCCCTCACCCGGTCTCGAACAATATCTGCCGCTGTTTTTCAACCACACCGCCACGCTCTTCGAGCACCTGGCCAAAGGCACACGTGTGGCCCTGCTGCCCGATGCCTTCCCCGCCGCCGAACACCACTGGAGCGCCATCGAGAGTCGCTACGAAAACCTCGGGGTCGATCCGACCCGCCCGCTGTTACCGCCGCACCGCGCCTTCGTCCCCGTGGCCGATGTCTTTGCCGCCATCAAGCGCCACCCTCGCGTCGAGCTGACCGACGACAGCGACCATCGCCATGCGAGTGTGCCAGCGACCCAGCCACCGCCCGATGTGGCCATCAATGCGCGGGCCAAGCAGCCGCTCGCCGCCCTGGAGCACTTCCTGGCCACCCATCACGACAGCCGCGTGCTCTTCGTAGCGGAGTCGCGTGGGCGACGCGAGGCGCTGGAGGAAACCCTGGCGCCATTGCGGCTCACGCTCCCCCATGTGGAGGATTTCCCGGCCTTTCTGGTTGCGGATTCGCGGCTGGCGATCACCGAGGGGGAAATCGATGCCGGCCTCTGGCTGACCGACCCCAACCTCGCGGTGATCAGCGAGACCGAGCTGTACGGTGACGTCGTGCGGCAGAGCCGGCGTCGCGAGAAGGCGACCGACGACAACGAACTGGCCATTCGCCATCTCTCGGAGTTGCGCCCGGGCGCCCCGGTGGTGCATCAAGCCCATGGCGTGGGTCGTTACTTGGGCCTGGAGACGCTCGATGCCGGCGGCCAAGCGGCCGAGTTCGTGGCGCTCGAATACGCCGATGGGGCTCGCCTCTATGTCCCAGTCGATAGCTTGCACCTCATCTCACGCTATGCCGGTGCCGATGACGAGCTCGCCCCGCTGCATCGCCTGGGCTCGGAGCGCTGGCAGAAAGCCAAGCGCAAGGCGGCCGAGAAGATCCGCGACACGGCGGCAGAGCTTCTCGATATCTACGCACGTCGCGAAGCCCGGCAGGGGTTCGCCTACGACCCGCCCGACGACGCCTACCGGCGCTTCGCCGCCAGCTTTCCTTTCGAGGAAACGCCCGACCAGCGCGCCGCCATCGCCGCCGTGATTGGCGACATGATCGCCCCCCAACCCATGGACCGCGTCGTCTGTGGTGATGTCGGCTTCGGCAAGACCGAGGTCGCCATGCGCGCGGCCTTCCTGGCCGTGCATTCCGGTCGCCAGGTCGTGGTGCTGGTGCCGACCACGCTACTGGCCCGTCAGCATTACGAGAACTTCCGCGACCGCTTCGCCGATACCGCGGTCAACATCGAGATCATCTCGCGCTTCACCTCGGGCAAGGGACAGGCAGAGTCGCTGAAGCGAATCGAGGAAGGCAAGGCCGATATCGTCATCGGCACCCACAAGCTGCTCTCGAAGCAGACCCGGTTACCGCGAATGGGGCTCTTGATCATCGACGAGGAACACCGCTTCGGGGTGGGGCAGAAGGAGAAACTCAAGAGCCTGCGCACCGAGATGGATATTCTCACCATGACGGCCACGCCCATACCGCGCACCCTCAACATGGCCATGAGCGGCATACGCGACCTGTCGATCATCGCCACTCCACCGCCGCGGCGCCTCTCGGTCAAGACGTTCGTCCAGCAACGCGACGAGGCGATCATCAAGGAGGCGCTGCTGCGCGAGCTTTTGCGCGGCGGTCAGGTCTATTTCCTGCACAACGAGGTCAAGACCATCGAGACGGCCGCGGAACGGCTGCGCGAGCTGGTTCCCGAGGCGCGTGTCGGGGTCGCTCATGGCCAGCTGCCGGAGCGCTCGCTTGAACGGGTGATGTCCGACTTCTACCACAAGCGATTCAACGTGCTGGTGTGCTCGACGATTATCGAGACCGGGATCGATGTCCCCAGCGCCAACACCATCATCATCGAGCGGGCCGACAAGTTCGGCCTGGCGCAGCTGCATCAGCTCCGGGGTCGCGTCGGGCGCAGCCACCACCAGGCCTATGCCTACCTGCTGGCGCCGCCGCCTCGCGCCATGACCCGTGACGCCGTCAAGCGTCTGGAAGCCATCGGCCAGGCCGAGGAGCTCGGTGCCGGCTTCACCCTGGCAAGCCACGACATGGAAATCCGTGGTGCCGGTGAGCTTCTGGGAGAAGAGCAGAGTGGGCAGATGGAGGCGCTGGGGTATGGCCTCTACATGCAGATGCTCGACCGCGCGGTAAAGGCAATCCGTGCCGGCAAGACGCCCAACATCGAGTCACCGCTGGAAGAAGGGGTGGAAATCAGCCTCAACCTGCCGGCCCTGATTCCCGACGATTATCTCCATGACGTTCAGCAGCGGCTGGTCATGTACAAGCGCATCGCCAGCGCCGCCGATGAGGCCGAACTCAAGGAGCTGCAGGTCGAAATGATCGACCGCTTCGGCCTGTTGCCGGCACCGGTGAAGACCCTGATGCATCAGACTCGCTTGCGCCAGCGGGCCGAACGGCTGGGCATCGTGCGTCTTGAGGCCGGTCCCGAAAGAGGCAGACTGATCTTCGGCGACGGGACCCGCGTCGATCCGCTGACCCTGGTGGAGTTGATTCAGCAGGCACCCAACCGCTACCGGCTCGATGGCGCCGACACCCTCCGCTTCCAGGCCGACATGCAAAACGAACAGGCGCGCTTCCAGGCCGTGGAGACCCTGCTGGACGCGCTTAACCGCAAGGCTCAAGCCGCTTGAAAGGCATGCGAATGCCTGAATACTGGCGAGGAGGGACACCGCAAGGCAATCTATTAAGGCAATCTATACAGGTAGCGTTTGGTCGTGGCGTTGAAACGTCGCCTGCAGGAAATCCGACAGGATGGTGTTTGACCCCGAGGCTGTGGACTCACTGCGAGATCCACTTCATTGACGAAGAAAGAGAAAAGCTTGATGGATGAGATACTGCTGGCCGGTCGAACGAACAAACATCGCTTTGCGCCGATAAACGCCGCGCCACACTCCACATTGATCGTCGCCACATTGTTCGTCGCCGCGCTGATTGCGATGACATCGATGCCGGCAAACGCCCAGGCTCAGGCCCGGGAAGGCGACATCACACAGGACCTGCCTCGCGGTCACTATCTTCTGCCTCAGACGGGTAGCGTGATCGGGCAAGACGAGTCGGTGGTGATCGAGAAGGGAGACACCTTGGTCGACCTGGCCCGCCAGCACAACGTGGGTTATGAGGCGATTCGCATGGCCAACCCGGGGGTCAGCATCTGGGCACCGCGCCCGGGTACCGAGGTCATGATTCCCAAGCGTCACATCCTTCCAGAAGCGCCACGCGAGGGTATCGTCGTCAACCTCTCGGAATTGCGTCTCTACTATTACTCTGCCGAGAACATCGTCGAAACCTATCCCATCAGTGTCGGGCGCGACGGCTTCGGTACGCCAGTGGGCGAAACCCGCACCACGGTCAAGGTCAAGGATCCCCACTGGTCGCCACCGAGCTCGATGCGCGAGGAAGCCGCCGCGCGGGGAGAACCACCACCTTCCGTGGTGCCGCCGGGTCCGGAAAATCCCCTGGGCAGACATGCCATCCTGCTGGGCCTGCCGAGCTACCTGATTCACGGCACCAACCGACCCGAGGGCGTAGGCATGCGGGTCAGCCGTGGCTGTATCCGGATGTACCCCGAAGACATCAAGTCGCTCTTCGAGCGCGTGCCGAGCGGTACCCAGGTCAATATCATCGATCAGCCTTTCAAGGCCGGCTGGTCTCAGGAGGGCGTCCTCTATGCCCAGTCGTTTCCTCCACTGGAAGAAAACCAGGCGAGTTTCGAGCCGCTGATCAATGCCCTTGAGGTGATTTCATCCGCCTTCGGCGAGGCCGAACCACCGGTGGACTATGCCAAGGTGAGGCGCCTGGTCGAAGCAACCGATGGCGCTATCGTCTCGCTGCTACGCTCCGCCGAGGAAGATACCGAGCCCCGCAACGACCGACCCGATACACTGTATGACTTCATCGAGGCGACTGCCGGCCAGGGGGAGGCTTTTGAAGGCGTTTGAAAAAATCGTCTTACATGATGGCGACAGCATGTAACGAGCCTACCTCACGAAAAAACCCCGCTTTCGCGGGGTTTTTTCTACTGCAGAACCGACATCATCCGTAAATGAATGCCGACACTCCGGCAGAATTACTTCTGCATGGAGCGCTCGAACATACGGTTCATTTCGTCACGGTTCTGCTCGGACATCTGCAGAGCCGCCTGGGCATCACGCTGCGCCTGGTTGGCAGTGTTCTGCGCCTGGGTAGCGATGCTGCGCGCTTCTGCGGCATCGGCCTGAGCGGATTCAGCAGTCATGCGAACTTCTTCCAGTGCGCCGGTAGAAGCACAGCCAGCCAGAATGGCCAGTGAGGCAGCGGCAGCGGTCATCTTCAAAGTGTTCTTCAGAGTCATAGGGTTCTCCTTGAGTATTCCTTGGTCTTGCGTTGATTGCCTGTCAAGCAGGCGTCCTGCACATGCAGGCTAACATGCAGCATCTGAGCTGCGAAGTACAGACATCAAACGCTGTTTTATTATACTCGGTAACGCTTGTCCATAGCTTCATGATTCCCTGCGTATAGCAAGCCTAGCGGATCACTACCCGCGTGCCAATATCGATCAGCGATGTCAGACGTTCGACCTGGCCATCGGTGACCGCGACACAACCATCGGTCCAGTGGAAGCGCTCGTGGATCTCGGGATCCCCCCCGCCGATCCCATGGATTCCGATGTAACCGCCGAGCACGGTTTCCTGGGGAGGATAGCCATGCCGGCGGTAGTACTCGAAGTAATTATCGTAGTCCTGCTGGCCATAGACGCCTGACTCGAGGGCCAGGCGGGCATGGGCAGGAGTCGGATAGTCCAGTCCGATGAAAATGTGAAATTTGCTCTGGCGATTGAAGCGATTGACGCGAAACTCGCCCAGCGGGGTTGCCCGGTCGCCGCGTATGCGTTGCGGGCTGGCCCCGCCACGACCCAGCGATATGGGTGAAAAATGCTCGAGACGACGATTTCCGCGGTACACCGTCAAGGCCGCCTCCCTGTCGTCGACCAGCACCCAGACCTCATCGTCGTGTTGTGGCACGATGGCATCAACGAGGAGATGATCGATCAGGTTGGCCTTGGCGGCATTGGCCCCCAGCAGGGTAAGTGGCGCCGTGAGCGCCATGAGGGCAAAGCGGCGTCGGGACAGAGATGGCATCACACGAGTCTCGCAAGAAAGTTGAGACGAACATACCCCACTCTTACCCCCTTTGTCAGTGGTGTTCCGCAGTAAGGGTATATCGCAAGGCATTGCGTCGGTCTCCTTCCTGAAGGCACGAACGACGAAAAGCCAGTCGCGCGGCGTTACCGACCACGCTGACGGAACTCAGGGCCATGGCCAGCACCGCGGCCTGGGGGGGAATCGGCATCCATACTGCCAGGGTCAATGCAAATCCATTGTAGAGCATCGAGAGTGCCAGGTTCTGGGTCATCACGCGCTGGGTGGCGCGAGCGGTATCGATCGCCACGCGCACTCCAGCAAGCCCGGGGCGGAGCAACTGAATGGCGGCGGCATCCGTCGCCTGTGTGCTGGCGCCGAGAGGCGATATGCCCAGCGTCGCGGCAGCCAGAGCAGGAGCGTCGTTGATGCCATCTCCGACGTACAGGGAGGGCCGCGGGAGCGCAGACACCAGGGCCAGCTTCTGTTCCGGCCGCCGCCCACCGAAACAGGCGTTCTCGACGAGCCCCAGGTCTCGCCCGAGCCGATGCACCAGAGGCACGCGATCACCGCTGATCAACGCCACGACGATTCCCTCCCGTCTCAACGAGTCCAGCAGTGGCGCGGCTGAAGCATCCGGTGTATCGGCGAGCCATAACGTCCCGAGCCAGCGGCGCCCCTGGGCCAGGTCGACACGGGTGAAGGTCGGATTGTCATCGGCACCGGGCGGCACTGCGACCCCAAGTTCGGCCAGCCATTCCGGGGTGCCGATGCTCAGCCGCGTACGCTCCACGTCATCGTCGGCCGGTGGCGCCAGCCAGGCCATACGCCCACGACCGGGCCACTCCTCGACCCGCCAAGGCGCTTTTTCCAGCTCCAGTGGTTCGCCCTCCTCCATGGCATACCGCCGTATCGCCCGGCCCACCGGATGCTCGCTTCCCCACTCGAGGCGCGCAGCCAACCTCAACGTTTCCCGCTTGCTCAGTTCTGAAGCCGTCTTGACGTCCGCGACGGCCAGTTCGCCCAGCGTCAGGGTGCCGGTCTTGTCGAAGGCCACGGAGCGAGCATTACCGGCCATTTCCATGGCTGCGGGATCACGAAACACCACCCCCAGCTCCAATGCTCGGGCCGTTCCGGCAAGACAGGCCAAGGGCACGGCCAACCCCACCGCACAGGGACAGGCGACCACCAGCACCGAAAGCGCCCGTATCATGGCCTCGTCAGGTGGCACTCCAAAGGCGAGCGTGACGCCCAGTGTTGCCAGCGCCAGAGCGAGTGCCAGTGGCGATAGCCAGGCGGCAAAACGCTCGGCCAGGGCGCGATGGCGGGTCTTGATGGCCTGAGCGCGCTGCATCTCGCGATAAAGCCTGTCCATGCGACACTCACCCGCCCGGGCGGTCACTGTCATGCTCAGGGCCTCGCCCCGATTACGGGAACCAGCCACGACACGGTCGCCACGCGTCAGCTTTTGGCTGCGACTCTCTCCAGTGAGCGGCGAGAGATCAAGGCGTGCGGTGACATCGAGAAGCTCGCCATCCAGCGGGACCAAGTCCCCAGCGGCCACGCGAATATGCTCACCAGGCTCCACCTCGGAGGGGGCCACCCAGGCGTCGCCCGCCTCGCGCAGCACCTGTACGCGCTCGACAGTGGGCACTAGCGCCCGAAGCGCCCGCAATCCACGGTAACGCGCCAGGGTCTCGATCCAGCGCCCGGCCAGCAACAGCAAGATCAGCATCACGGCGGTATCGAAATACACCTCGGTCGCCCCGCGCCCTAACAACCAGACCGAGACGCCCAGCGCGGCAAAGACGCCCAGCGTTACCAGCGCATCCATGCCCGGCCAGCCGGCACGCGTTGTGCGCCAGGCGGCCAGGTAGAAAGGCAAACCGGCATAGCCGATCACCGGCAGGGCAAACGCCCCGGACACCCAGGCGAGGATAAGCTCCAGGCGAGGCTCGGGCATCGCGCCCACGTAGATCAACAACGAGGCCAACATGGTCCACATGCCAAACACCGCCGCCACGATCAGTCGTCCGGCCAGACGATGACTCTCGGCGTCCAGTCTTGCCTCTGCATCGGGCGCACGCTCCAGCGCACAGAGACGGTAGCCAAGCCTTGCCACCGGCCCCGCCAGGGCTTCCCGGCGAATCGCCCCGGGCTCACCTGCGATGAGAAGCGTGGCACTGACATAGTCGATCCCGACTCGGTTGACGCCCGGCAGGCCCATGAGTCGATGCTCGATCGCCAGCGCACAACCGCTGCACCACATCCCCTCGAGCGAGTAGAGGACTTCAGTGGCGGGCGCCGCGTCAACCAGCGCGACCGGCAACGTAGCGCGGGACGTCATCGGACCAAGCCAACCGTCACAGACACGGTGGCAGCAGCAACAGCGGCAATCCGGCGAACGCCACACCGACCGTGGAAAAGAGATACAGCCCTCCCGCCAGCGCACTCATGTAACGCAACCTCCCCCGTTTGCGCCGGGCCGCCGCCATGCAGCGCTGCGTCAACCATGCAAGGAAACCCAGCGTCATCAGCGTCAGCACCCCCAGCACGAGGTTAAGGCCCGTCAACGCCCCTTGCTCGGGCGCGGGTGGCGCCACGGCACAGACCACCGACAGGCCACCGTAAACCGTCACGAACCAGAGGCTCCAGATCGTCAGGCCCAGCACCAGTTGCATCGGATGCTCGGTTTCCAACCAGAGTACGCGGCGAATCATGCCCCACCCCCGATCACTCTTGGCAATACGCCGAGTGACACCGCCAGGATGGCGTAAATGCCCAGTTGATAGCGCCAGAACAGCGCCACGACCCCAGGCTCCATGGGTAGGCGGGCACTCACGTAACCCAACGCCGCGCGACGGCCCTGCATCGCCATGAGCAGACTCGCCAGCAGGCCATGACCCAGCAGGTAGGCCAGCGACACCAGCAGAATGGCATCATGCGCATTGTCGGTCGGGGCGAGATCCGCTTGCCATAACAATGCCACCAGCAAGAGCACATGCAGCCCGCCTAGCGCGGCGATCATATAGAACGCCGGTGACAGTCGTGTCTCATCGCCGGCATACAACCGTCGCAGCCGGCGCTCCAACCACAGCACCCCCAGGGCAAAGGCGATCCCGGCGCCGATCAGCAGGATCGGGTCGAGCGGAGACTCCGCGGGCAATCGCCACTGGGGAGACACGCTCCAGAGATAGAACCAGCCGAACAGCAGCGAAAGAAAGAAGGCGCCGTCGGCCATCAGTGACACGCACATGGTGAAGCGGGCGGGACCGCCACGGGTACGCGAATGCAGTGGCGGCGAGGTCGCTTCATCGTCGCCCAAGGGCGCCGCGGCCGGGTGGCCGCCATTCTCCCATGACCAACGCAACAGCATCGCTACCGCCACCAGAAAGGCCCCCAACGCCAAGGGATACAGGCGCACCAACAGGCTGATGCAGACCACCGCCAGCACCAGGGCGGCGAACAGCGGCCACCAGCTGTTGGTGGGCAGATGAATCCTCTCGCGCACTCGTCCGGTGAGCACCTCGCCACCCAGTATTTCTCGGCGACCGTGACTCGCATCGGCCAGCGCATGCTCGCCCCTCGCCATTTCGTCACCGAGCGCCGGGTTATCCCAAAGCGGGTGGCGGCTCTTGATCGTCGGCAGGCTCGCAAAATTGTAAGGCGCCGGCGGCATCGACAGCCCCCATTCCAGCGTATCCGCCTCCCAGGGGTTGGGCGGCGCCGGACGCCCGAAGCGCCAGTGCAACGCCAGATCGAGAAGCACCATGGCAATGCCAGCCGACATCATGAAGCCGCCGACGGACGAGATGAGGTTATAGATGTCCCAGCCCATGGCGCTGTCGTAGGTATAGACGCGCCGGGGCATGCCCAACAGGCCCGTCCAGTGCATGATCAGGAAGGTCAGGTTGAAGCCCAGAAAGGTCAGCCAGAATGCCCAGCGTCCCAGGCGCTCTGACGGCATGCGCCCGGAAACCAGCGGCAACCAGTAGACGAACCCAGCCATCAGTGGGAAGAACATTCCCCCCACCAGCACATAGTGCATATGCGCCACCACGAAGTGGGTATCGTGAACTTGCCAGTTGAACGGGACCAGCGCCAGCATGACCCCGGTAAGCCCCCCGCACACAAAAATGACCAGAAACCCCAGTATCCACAGCATCGGCAGGGACATCCGCGGCCGCCCCAGCCACAGGGTCGCCAACCATACGAACACCTGGATGGCGGTAGGCACCGCGACCAGCATGCTGGCCGCCGAAAAGAAGGCCTGGGCCAGATGCGGAATCCCCACGGTGAACATGTGGTGGACCCAGAGGCCGAAGCTGATGAAACCGGTGATGATGACCGCCGCCACCGCCCAGCCGTAGCCGACGATGGGTCGACGCGCGAAGACCGGAAGGAGGGTCGAGACGATCCCCGCCGCCGGCAGGAAGATGATGTAGACCTCGGGATGGCCGAACAGCCAGAACAGGTGCTGCCAGAGTATCGGGTCGCCCCCCTGCTCGACGATAAAAAATGGCATGCCCACGGCGCGCTCCAGTTCCAGCAGCACGCTGCCGAAAATCAGCGGCGGGAATCCGACCACGATCATCAATGCCATGACGAGGATGTACCAGGCGAACAGCGGCATGCGATGCAAGGCCATGCCGTCGGCGCGCGTGCGCAGAATCGACACCGTGAGTTCCACACCGGCCGACAGCGCCGAGATCTCGACGAAGGTGATGCCGAGCAACCAGAAGTCCGAGCCCTTGCCCGGCGAGTATTCGCCGCTGCTCAGCGGGGTATACATGAACCAGCCGCTGTCGGGCGCCATTTCCAGCGCCATGCTCGACAGCAGGATGATGCCGCCGAATAGGTAGCACCAGTAACCGAAGGCGGTGAGTCGCGGGCACAACAGGTCGCGAGTGCCGAGCATCTTGGGAATCAGGTAGATCGCCAGCCCCTCGAGAACGGGAATGGCGAACAGGAACATCATCACCGTGCCATGCATGGTGGTGACCTGGTGATAGATCTCCGGCGTCATGAACGCCTGACTCGGCAGCGCCAGCTGGGTGCGGATCAGCATCGCCAGCACCCCACCGACCAGGAAGAACACCAGTCCGGTGGCCATGAAGCGCAGGCCCAGCGTGCTGTGATTGACCACGGTCAGCGCTCGCAAGCCACGCGGGTTGCGCCAGACGACCTCGAGTTCGCGATGCAAGCGCGCGGCCTTGTCTCGCGCGTGATGACCGGATGCCTGGGTGTCGCTCATGGGGTCAGCGTCTCCAGCCAGCTGCCAAGACCTTCTAGGGTCTCGGCATCGAGGTGATCATGGACGGGCATCAGGTTGCCAGGCTTCAAGCGCTGATGGGCGACCAGCCAGCGCGCGATCGCGCCGTCTTCCATGGCCAGCACGCCGGCCCCCAGGGTGGCGCGACTGCCGATATCCGACAGGTCGGGGCCGACGGTGGCCTGTGACACACCCGCGACCCGATGGCATCGAGCGCAATGCTCGTTAAACGCCTCGCGGGCGGCTTGATGCTGCTCGCCTTCGCCCACGTCGGTGGGCGCCTGGCGTGCGCTCAGCCAAGTATCAAAATCCGCGGGCGGCATCGCCTCCACGTAGAGCTTCATATGTGCATGCTGGGTGCCGCAGAATTCGACACATTGGCCACCGAAGACACCCGGCTCGTCGGCCTGAAGACGGATGCGGTTGACGCGGCCGGGCAACATGTCGATCTTTCCGCCAAGTCGCGGTATCCAGAAGGCATGGATGACATCCCCCGCCGACACGTGAAAATCCACCGGCTCGCCAGCCGGCATGACCAATTGATTGGCGGTGATCACCTCGCCGTCACCGGTGTCGGGGTAGCGCACCTCCCACCACCATTGATGACCGATGACCTCTATGACTTGCGGCTCCTCACCCCCCGGCAATGGCAGGGTCAGCATGCGTTGCCCAACGGGTACGCCGAAGACAAGCAGAATCAGGATCGTCACACCAGGGAGCAACAGACCACCGCCAATGATCCAGCGTCGCGATAGACGTCGCACTTCCCCTTCGCTGCGCTCGCGGGGTTCGCGGCGTCGAAAGGCTGCCAGCCACAACCCGACCACCACGACAAACACCAACGTGAAGAAGCCCAGCATACCCCACCATATCCAGGCAATATCGCGCGCGGCGGGGCCGGAAGGGGCCAGCATCGAGTAATCGCCGCTACAGCCGGCAAGCCCCAGCATGGCGGCTGCCAGTGACGGAAAGGTGCGCTTGACCCACCTGCGCCCGAGGCGTTGAATGCGAGCAGGGACATCATCGCGATCAAGGAGGATGGCATGACCATCATGACGCAGCGCTCGATCAAAAGCCGCGCCGCCATTGCCGGGCACCCCTTGCATCCGGTAATGATCCATTTTCCCGTGGCGGCACTGCTGGCGCTGGTCGCCAGTGACCTGGGGTATCTCTATACCCAGGACCCCTTCTGGGCCAGGGCGTCGTTGTGGCTGGCGGGGGTTGGCGCCCTGGGCGGGTGGACAGCAAGCGTGGCGGGCGTCATCGACCTTATCAGCGTGAGACGCATCCGCCGACTGGTCACTGCCTGGAGCCACGCCATCGTCGCGATCCTGCTGCTGTCGCTGGCATCGCTGAACTGGCTGTGGCGCCTGAATGGCGAGGCCTTGCTGCCCTGGGGGCTGGTACTGACGTTGACCACGGCAGCGCTGATCGCGCTGGCCGGTTTTCTGGGTGGCCAGCTCGTCTACGATCATGCCGTCGGTGTCGACGTGGAGGAGTGACCCTCGGCAGTGCGACATCCATGCTCTCCCTGTCGGCCTGTCGTCCATTACAGATCGGGCTTGGCCAGTACCAGGCCGACCGCGACCAACATACTCAACCCGGCCATCATGCTGGTCACCAGCGCCATGAGTCCCACACCCCCGTGATGCCCATTTTCCAGACGCGTGAGCAACAAGGCACAGGTGACATGAGCCGCTATCATGACGGCCACCGCCAGTAGCTTGAGCACCAGCCAGCTGCTGGCGATGTTGTTGAGCAGGAACAGCAAGGTTCCCGAGATGATGGCGACCAGCGCCGCCGGGGTGGCGACACTGTTGTAGAGGAAACGCGGCATGAATGGCGCATCAATCGCAAAGGCGGGAGCGTCGGGCGTGACACGCGCCGATTGGGCGATCATGGCCGGCAAGTAGAGCAGTGTGCCGCACCAGCTGATCAGTGCCACGATATGAAGGATCTTGATCCAGGGCATGGGGATCCTTGCGCTAGTCGCCCAACGGCACGATCGTCGACGGGCCCCTTCTTACCCTAGACGAACCTCATTCAACCCACCAGTTCCCAATGCCCGGACCCAGGCGGAAATCAATACTGACCCTGGCTTCTCAGGTAATCGTCGTAGCCCCCCGTGAAATCGGTGATTCCGCCGCCGCTCATATCGAGGATACGGGTGGCGAGCGACGAGACGAACTCGCGGTCATGACTGACGAATATCAGCGTGCCGGGATAGTGCTCGAGTGCCAGGTTAAGCGCCTCGATGGACTCCATGTCCAAGTGGTTCGTGGGTTCATCCATCAGCAACACGTTGGGACGTGTCAACGCCAGCTTGCCGAACAGCATGCGGCCCTGCTCGCCCCCGGAAATCACCTTGACCGACTTGCCGATATCATCGCCCGAGAACAGCATGCGTCCCAGGGCGCCGCGAATCACCTGCTCGCCGCCCGTGGTCCATTGCGCCATCCATTCATAGAGCGTGGCCGGGTTGGCAAAGTCATCGGTATGATCCTGGCCGAAGACGCCGATGTCGGCGCTGTCGGTCCAGCGGACCGCCCCGGCCAAGGGCGACAACTCGCCGGCCAGCGTCTTGAGCAGTGTGGTCTTGCCGATGCCGTTGGGCCCGATGATCGCGATGCGCTCGCCGGCCTCGACGGTCATGCTCAGCCCCTCGAACAGTGGCGCCTCGCCTGCATAGCCTTGGCTCAACGCCTCGACATTGACCGCGTTGCGGTGAATCTTCTTGCTCTGCTCGAAGCGAATGAAGGGGCTGATCCGGCTCGAGGGTTTGATGTCTTCGAGCTTGATCTTGTCGATCTGACGGGCGCGCGACGTCGCCTGTTTGGCCTTGGAGGCATTGGCCGAGAAGCGGCTGACGAAGGCTTGAAGCTCGGAAATCTGGGCCTTCTTCTTGGCGTTATCGGCATGCTGGCGTTCGCGAACCGCCGTGGCAGCGATCATGTACTCGTCGTAGTTGCCGGGGAACAACGTGATTTCACCATAGTCCAGGTCCGCCATGTGCGTGCAGACACTGTTGAGAAAGTGACGGTCGTGGGAAATGATAATCATCGTGCCGCTGCGGGCCGTCAACACGTTCTCCAGCCAGCGGATGGTGTTGATGTCCAGGTGGTTGGTCGGCTCGTCAAGAAGCAGCACATCGGGGTCGGAAAACAGGGCCTGAGCCAGCAGAACCCGCAGCTTCCAGCCGGGTGCCACTTCGCTCATCGGACCGGAATGCTGCTCGATCGGAATGCCCAGGCCAACCAACAGCTCGGCGGCACGCGACTCCGCCGTATAACCATCGAGTTCGGCGAAACGCACTTCGAGATCGGCCACGGCCATGCCGTCGGCCTCGCTCATCTCAGCCAGCGAATAGATGCGCTCGCGCTCGGCCGCCACCTGCCACAGATCATGGTTGCCCATGATCACGGTATCGATGACACGCTCGGCCTCGAAGGCAAACTGGTCCTGTCGCAGCTTGCCGAGTCGGGCGCCCGACTCAACCATCACCTGGCCGGACGAGGGCTCCAGATCGCCGCCGAGAATCTTCATGAAGGTGGATTTTCCGCAGCCGTTGGCACCGATCAATCCGTAGCGGTGACCGCTACCGAACTTGATGGAAACGTTCTCGAACAGGGGCTTGGCCCCAAATTGCATGGTGATATTGGCCGTGGAGATCAAGGAAAGGACCCGGTCGATGCATGAAGGGGTCGCGATTGTACCGGTTATGGCCACGCGTCACACCCTTCGCCGGCAGGCAGACAAGCAGCGGCCCCGGCAGGAATACCCGCCGGGGCCGCTTGTGCTTCTCGGCATACCTCGCTCAGTCGTTACGTTCCACGGTGAAGATGCTTTGCAGCTTGTGCTTGTTGCCGTAGATATGCACCGTCGTCTCGTCGAAAGGGAAACGGTCCAGGTAGGGACTCTTGCCGTTAAAGCGCGGCTTATGGGCGTTGATCATCGCTGCTGCCAGTCGCTCGCGGTTGGCGCTTCCGCAGAGGCCCACCGAATACCAAAGCGCCTCGCCAGGTTGCAGGAAGGCCTGCCATTTTTCCCGGGCCTCGTCATGCTGAAGCCCATAGCGAGCGCTGCGGTGCTCGCCCACGTAGAGCAGTTCCTGGACATCCATCTCCTCGCTTTCGGGATCCCTCGCGGCACGGAAGACACAGTAGATGCCGGACTCGTCGGGCGCCTCGCGCAATTGCGCCTCCGTCCAGTGGCCTAGCATCTTGGGGGAGAGAATTTGTTCGGTCATCGCGGCCTCCTCAGTAGTCCTCGAGTCGTTGCATATCCCTGGCAATCCGTCGCACCTCGGCTTCATGACCCTTGCCGAGTGCCTCAAAGAACGCCTTCTCGTCACTGATACCGGCCAGTTCGGCGCGATGGGCGTAGAGGTCCTGGAGGGTACGATGGGCCGTCAGGGCAGTCGATAGCACGCTCTGCACGGTCTCGCAGTCGATGCAGTCAGGCAGGCGCTCGAGCACCGGGGCGTGGGGAAAGTCATTGGGATCGTCGATCCATATCTCGAGCACCTTGCTGTGATCGCTGCCGTCGTTCAGGTAACCGGTCAGGTCATTCTCCATCTTCTGCTCATGCTCGGCCAGATACTCCAGCGCCATGCGCACGCGCTCGTTAACGCCGCCGCCAGCCAGCGCCGAGAACTGCTGTGCCAGCCGGCGATGGTAGGCGACCGCCCAAGTCACCAAATCCTTTACCTGATGAAATCGCATGTGGCACTCCTCTCGTCATTGTCATCGCGACCACGGTGTCGATTTACTCCTGACTTCATCCTAGCTAAGCCCGGGGCGGTGTGCTCGATGTATATCAACCTGACAAGATACAAGGCGTTAGAGCAGAAGGCTGGCATCAACTGGTACAAAACAACTCGCCGCGCGGATCAATGAATCGGCGCTGAGCGACTCCACACCCACCACATCGACCGTGACGCCATGGCGTTCGCGCATCCTGTCCACCAGGATGTCGAAGTCGCCATCGCCGGAAACCAGCACCACACGATCGACTCGCGGTGCTGCCTCGATGGCATCAAGCGCGATACCGACGTCCCAATCCCCCTTGGCCGAACCATCGCTGCGCTGGATGAAGGGTTTGAGTTTCACGTCGAAGCCGATGCCTCGCAGAATATTCTGGAACTGGCGTTGCCTGGGATCCCCGCGCTCCACCGCGTAGGCGTTGGCCACGACCACCTCTCGCCCGGCAGCGAAGCGCGCCCAGAAGGCGTTGTAGTCGAAGTGCCGGCCGAAGGCCTGACGCGTGGTGTAATAGACGTTCTGAACATCGACGAAGAGAGCGACGCGCTCCAAAGGGCTTTCCGTCGATGGGATTACCACTCTTCGCTGGTCTCGCGAAGCGCGGCTAGCTCCACCTTGGCCTCGCCAAGACACCAGGCCAATTCATCGGCCAATGCCGCACCGCTGCCCGTCGCGATCAGACCCTGAGACGCCCCGCTGGAGCGTCGGGCCACCCCGTCGCTGCCATGCAGGGCGTCGAGGCGAATCACCAGCCAGGACAGCCAGCTATCGGGGCGGGAGACCAACTCGCGAAGGCGCTGCAATTCGGCGATCCCGGCGCCTTCGTCGCCCAGCAGCTCCCGCCAGCCGTGACGCTCGAGCCGGGCATGCTCGGTGACCTCGCGCAGCAGCGACTCCAGTGCCAGCTCGGCCAGTGCCAGCGCGCCCTCTTCGGCCGCCATGCGACGCGGCTCGGCATGCTCGTCAGCGCCCGGGCGCGTCTGAAGCAACAGTTCGGCCTGGTAGAGCAGTTGATTGGTGCGCGATCTCGGCGTCACTTGCGCTTGTCCTCCACCTGCCACTTGCCGTTGTGGAAGGTCGCCTTCCAGCCGGTGGCCTTGCCGTCTTCATCGGTCATCACGAACTGCTCTTTGGCCTTTCGTGAGAAACGGATCTGGGCCGGGCGACCATCGGGATCTTCGCCGGGTGCATCGAGCAGGTAGTGGTACTTCTCGGGCAGCTCATTGGCATGGGACTTGAGCTCGCGCACCAGCGGCGGGCGCGTCTCGCGGTTCTTGGGGAATTTGCTTGCCGCCAGGAAAAGGCCGCTGGCGCCGTCGCGCAGCACATAGTGGTCTTCCACTTTCTGGCAGGCCAGTTCCGGCATGGGAATAGGGTCCATCTTGGGCGGTGCCACCTCGCCGCTTCTCAGCAGCTTGCGGGTGTTCTTGCACTCGGCGCTGGTGCAGCCGAAATACTTGCCGAAACGGCCCGACTTGAGCTGCATCTCGCTGCCACACTTGTCGCATTCGATGGTCGGGCCGTCGTAGCCCTTGATGCGAAACTTGCCCTGCTCGACCGCATGGCCATCACAATCGGGGCTGTTGCCGCAGATGTGCAACTTGCGGGTTTCGTCGATCAGGTAACTGTCCATGGCCGTGCCGCATTTCGGGCAGCGCTGCTTGGCGCGCAGCGCGTTGGTCTCCGCTTCCTCTCCCGCGTCCTCGGCCACGGCTTCGTCGCCGGGGATCAGATCGATGGTGGTCTTGCAGCGCTCCTTGGGCGGGAGGTTGTACCCCGAGCAGCCCAGAAATACCCCGGTGGAGGCGGTGCGGATCTGCATCTTGCGGCCACAACTGGGGCAGTCGATATCGGTGGGCACCGGCTGGTTTGGCCTCATGCCCTCTTCGCTCTCGGCCTTCTCGAGCTCGAGTCGAAACTCGGCATAAAACGCATCCAGCAGTTCCTGCCAGTTGCGCTCGCCCTGGGCGACCTCGTCGAGACTGTTCTCCATGCGCGCCGTGAAGGAGAAGTCCATCAGATCGGGGAAGGACTCCTTGAGCCTTTCGGTCACGATGTCGCCAAGCTTCTCGGCGTAGAAGCGCCGATTGACCAGCTTGACGTAACCGCGATCCTGAATCGTCGAGATGATCGCTGCATAGGTGGAGGGCCGGCCGATACCGCGCTTCTCGAGCTCCTTGACCAGGCTCGCCTCGGTGAACCGGGCGGCCGGCTTGGTAAAGTGCTGCAGCGGTTCGAGACGTTCAAGCGTCATGGGGGTGCCTTCGGCGAGATCCGGCAACGACTGATCTTCCTCCTTGCGCCCCATGGGCTTCATCACCCGGGTGTAGCCATCGAACTTGAGCACGCGGCCCTTGGCCCTGAGCTCATAGCCCGCCACCTGCACGGTCAGCGTGCTGGACAGGTATTCGGCCGGCGTCATCTGGCAGGCCACGAACTGGCGCCAGATCAGCTCATACAAACGCTCGGCGTCGCGCTCCATGCCGGCAAGCTCGGTTGACTGGCGCGCCACCTCGGATGGCCGAATCGCTTCGTGCGCCTCCTGGGCGCCTTCCTTGCTGGAGTAGCGATTGGGCTCCTTGGGAATATAGCGGGCGCCGTATTCACTGCCGATATAATCGCGAACGCCCTCTACCGCATCCTTGGAAAGATTGGTCGAGTCGGTACGCATATAGGTGATGTAGCCAGCCTCGTAGAGGCGCTGCGCCAGGGTCATGGTCTTCTTGACCGAGAACCCCAACCGACCGCTGGCCGCCTGCTGCAAGGTCGAGGTGATGAAGGGAGCATTGGGCTTGGAACTGGTCGGCTTGTCCTCTCGCGAGGTGATGGCCAGGCTTGCCGTCCTCAGCGCGGCGATACGCTCAAGCGTCTCGTTTTCCGACGTGGGACGAAACGCCTTGCCATCCTGACGGACCAGCTCGAAGCGCACCGGCTCACCCTCATTCGACACGAGCTCGGCGTGCACGTCCCAGAATTCCTCGGGTACGAAGGCGTGTATCTCGCGTTCACGCTCGGCGATCAAGCGCATCGCCACGGACTGGACGCGGCCGGCAGAGAGACCCCGGGCCACCTTGGACCAGAGTAGCGGCGACAGCATGAAACCCACGACACGGTCGAGGAAGCGGCGCGCCTGCTGAGCCTCCACCCGCGGAATATTGAGACTCCCAGGATCCTGGAAGGCTTCCTGGATGGCATTCTTGGTAATCTCGTTGAACACCACCCGGCGATAACGCGTGTCGTCTCCGCCAATGGTTTCTCGCAGGTGCCAGGCAATGGCCTCACCCTCGCGATCAAGGTCGGTGGCGAGATAGACCGTATCGGCCTTCTCGGCAAGCTTCTTGAGCTCGGCGACCACCTTCTCCTTGCCAGGCAGTATCTCGTAATGGGCCTCCCAACCGTGATCCGGGTCGATCCCCATGCGGCGGATAAGCTGGTCATGGCCCTTGCGCTTCTTGTAGACCGCTTTCTCATCCGGCGACATCTTGCGTGTCAATGCCGCCTGCTTGGCACGTTCCTTGGGGTCGGAGGCCGACTTGCCTGAGCCGCTGGTCGGCAGGTCGCGAATGTGGCCCACACTCGACTTCACGACGAACTCGTTGCCGAGATATTTATTGATCGTCTTCGCCTTGGCCGGCGACTCGACGATGACCAGTGACTTGCCCATAGCGCTCCACTATATGGTGGTCTCCTCCGATTCCCGGAGGGTGAAAAATTCGCTTACCCTACCCCAGCGTCGCCCGCCATGCCAGTCAGATACGGTGCGCGCCAAGCTGGGCGACCTTTCAGACCGTAGACCGAGAATGCCCACTACAGCAAGGCAGCATATTCACAAATCATATAAAACGCCCCTGCCGACAAGCCGACAGGGGCGATAAGAGACCGTCAGCCGTAAGCCTTACCTCAAGCCTTGCTGTCCTGGCTGGACGTCTTGCGCTGCCGTTTGGCGGCAGGCTTGCGAGGCGAGGTCTTCTCAGCCGCAGGGGTGGCCAATGCCGGAGACTCGGTAGATACCTGGACAGCCTCGGTCGTTGCTTTCGGCTGCGTGACCTGCAACTTCGCATCATCCCGAGCTTCGGGCGCTACCGCAGCCGTTGATGGCTGATGCTTGGCAGAGGCTTCCTGCTTGGCGTCCTGCCCCGCCACTGCCTTCAGGGCGCGAGGCTTGGCCGGCGTTTTCGGTTTCGTTGCCTTGGCCGCTGGTGGCTTCTCGCCTTGCGCAGGTTGGCGGGAAGCGTTGGGCTCTTTTTGCGGCGCTGGCTTTGTTTGTTTCGGCACCTGCTTTATCGCTTTATGAAACAACGATTTGACATGCTCGAAGCGCTGAGCGGCATGCTCGGAAAGCTCACCGCTGGCCGCCAGCACATGCTTTATATGGGCCAGATGCTCATCGATCTGCGTGGCCGTCTGGCCTTCGAGCAGTGCCGGCAGCGCTTCCAGCGCCGCCTCACGGTCCAGTCTCAGAATGAAGAACTGATCGCGCATCAGCGTCTTGAAGTCTGCCAGCTGAATATTCGGCTCCAGTTCCGCGCGCGAGGCACGCAACCGATTGAAGTTGCGCTCATCGGAAGCGGGGGCACCGCCGAGCACATGGATCACCGAGCGCATCACGGCTTCGTGGCTGCCGCCTTTGGCAATCTTCTCTCGCAGTTCGGCCTGGCGGCGTTCAATAAAGCGACGATGCTCCGGCTCGGCACCCGGGCGACGACGATGCACATGGGCATCACCCTTTAGCCCTACCAAGGCTTGCAGCAACGGTTGACCGTAGAAGTTCATGAACAACTGCTCGGTGCTGCTGTCGCGCAGGTCCCGCCAGGCGTTCAGGCTTCGGGCGATCTGGTCTGACATGATGCCTTCCACTGACCGGAAGACGTTCTCGTCACCTACCGGTTGACGGTCGGCGTTTACCTGTTCGGCCATCACCGGAATTAACGCCATCAGCGGATTACGGTCGGATAGCAGGCGATACCCCAGGCGGTTGGGATGCATGCGACGCATCCACTTGGCGGTCTCGGGCGTGGCGGCGGCCTGAATCCAGGGCTGAACGAAGCTCCGATAGAGACCGAGATTGATCTCGGAAATCCGCGCAACGGTTGCGAAGCGGGTATCGTCCTCGATGCTCGGCTTCACCTCCTCGTTGAGTTCATCGATGGTGCGGGGCTCAAACTCAAGAAGATAGTCGCGCTCGATCAGGTCGGCATCCTCTCGCTCTGCCGCCGAGGAGATCTTGGTCTCGTAGAGGCCAGGCGGCAACACGTCGATGTAGTCCATGTTGGCGGTGAACTCGGTGTGTTCCTTGCGCGACACGCTGCCCGAGACAAAAATGCCCAAGTGACCGGTACTGTCATGAACGCAATAGACGATCGTCTGTTCGTTGGCGATGATGTCCTCGACACCTTCGTAGAGATCGCCGACCCAGCCAAGCGCTTGAGGCGGCGGCGTGATGTCATCACCACGCGAACAGAAGACCACCACCGGCGAGCGCAGATTGCGCAGATCGATCCGCCGGCCGTCCGCGGTCACCAACTGCGCCGTGGAAAGCCGATTACCGATAAAGAGATTATCGACGATGTACTGGATTTCCTGACCGCCCAGCACGACATGCCCCCCCCACCAGCGTTCGAATTCCAGATAGCGTTCGGCTTCGGTATCCACCTTGGAATAGAGCTGGTACTGCTTGGTCCACCAAGTGTTGGCCGGGTTGAGTTTCTCAAAGTTCTGCACCAGCCAGGCGCCATCGAACAAGCCAGCGCCCATGTCGCTGAGCATGGTTGTCATCCAGCTGCCACCGGTCATGCCACCGGTATAACGCATCGGTGCCTTGCCATGTTCTCCGGCCCAATAGGAGAGCGGCGCTCCGGCAATCAGCAACGGGCCGAAGATGTCCGGCTCCAGGGCGGCCGCCATCATGACCTGCCAGCCCGCCTGGCAATTCGCCACCACCATGGGCTTTTCGGAGGTATCCGGGTGGCGCTCCACGACGTGCCGCACGAAGGCCACCTCGGCCTCGACGACATCCTCGACGGACTGACCGGGCATCGGATAGGGCAGAAAACCGATGAAGTAACAGGGATGGCCGGCGCGCAGCGCCACGCCGATCTCGCTATCCGACTTGAAGCCACCGATACCCGGCCCATGACCGGCTCGCGGATCGACCACCACGAAGGGACGAGCTTGCGGATCGGTCTCGACCCCGTCCGGCGGCAGGATACGCAGCAGTTCATAGTTGACCGGTCGCGGTAACCTCCGGCCATCCATCAATACTTCGGATTCGAAGCCGAGCACGTTGGGCTTTGTCTGCTCGAGATGCTCGAGATACTGATTGCCTCGAAGACGCATGACATCCATGTAGAGCACGCTGCGCTCCAGCGCATCGCGCCAGTAGTCGCTAGCGGCGCGTCCGAAGCCGAACGGATCCATGTAAGGCAGCAGCGCTGCCGGGGGAGTCGGCATCAGGGGGATCATTATCTGCTCCAGGCATGACGTGGCAGCCAGCCGGCCACCACTGTGAGACGTTTTTATTGCAACGCAATATAACGCACTTCGTCCTTTCCCGCGAACCTGTCCAGCCTCGCCGGGATTGTGATAAATTATAAGGCAATGACAACGTTACCGTCTGTCAAGTCTTGCGTCTGGTTGAATGCGCCTCAGTACTGCCATTCGAGTACTGCCATATGAGTACCGTCATATGACGACGCTCAACTTGCCGTCAAGATAGGCAGCCCCCCGAGTGAAGAGGCTCACCTTGTTATGAGCGACAATACCCCGAGACATGTGCCGAGCGGTGAAAAATTCCGTAACGAGCATGGCATGAGTGTCATCAAGGATGGCATGAAGCAGCGCAAGCAGGCCGAGGACAGCCATACGCTGGGCCGCAAGCCGCAGTGGCTTCGCGCCCAGATTCCTGGCGGGGAGCGCTTCGAAGCGGTCAAGAAGAATGTCGCCAAGCACCGGCTCAGTACCGTGTGCGCCGAATCCCACTGCCCCAACATGGGCGAGTGCTGGAGCAACGGCACCGCCACCATCATGTTGATGGGCTCGGTGTGTACCCGCGCCTGTCGCTTCTGTGCCGTCGATACGGGTAACCCGCGTGGCTGGCTTGACCTCGAGGAACCCGAGAACACCGCCAAGTCGGTCGAACTCATGGGGCTTCGCTACATCGTGCTGACCTCGGTGGACCGAGACGATCTCCCCGATGGGGGTGCCACCCACTATGCCGACTGCATTCGCGCCATCAAGTCGCGTACCCCTGAGGTAGTGGTAGAAGCGCTCACGCCGGACTTCGATGCCGTTCCTGATGCGATTGAACGTGTCGTCGATTCGGGGCTGGAAGTCTTTGCCCAGAATGTGGAAACCGTGGAACGATTGACCCGCCGCGTACGCGACCCACGAGCCGGCTACCGAAAGACACTGGATGTGCTCGCTCACGCCAAGGGGTACCGGCCCGACGTGATCACCAAGACCAGCCTGATGCTCGGCCTCGGTGAAACCGAGGAAGAGATCCTTGAAACCTTCGACGACCTGCGCGCAATCGGGGTGGATATCGTGACACTCGGTCAGTACCTTCGGCCCACGCGCAACCACCTGCCCGTCGAGCGCTGGGTCACGCCGCACGAATTCGACCGCTACCGGACGCTGGGTCTGGAAAAGGGCTTCATGGAAGTGCCTTCCGGCCCCCTGGTACGCTCCAGTTACCGCGCCGACCGGGTCTTTGAGAACAACAACCTCGGACTTGCCTCACCAGCCGACGTGCCTGGCCAAGCGCCCGACCTGAACCGGATACCGGTCAGCCATCTCGGTTGAGACTTGCGACGCCCACTACAGAGTGGCCCTCTACAGAGCGGCCAGCTACTTTCGGTGCTCTCAGTCAAGGGGTTGCTCCGGCACATATCTTAAGCGCCTTCCCAATTCACTGGCCAGACACTCGGCCAGACGCTCCCCGACGGCTGACACATCGGGGCAGTGAGTGACATGGTCCGCCAGTCGTGTCATGGCAAGACCGGCATAGCCACAGGGATTGATGCGCGTGAAGGGCGCCAGATCCCCGTTGACGTTGAGCGCCACCCCATGAAAGCTGGCGCCACGGCGGATACGCAGTCCCAGCGAGGCGATCTTGCTCTCGCCGATGTAGACACCGGGGGCATCCGGCCGCGCCCTGGCAATGACACCTTGCTCAGCCAGCACGGCAATCACCGCCTGTTCGAGCGCGGTCACCAGATCACGCACGCCGATACGCCCACGGCGGACATCCAGCAGCGGATACAGCACGACCTGTCCCGGGCCATGATAGGTCACCTGACCGCCGCGATCGGTCTGAACAACGGGAATGTCACCCGCCAGGAGGATATGTTCCGGCCTGCCGGCCTGTCCCTGGGTGAAGACCGGCTCATGCTCCACCAGCCAGAACTGGTCTTCCGTTGATGGATCCCGCGTATCGGTCAGCTGGCGCATCGCCTCCCAAACCGGCTGATAGGAACGACGCCCAAGGAAATAGACGGCGATGGGCATCTCGGCGGCCGCGCTCATCAGACCACCATGTGAACGCGTCCGGTGGCTTTGAGATCCACAAACAACGCCTTGATCTGCGTTTCGCCAGTGGCCCGCAGGGTCAGACGCACCGACTGGAATCGACCGTTGCGACTCGCCACCACCTCGAGTGCCTGCGCATCAAACGTCGCGTCATGCCGAATGACGATCTGACACACGATGGCGGCGAAATCCTCCGCGGCGTCTCCGACCACCTTGATCGGATAGTCACAGGGAAACGTGATGACGGGCGGCTCGCTGCCGGGCTGTGTGGTAATCGGCTGGCGCAGGTCTCGCAGTGATTTGTCCTTCATCCTTCCCCCAATAGAAAATCGCCAGAGTCACTGTCCCCAAGGCGTTTCACCAGGACATCTTCCGAGACCGCCCTGGCTAACGCTCGAGGCATTTGCTTGGGTGACAGGCGTCACTCAAACCAGTCGCCGACCAGGTTCGAGAACAGATTGGTGAAAAAACGCTGCACCTGATCGAAAAGACGCTTGAATATCCCCCCCTCCTCGATACTTTCCAAAGCGACCAACGACCGCTCGCCGACAACCTCGTCGTCGAGGCGAACCTCGAGGGTCCCTACCTGATCGCCAGTGCTGATGGGCGCCATCAGGTCAGGACGTATATCCAGACGCGCGGTGAGCTCGGCATTGCGGGCACGCGGGACCGTCATATGAACGTCTTGTCCGACGCCGACACGCAGCTCGTTCTTGTCGCCGCCCCATACCCGCGGCGTGTTGAGCACCGCGCCTCGCTCGTAAAGCTCCAGCGTCTCGAAATACCGAAAGCCGAAGCTGAGCAGTTTCTGGGTCTCTTGCGCCCGCGCCTCCTCAGAGTCGGTACCCATTACCACCGAGATCAAGCGCATGTCGTCACGCTTGGCGGACGCTACCAAGCCATAACCCGCTTCGGTGGTCCAGCCGGTCTTGAGGCCGTCCACGCTAGGATCACGCCACAGCAAGCGATTGCGATTAGGCTGGTTGATGTCGTTGAAGGTAAATTCCTTCTCGGCATAAATGGCATAGTGCTCAGGATAATCATTGATAATGTGCTGAGCCAGCAACGCCATGTCGTGTGCCGAGGAATAATGCTCCTCCCCCGGCAGGCCCGTGGCATTGACGAAATTGGTATCGTTCATCCCCAGGCGGGTGGCGTGCTGATTCATCATGTCGGCGAAGGGCGTTTCGCCACCTGCCAGATATTCCGCCATGGCGACACTGGCATCGTTGCCCGAGGCAATGATGATACCGTTGAGCAGCTGTTCTACCGGTACCTTTGTGTCAACCTCGATGAACATCTTGGAGCCACCGGTGCGCCACGCCTTCTCACTGACATCGACCATATCGTCCAGGGCGATATTTCCCCGGTCGAGTTCGCGCTCGACGAGATAGGCGGTCATCAGCTTGGTCAGGCTAGCCGGAGGCAAACGCTCATCGGCATTGTGATTCACCAGCACCCGCCCACTGTCGGCATCCATCAATATCCACGAGCTGGCCGCGAGTTGGGGCGGCGAAGGAATCATCGTGGGTATCGGCTGAGCCAGAGTGGGCGAGGCTGCCAACAACAAGCAAAAGCATAGCGAGGCCGGATGCCGTATGACGCTCAGAACAGAAGCAAACACTTTCATGGAGGCAATTCTCATGGGAAATATCAAAATTCTTAATGGCGTCTTCAATCAATCTTCGCCGTGAACGATAAAAGCTTGGGCAAAACCAGCACGACGCAGTTGGTCGCGCACCGGATCAGCCTGCCCCGCATGGCTCAACGGACCGACCTGAACCCGGTGCTTCCCAGTCCCGCTGGCGACCCGAACCGGCCGCGAGAGCTCGCTCTCGAGGCGCGCCTTCAGGGCCCTGGCGTTATCCGCGGAACCCAGGGCAGCCACTTGAAGAAAGACGTCGCCCTCGGCGTTGCGCCCGTCATTAGCGCTGGCGCCCGAGGAAACGGCAGACGCTACCTTGGCTGACGAGGACGCCGATGAAACCACTTGCGTGGCCGGCTGCGCTTGCGGTTGGGCGGCCTTGCCCCTGTCGGCCAGCCATTGATCTACATCGATCGCCTCGACCCTGACGCGACCGGTGCCGTGATCGAGGATGTCCAGGCGTGCGGCGGCGGCATAGGAAAGGTCGATTTCCCGCTCGCTGTGGAAAGGGCCGCGATCATTGACGCGAACGATCACCGAGCGACCATTGTCCTGGCTGGTCACGCGGGCAAAGCTCGGCAAGGGCAGCGAACGATGCGCGGCACTCATCGTGTACATGTCGTAGATTTCGCCGTTGGAGGTGGCATAACCGTGGAATTTCTCGCCGTACCAGGAGGCTCTACCCTCCCGCACGTAGCCACTGGCATCCGCGAGCACTTCGTAGGATTTCCCCCACACCTCGTACGGTGAGCGATTGCCACCCCGCGACAAGGGCTCACGTCGTGGCTCGGCATTCGGCACCTCGCTGACATCCGGCGGGTCCTGCGGATAGGCATCCCCGCTTAGCGCATAACGTTCGCCGCTAGAGGAAGCGTCGCTGCCGGCGCCACCCTGGTCGGTATTGGAAGGGCGCGAGCCTCCACCGCCCGAACACCCGACGAGCAGCAACAAGAGTCCGAACAGCAGCCCCTGACGGATCATGAGCTCGCCTCCCCGTCATCGGCGGAGGAGGTAAGCGGCACCGTCTGAAGCGCCATGGCGTCGAGAATCGACTCCGCCAGCTCGGTCACTGCCATCGCATAGAGGTGGCTGTGATTGTAACGAGTGATGACGTAGAAGTTGTCATGGCCAAAACGGTAGCGCCAGGTCGACTCGTCGATTTCCAGCGCCAGCGGAATGACCTCTTGTGACGCGTCCATCCCGACCTCGGGGCGGATACCCTTCTCGACAAGCTCGGCGACCTTGCGGTAGGGCTTGGCGGTTCGGTTGAACTCGATACCTCCGGGTGGCGGCACAGGTCCCTTGGCCTCCTGATAGATAGGCTCGTCGGCCTGCCAGCCATGCTGGGCAAAGTAGTTACCGACACTGCCGATGGCATCCACCGGGTTGGTCCACAGGTCGCGCGTCCCGTCATCGTCGAAATCAACCGCATAGGCGCGATAGCTGGTGGGGATAAATTGCGGGTAGCCCATCGCGCCGGCATAGGAGCCCATCAGGCTGCCGGGATCGACGCCTTGTTCGTGGGTAATGTCGAGAAAGGCCGCCAATTCGCCACGAAAAAAATCCCCGCGCTGCGGATGGTGAAAGGCCAGCGTCGCCAGGGAATCCAGCACCCGATGCCCCCCGGTGAATCGGCCGTAACTGGTCTCGACCCCGATGATCGCGGCGATGATTTCGGGCGGCACACCGAACTCCGCCTCGGCACGCTCAAAGGCCTGACGGTGCGCCTCGACGAAAGCGACACCGCTCTGAATCCGCTCGGGGGTCAGGAAGATGGCCCGGTACTCATCCCAGCGCAGCCGTCTCTCCACCGCGCCCTCCATGGACGCCAACACGTCTTGCTGAAATTCCGCCCCCCTCAGGGCATCCTCAAGCCAGCGCCGTGGAATATCCTGACCGGCCAGTTCATCGACCAGCAACCTGGCCCCGGCATGTTCGCTCGGGTCGAAGTCTGCCGCAGCAGGCGTGGCCAACGAGACACATGTCAGGCTGCTGGTGGCGATAATGATAGGCATCCACCTTCGTGATCGGCTCACCGTCATGCTGTTGCCTCTTCCCTATAAAATAAGAGTCTGAAAGGTGTCATGCCATCCGCTCATGTGAGCTGGTGCTTGTGAGTTAGTACTAACGCGGTAGTAACCGGCGGTGGGCGTGAATCGCCATGAGAATACCGAAACCCGCCATCAAGGTCACGCTGGAGGTTCCCCCGAAGCTGACCAGCGGAAGCGGCACCCCCACCACCGGAAGGATACCGCTCACCATACCCACGTTGACGAAGACGTATATGAAAAAAGTAAGGATGATGCTACCCGCCAGTAGACGGCCGAAAGTATTCTGGGCGCCCCCCGCCAACACGATGCCACGAATGACGATCATCAGGTAGAGCACGAGAAACGCCAGCATACCGACCAGGCCGAACTCCTCCCCCAGCACCGCGACAATGAAGTCGGTGTGGCGCTCGGGCAAAAATTCCAGCTGCGACTGGGTCCCTTGCAGCCATCCCTTCCCCAGCAAGCCGCCGCTGCCGATAGCGGTGGTGGACTGAATGATGTTCCAGCCGGAACCCAGTGGATCGCTGTTGGGATCGAGAAAGGTCAGGACCCGCTGCCGCTGATAGTTGTGCATGTTTATCCACAGCAACGGCAGCGCTGCAGCGGCCAGTAGCGACAACATCGCGATGAAGCGCCAGGTAAGCCCCGCCAGCAGCACCACGAACACCCCGGCGGTTGCTACCAGTAGCGAGGTACCCAGGTCGGGCTGTTTCGCAATCAGCACCACCGGCACACCGATAAGCAAGGCGCAGACCGCCAGATCCCTGACCCGTGGCGGCAATTCTCGACGACTGAGATAGGAGGCCACCATCATCGGCATCGCCAGTTTCATCAGCTCCGAAGGCTGGAAGCGGATGACCCCGGGGATCACCAACCAGCGTTGAGCCCCCATCCCCATGTCGCCGATCAACTCCACCGCCACCAGCATCAGAACGCCAGCGAGATAGGCCGGGAAAGCCCAGCGCTGGAAGGTCGCGGGCGAGAACTGCGCAAGCACCAGCATGACAGTCAGCGCCACGCCGAACCGGAGCCCCTGGGCGATGGGAACCCGAAGGTATTGCCCGCTGGCACTGTAGAGCACGACCAGGCCGGTCAGCATCAGCAGCAGCAACATGCCCAGCAGCCATGGGTCGAGATGGATGCGTTCCCAGACGCTGCGTCGACGCGCAATTCCGCTGGCGGGAGGACGAACGGGATGCCCACGGAGCACGCGGGTGAGATCGATCATGGCCATCGCTTAGTTTCCCGCCACACTGCCATCGTCGCTCTCCAGGGTTTCACGGACCTCTTCGACATCCGGCTGCTCGTCCTCATCGAGCAACCAGGCATCCGTCATCGCGCGAGCCAGGTGGGCAGCATGCGTGCTGCCGCCACCGGCGTTCTCGACGATGACCGACACGGCTATCTGTGGATCATCCAGCGGGGCAAAGGCAACGAACAATGCATGGTCGCGAAGGCGCTCCGCCAACTCATCGGCATCGTAGCGCTGGTCCTGGCCCAAGGAGAACACCTGGGCAGTGCCCGACTTGCCGCCCATCCGGTATTCGAGCCCCACCCCGGTACGCCGAGCCGTTCCCTCGCTACCAGAAACGACTTTTTCCATGCCGGCAAACACCTCGTCCCACCAGTCCTCATTGACAAGCTCGATATCCGGCATGGTGTCCGGCAAATCGATCGGCACGTCTTCATCCCCGATACGACGGGCGAGACGCGGCTTGACCCATTCGCCTCGATTGGCCAGCACCGAGGTGGCCGTCGCCAACTGCAGCGGTGTGACTTGCCAGTAGCCCTGGCCGATACCCACCGAGAGCGTCTCGCCGGGGTACCAGGATTGTCCGAAACGGTCGCGCTTCCATTCCCTGGATGGCATCAGGGCGTTGCTCTCGCCGAAGATATCGTGGCCGACACGCTGACCGAAGCCGAAATCACGCATCCGTTCGTGGAGCCGATCAATTCCCAGCTCATGGGCGAGCGTGTAGTAGTAGGTATTGTTGGATACGGCGATGGATCGCTCCAGGTCGACTCGCCCATGGCCCCAGCGCAACCAGTTACGGTAACGACGCGAATCATTGGGCAACTGAAAATACCCGGGATCGTTGATGGTCTTTTCGGGGGTTATCTTCCCTTCCGCCAAGCCCGCCATGGCCAGGAAGGGCTTGATGGTCGAACCGGGAGGATACTGGCCGCGAATGGCGCGATTGAACAAGGGGAGATCGAGATTCTGCTGCAGCGCGCGGTAGGAACCGACATCGATGCCAGTCACAAACTGGTTGCTGTCATAGCCCGGCACCGAGACCATGGCCAGTATCTCGCCGGTTGCCGGCACCATGGCGACAATGGCCCCGCGTCGCCCGTCGAGCAGATCAAACGCCAGCGTCTGAAGCTCCTTGTCCAGGGTCAGGGTGATGTCCTTGCCCGGTACTGGATTGGTGCGGCCCAGTTCACTGAGCACGCGGCCGCGAGCGTTGGTTTCGACCTGGCGTAGGCCGGATTGGCCATGCAGCTCGTCCTCGTAGAAGCGCTCGACACCGGTCTTGCCGATGAAGTGAGTCCCGGCATAGCGCCCCGCATCCAGCGACTTCAGCTCATCGGTATTGATCCGGCCGACATAGCCCAGGGCATGGACCAGCATCTGCGCATCGGGATAGTAGCGCAGCAGCTGGGCCTCGACCTCGACGCCGGGCAGTCGGTGGCGGTTGATCGCCAGACGGGCAATCTGCTGCTCGTTCAGATCGCTCATCAGCAAGGCGGGCTCGAAGGGTCGCTGAGGCTGGTTGGCACGTGCGCGAAATGCCTTGGCCTCGTCACCCGAGAGCGCCAGCAACGTTTCCAGCAGGTCCAGCGTGGCGGCGAAGTCGTCGGCACGCTCCCGTACCAGCGTGAGGTTATACGTAGGGCGATTCTCGGCAAGCAGCACGCCGTTGCGGTCATAGATCAACCCTCGCGTTGGCGGCAGTGGCTCTACCCTGACGCGGTTATTTTCCGAGCGCGTGCTGTAGACCTCGTGCTGGACGACCTGCAGGTACACCAGGCGTCCCATCAACAACGCGGTCAATGCGATCACCACCAGGGCGGCGACCAGCGAACGCACCCGGAAGATTCTCAGCTCCTGTTCGGGGCTCTTCAGCTTGTCGGGTGGTTCACGCATGTTGGCAGATGACCTTGGCAGCGAACCCGGCCAACGCGATGGTCGACCTCGGGCAGCGGGAGAACGAAAACTCAACGGTGATAGGGATGACCGACCAGAAGCGTCCAGGCACGGTAAAGCTGCTCGGCGAGCAGGATGCGCACCAACGGATGCGGTAGCGTCAGGGGCGACAACGACCAACGCTGATCAGCCTCGGCGGAAAGCGAGGCGTCCAAGCCGTCGGGACCGCCGACCATCAGCACCACGTCCCGACCCGCCAGGCGCCAGGCTTCGGCTTCCAGCGCAAGCTCCTCGGTACTCCAGGGACGTCCGCCGACTTCCAGGGCGACACGATGCTCACCGCCCTTGAGCCTGCCACGCAGTCGCTCGGCTTCGAGCGCGACGGCGCGCCCCACATCGGCGTTCTTGCCGCGATTGCCCGGCGCGATCTCTTCGACCTCGAGAGCGAAGTCACGCGGCAATCGCTTGCGATATTCCTCGACACCCGCCGTGACCCAACTCGGCATGCGATTGCCCACGGCCAACAAGCGGACTCTCACGCCCCTCTTGCCTCGTCACGATGGTAGGTTTCTGCCGTGACCAGCGGCTCGGCATCGCTGGGCAGATCGGCCCAGAGGCGTTCGAGATCGTAGAGTTGACGCGTCTCGGGCAGCATCACATGGAGGACTATCTCGCCCATGTCGACCAGTACCCAATCGGAACCATTCTCGCCCTCGACCCCCAGCGGCGGCTGTCCCGCCGACTTGGCCTTCTCGACGACATTGTTGGCCAGTGCCGCCACATGGCGTGTGGAGGTGCCACTGGCAATGACCATCAGGTCAGTGACGCTGGTCAGCCGTGAAACATCAAGCAGAACGATATCCTTGGCCTTGAGATCTTCCAGCGCATTCACCGCTAACGTCTTGAGTGTGTCGATATGCATAACCCTAGGTATTAGCCTCTCATTGGCGAAGTCGTCAGCCTCTATTGTACCCCCTCCTCGCCATGCTGACAGCGTGTCAGTTCCGGTAAAGGCCATACCGGCGGATGCGCGCTTCTACGGCATCGGGGAGCAGGTAGCGAACGCTGGCCCCGCTTGCCAGTCGATGGCGCACGTCGGTGGCGGATATCTCCATGCGCGAGGGCAAGCGAAGACGCAACAACTGACCCGCTGGCGTCGCCATCAAGGCTTGTGGACCATCCACCTCGCGGTTGGCCACCATGTCTCGCAGCTCCGGCGACAGTGGAGAGTCGTTGCCGGGACGATCAATCACCACCACATGGGCCAGCTCGAAGAGCCGTCCCGGCTGGTGCCAGTCCGCAAGACGCAGGAACGCATCGTGCCCTACCGCCATGACCAGCCGCGCTGATGGTCCGAACTCCTCGCGCAGCGAGGCCAGGGTATCGGCGGTAAAGGAAGGGCCGTCACGGTCGAGCTCACGCGAGTCGGCGAAGAGCCCCGGCGTATCGCCGATGCCCAGCCGCAACAAGGCCAACCGTTGCTCCGGGGAAACACTGGGTTCGCCACGCAGCGGGGGCTTCGCCGCCGGCACCATGTGCACGCGATCAAGACCCAGCGCTTCCCCAAGCTCCACGGCACTGCGCAAGTGGCCCAGGTGGACCGGATCGAAGGTGCCGCCGAGCATGGCGATGCGGGGAGGTGTCGACATCCCGCGCCCGCCGGAACATGACGCGTGACCTTGCTCGGTCACTGGCGCACCTGTCATTGACGTACCTGGCCATCACCGAGCACCACGTACTTGCGAGTGGTCAGCCCTTCAAGGCCCACCGGACCGCGGGCGTGCAACTTGTCGGTCGAGATGCCGATCTCGGCCCCCAGGCCATACTCGAACCCATCGGCAAACCGCGTCGAGGCGTTGACCATGACCGAACTTGAATCGACTTCGGCCAGAAAGCGCCGTGCCAGGGCATACTTCTCGGTGACGATGGCATCGGTGTGATGCGAACCGTAGCGCTCGATGTGCGCGATGGCCTCGTCAATCCCGTCCACGACCCGCACGGCAAGCACCGGTGCCAGGTACTCGGCGTGCCAGTCTTCTTCGGTAGCCGCGACGATGTCGCCAAGTATCGCTCGGGTTCGCTCGCAGCCGCGCAGCTCGACACCATGCTCGGCGTAACCCGCCGCCAGCACCGGCAGCATCGCCTCGGCCAGCGGGGCATCGATCAGCAGCGTTTCCATGGTATTGCAGGTGCCGTAGCGATGTGTCTTGGCGTTGATCGCGATGGCCAGTGCCTTTTGAGGATCGGCGCTGGCGTCGAGATAGACATGGCAGACACCGTCAAGATGCTTGATCACCGGCACCCGCGCCTCACGGGTAATACGCTCGATCAAGGATTTGCCGCCGCGAGGAATGATCACATCGACATACTCGGGCATGCTGATCAGGCGCCCCACCGCCTCCCGATCGGTGGTAGCCACCACCTGTACCGCCGCTTCCGGCAGGCCGGCGTCGAGAAGCCCCTGTCGGATGCAGGTCGCAATGGCCGCATTGGATTCGCTTGCCTCGGAGCCGCCGCGCAGGATGCAGGCATTGCCTGACTTGAGGCACAGGCTCGCCGCTTCCATGGTGACGTTGGGCCGCGATTCGTAGATGATGCCAATCACGCCCAGCGGCACGCGCATCTGGCCGACCTGGATGCCGCTGGGACGGGCACGCAGCCCATCGATTTCACCGACCGGATCCGGCAGGGCCGCCACCTGGGTAAGCCCTTCGATCATGGCGTCCAGGCGGGCATCGTCCAGTGCCAGTCGATCAAGCAACGCCGCCTCCAGGCCACGGTCGCGGCCACGCGACAGATCGCGCTGGTTGGCCTCAAGTACCCGATGCCTGGCAGACTCAAGATGCTCGGCCATCGCTGACACGGCCGCGTTCTTAACGGCGGTAGGGGCACGACGCATCTGAATCGCGGCCTGCCTGGCGGCCCGACCCAGGCCATCCATGTAGGCGTGGATATCCCCGATCGCCGGGGTCGCGGAATCACAAGTCGGACGTGAGGGTTGAGCTGTCATGCCGTTGCGTGCCTCCTGGGGCGCCACCGCCGAGACAAAGGGGTCGCGAGCGGTATACTGTGCCGAGATTCGGGAAGGAAGCCATACTAAGCCACCATGCAGAGCAAGTACAAAATCGGCAAGAGCATTCACAGGATCGGCCTGTTTCGGGGCAATCTCCTGCTGGCAGCCTTTCTTCTGGCTCTGCTCGCCGCCACTGCCGACACCCTGCCCGGCGCTCTGTTGCTCTGGCTGGCAGCAGGGTGGTTGGGAATAACCGCCAGCCTGCTGGAGTTCAGCCATCGTCGTCCGGCCATGCTTCCCTGGCAGTTGTTGCCGGGCCTCTTGTTGACCGGGCTGTTGTGGACCGAACCCGACCGCTATCCCCTGTGGCTATGGGCCTGGGCGGTGCTGATCATGCTGCCCCAGCCGCGCTGGCTGATCACCCTGACGGCCCTGCTCGCCTTGCTGAGCGGGTGGTCACTGCTGACCTGGCTACCCTGGGATCAGGCCATGCTCTCCGGCTTGGTGCTCATTGGCCTGATGGCCCTTGGACTGGCACGTCAGTATGGCCTGCAGCACCTGCACGGCCAGGCACGTCAGCGCATGCGTCTGATCCCCGAGCTGCGGCTATGGCCCAGGGAACAGCTTGAGAGCGACCTGGTCCGCGAACGCTCCCGGGCGCAGCGCGAGGAGGTGCATGCCGAACTCTTGCTGCTGCGCACCAAGCGCCATCAGCTATGGGCGCTGGCGCGGCAGCTCTGCACGCTCACGCGGCGTTTCGAAAGTTGCTACCGCATCGACGGTCGCACCCTGGCCGCCTTGCTGATCAGCCAGGATGCGGGCCAGGCGGCGTCGCGACGCCAGCGCCTGCTGCATAGCCTCGGCTCCTCCACCAAGTGTCGCGCCGTGCCCTTGCCGCACGTCGAGTCGTTGAGCGAAGAATGCCATGGCCTTGTATCCCAGCATGAAAGCCTCCTCGTCGTCGGTGACACCGCCCATGCGTGACCCAAGAACCTGGTCGCGTACGCTGCATGCCCTGGCCTATCTGGCAGGTGCCTTGTTGCTCGTCACACATGCCTTGTGGCTTTATCTGATGGGCTACTATGCCAGCATCCTGCTGCCGACATTACTGGCTCCCATGATGTTGCTGGCCGCCCTGCTTCGCCTCGGCCACAAGGACCATGCGCGAGTATCGGCCTTGCTGGTGCTGGCGTGCGGGTATCTGTTGATTGCCATGGAACTGCCCCGGCTGTCCCTTCCAGCGCCGTTATGGGTCGGCATGCCGCCGGTCTTGACGCTACTGCTGCTGCCCCTCGGACCGGCGACGCTGGTGAATATCCTGTCGACGCCCCTGTGGCTGTGGTTGGGCAATGGCCTTCAGGAGCTCGACCTGACACTCGGCTACCTGACGCTGGTCGTGGTCGCAAGCCTGGCGCCGCGCGAAGCCTTGCGACAACAGGCCTTGTTGAAGGCGACTGCCCCTCACGACCCGGAATGTCCCGCCTTGAATCGGCAGACCCTGCATGACCGCCTTTACAGCGAATGTGAGCGAGCCCTGCACCTCCAGCAGCGCCTCGCCGTGGTGATGATTCATCTGCCACAGCTGGACATGGCCGGCGAGCAGTTCGGCCGTGCGGCGCGTCAGGCGCTGCTCGACAGTCTTTGCCGCGAGGTGGCCAGGCGTTGTCGCGACCATGACCTGTTGGGCCGCGAGTCCCAGGCGGACTTCTGGCTGGTGCTTTCCGACACCAGCGAGAATGGCGCATTGATGGTCTGTCAGCGGTTGGAAGAAGCCCTGCACCGTACGATTCTGCTCGAGACGGGCCCCGTCGAATGCCGCCTGGCAACGAGCCTCTTGCAGCCTCAGGAAACCACCGAGCGCTTCGAACAGCGGCTCGTGGCGAGCACTCACCGTCTGGCCGAGACATGATCGTCTCTTCGCGTGATGCAGTCCCAGCGTGAATGTCCTCGACACCTTTTACCAGCTCACCCCCTCGCCCGGCCTGTTGCTGCTGATCATCGGCACCATCGCCCTGGTGGAGTCCCTGGCCTTGGTCGGCCTGCTCGTTCCCGGCGTGGTATTGATCACGGCCAGCGCCTCGCTGGCCGGCCATCAGGCGCTGGCACCCGCCACGGTGATTTTCGTCGCGTTCCTGGGTGCCGTGATCGGCGACGGCCTGAGCTTCTGGCTGGGCTATACCCAGCGCGAGAACGTGAACCGGCTGTGGCCACTTTCCCGCTACCCGGAGTGGATCGATCACGGCGAGCGTTTCTTCCGACGATACGGCACCTTCTCGGTCTTTCTTGGCCGCTTCGTGGGGCCGGTTCGCCCCGTCATCCCGATGGTCGCGGGCATGCTGCAGATGTCGCCCCGCACCTTCACGCTTGCCAACGTGCTCTCGGCCATTCTGTGGGCCCCCGCCTATGTATTGCCCGGCTATTTGATGGGGCGCGCCTGGCAGGAGCGGCTCCACCTGCCGCAAGCGCTGGAGCACTGGCTCATCGCCCTGGGGGGGCTGATCGTGCTCCTCGCCGTGATGTTTTCCTGGCTTCGCCATCAAACCCACCGCGACGGCCTGGTCTATCGCGGCCTGAATTGGCTAGCCCGACGGCATCCCCAGGGGCGGAGGCTATGGCGGCTGCTTTCATCGCCACACGACAAGGACCCCCCGCTGGCCTCATGGCTGCTACTGCTCTTTTCGCTGATGGCGCTCTCCGCCTGGACACTGGTGATCATCCATCACCAGGGGCCATTGCCCATGGACCAGCAATTGCACGATCTCCTGGTCTCCCTGGCCGTCCCCGGGATAGGCATGCTGGGTCAGGGTCTGGCAAAAGTCGGTGACTGGCTTGGCATCGCCATGCTGGCGCTGCCATGGGGCGTCTGGCTAGTGTCACGGCGGCAACTGGCGGCATTGGGGCATATCTTGGGCGGCCTGGTCGGGATCGCCATCCTCAACACCCTCGGCAAGGCCGTCATCGGCCGCGAACGCCCCGGCACCCCCGACTATCTCGCCGACTCGCTGGCCTACCCCAGCGCAGATGCGTCCAGCGCGGTGGTCCTGTTCGGCATGGCAGCCGCCTTCATCGCCCGGGAGCTGCCACCCGGACACCGTTTCTGGGCCTATTGGGGTGCCATCGCCATCATCGTGCCCATGGCCCTCTCGCGTTTGATGATCGGGGTTCACTGGCTCAGCGACGAGATCGGAGGGGCCCTGCTCGGTCTGGTAGTCTGCGCCCTGGTACAGCTGGCCTGGCTGAGATTTCCGAGACACTCCCTGACGCCTTGCCCCTGGCCGCCGTTGGTCATCGCCTCGCTGGCCCTGGTCAGCGCCCGCGTGGTCTGGTGGCCGCCGGTTTAACCGAGCGCCAGCCAGCCGCCCACGCCGATCATCAACGAACCGGCGAAGCGATTGAGCAGCCGCAGATTGCGCGTTTCACCGAGCAGGCGGCGCAGGCTGCGCCCGCCGGCGGCATAGAGCAGCAGACAGACAAACTCGATGGCCAAAATCAGCGCGACCAGCACCGTCAGTTGCCCGAACAAGGGACGTCCGGCATCGAGGAACGGCGGCAACAGCGCCACGAAGAAGGCCCAGCCCTTGGGATTGGCCACCGCCGTCACGAACCCCTGTAACGCCAGTTGACGGCGTGATGCCGGCGGCATGTCCATGCTGTCCAACGGGATCGCCATGCGCCCGCGGCTGCGCCACATCATGATTCCCAGATACGCCAGATAGAGCCCGCCCAGCCACTTGAACACCGCAAACCACTCGGGCTGTCGCAGCATGAGCGCGGCGACCCCGGCCCCCGAGGCGGCGGCCACCAAGCCCACGCCACAGAGCTCTCCGGCCATCATCCACAGGCTGCGCCTCACCCCCTGCGTCATCCCCAGCACCATGGCGAGCGTCATGCACAAGCCGGGAGTGAGAGATACCAGGAAGAAGGTCGGCACGAACACCGAAAGCATCGACAACGGAATCAAGAACCCTCCCCCCAGCGCGGCATCAGCCGGTGGGCAATCCCCAGCTGATTGAGAATGCGGGCCACGATGAAGTCGATCAGGTCGTCGATACGGGTCGGCTGATGATAAAAGCCCGGTGCCGCGGGCAGAATCACCGCCCCCATACGCGTCAAGGCCAGCATGTGCTCCAGATGAATGGCCGAGAAAGGCGTCTCCCGCGGCACCAGGATCAGCTTGCGCCGCTCCTTCAGCGCCACGTCGGCGGCTCGCTCGATCAGGTTGTTGCTGGCGCCGGTGGCCACCGCTGACAGCGTTCCGGTGGAACAGGGACAGATCACCATGGCAGACGATGCCCCGGAGCCGGAGGCCACCGGGGCCATCCAGTCCTCGCGACCGAAGCAGCGTATCTGCCCCGCGCCGGCCCCCGTACGCCGGGTCAAGGCCTCGACAAGACGCTCGGGGCGCGCCGGAAGCTCGATATCGGTCTCGGTGGCGATGACCAGATGCGCCGCCTTGGAGATCATCACCCAGACCGCATGGTCGGCGGCGACCAAGGCCTCGATCAGTCTCAGCCCGTACTGGGCGCCCGATGCCCCGGTAATGGCCACCGTGACGGGTTCCTTCCAACTGCCCGGGGGGACGTCATCCGTCATGCGCTATCTCCAGGGCCGCCAGCAGCTTTTCGTGAATGCCGTCGAAGCCGCCGTTGGACATCACCACGATCCGGTCCAGCGGCCGCGCCTCGGCGACCAGGGCCGCCACCAGGCCATCGAGGTCCTCGAACAAATGTGACGCGACCGGGCTCGACGCGAGCACTGGCGCGAGAGACCAGTCGAGCCCCGGTGGCTGGAACCAGAAGGCGATGTCCGCCGCGGCCACGCTGTTCGCCAGCCGATCGCGCAGGGTGCCAAGCCGCATGGTGTTGGAACGGGGCTCGATGACCGCCAGCAGGCGACCGCGTGGCGTTGCGGCGCGAAGCCCCTCCAGCGTGGCCGCGATCGCCGTGGGATGATGGGCGAAATCGTCGATGACCTGGATGCCGGCGACGTCGCCGCGCAGTTCCTGTCGTCGCCGCGGCGTCTCGAAGCGTGAGAGTGCCGCCGCCCCACGAGCCAGATCCACACCCAAGACGCTGGCTGCGGCGAGGGCGGCCAAGGCGTTGCGGGCGTTGTAGGCACCGGTCAAGGGCCAATCGACCACCGCGTCTTCATCCACCTCGGCCTGCTGGTGGATAACCTGGAAGCGCGACGCATCATCGCGCTCCAGCAGCAGCCGCCAGGGACTGGTCGTCACCGTACCGAAGCGCTCGACCGGCGTCCAGCAACCCAGCTCGAGCACACGGTCCAGCGCCGGCTCGCCATCGGCCACCAGCAGGCGGCCACGACCGGGTATCGTGCGGACCAGATGATGAAATTGACGCTCGATGGCGGCAAGGTCGGGGAAGATGTCGGCGTGGTCGAACTCGAGGTTGCCGAGAATGGCAATCTCGGGTCGGTAATGGACGAACTTGGACCGCTTGTCGAAGAAGGCCGTGTCGTATTCGTCGGCCTCCACGACAAAGGGCGCGCCTTCGCCCCCCAGGCGCGCCGATACGCCGAAGTTTCTCGGCACCCCGCCGATCAGAAAACCCGGCGCGAGGCCCGCGGACTCCAGCAGCCAGGCAAGCAGGCTCGCCGTGGTAGTCTTGCCGTGAGTGCCGGCCACCGCAATCACGTGCCGCCCGGGCAACACCTGCTCGGCCAGCCATTCGGGGCCGGACAGGTAGGGCAGCCCTGCATCGAGTACCGCCTCGACCTCCGGGTTGCCGCGCGAGAGCGCATTGCCGATCACCACCCTGTCCGGACGCGGCTCGAGATTGGCGGGCGAATAGCCATTGCGCAGAATAATCCCCGCCTCCTCAAGCTGAGTGCTCATCGGCGGGTAGACGTTGGCATCCGAGCCACTGACGGTGAACCCCAGTTCTCGACCCAGCAAGGCCAGGCTGCCCATGAAGGTGCCGCAGATACCGAGAATGTGAAGGTGCATGTGCTCTCCGGGAAAGCTCGCCGCCGCAGGCTACGGCTGGGTAGCGGGAGACTAGCATGGCGGCTTCGACCGGCTCCAGCCAACCGCAAGCCAAAAGCGCCTGACGGCGCCTCCGGCCACCCGGCGCGGATGCAGCCCATGCCACTTTCGGCTAGACTCAACTCCTTTCCGAACCCCTTGATGCTAGCAGGAGCAGTAAAGCCCCATGGCCCAGCACAACGCCTTCTACGCCCAGTCCGGTGGCGTCACTGCCGTGATCAACGCCAGCGCATGCGGTGTCATCCAGGCCTGTCGGCGTCACTCGGACCGCATCGGTAATGTCTATGCCGGCCACAACGGCATTATCGGCGCGCTCACCGAGGATTTGATCGACGTTGGCCGCGAATCCGACGAGACCATCGCCGCGCTGCGCCACACGCCCGGCGGCGCCTTCGGCTCCTGCCGCTACAAGCTCAAGGACATCGAGAGTCACCGCGCCCAGTACGAGCGCTTGATCGAAGTCTTCAAGGCACATGACATCCGCTACTTCTTCTACAACGGCGGCGGCGACAGCGCCGACACCTGCCTCAAGGTCTCGCAGCTGTCCGAAAAGCTGGGCTACCCGTTGACCGCGATTCACGTCCCCAAGACCGTGGATAACGATCTGCCCATTACCGACAACTCGCCTGGCTTCGGCAGCGTGGCCAAGTACATCGCCACTTCCACCCTCGAGGCCTCGCTGGACATCGAATCCATGTGCGCCACCTCGACCAAGGTGTTCGTGCTCGAAGTGATGGGGCGCCATGCCGGCTGGATCGCTGCCTCAGGGGCGCTGGCGGGCGAAGGCGAAGGCGAACCGCCGCATCTGGTGATCTTCCCCGAGGTCGCCTTCAACCGGGCGGCCGTCATGGCCCGGGTTGAAGACGCCGTGAAACGCTACGGCTACTGCGTCATCGTGGTGTCCGAGGGGGCGCGCTATCAGGACGGCACCTTCCTGGCCGACTCCGGCAACACCGATGCCTTCGGCCATCGCCAGCTGGGCGGCGTGGCGCCCACGCTTGCCGGCATGGTCAAGCAGGATCTGGGCTACAAGTACCATTGGGCCGTGGCCGATTATCTGCAACGCGCCGCGCGCCACCTGGCGTCGAAGACCGACGTCGAGCAGGCCTACGCCGTCGGCGAGAAAGCCGTGGAACTGGCACTCGAAGGTCAGAACGCCATGATGCCGGCGATCAAGCGCATCAGCGATACGCCCTATCAATGGCGCATCGAGGCCGCCCCCCTGGCCGAGGTGGCCAACCGCGAGAAGTTCATGCCGAAGGAATTCATTCGCGACGATGGTTTCGGTATCACCGACGCCTGCCGCCGGTATCTGTCACCGCTGATCCAGGGCGAGGACTTTCCCCCGTTCGTCAACGGCTTGCCCAAGGTCGCCAGGCTGGCCATGCACAAGGTCGAGCGCAAGCTACCCGACTTTACCCTCTAGGCCGCACGCTTACCTCAGAAGCCACGACAAGACCAGCAGCAAGAGCAGCACTCCCGCCACTCCCTGCCAGAAACGAGCCGGCTCGCGAAACAGTCGCGGGACGGCTCGGCGCCCCTGTCGATCCTCTCCCAGCGGGCGACGCAGTGCGTGCAGGAATTCCGACAACCGCCGGTAACGCAGCGAGCGCTGAGGGTCCAGGGCGCGGCGCAGCGCATCGTCCAGTGCCGCGTCCACTTCGGGGTTGCGGGTTCTGGCGCTACGGTAACTGAGTTGCTCCAGATCGGTGTGGCTGCGCAGGCGGTCGGGGGTCAGCGCGTAGGGCAGCTCGTCGGTCAACAGCCAGTAGACGGTGGACGCGTACGAATACTGGTCACTGCGGCGCCCCACCTCATCGCCCAGGGCATATTCCGGGGCGGTATGCTGCGTAAGCCCCACCTGATTGACCAGCTGCCGGGAGCGCTTGTGACCGTCGACATCGCGAAGGTGGCAGGCACTGAAATCGATCAGCACCACCTGGCCGTGGGGGTCGATCAACACGTTGCCGGGGTGGATCTGCTGATGCAGCAGGTCGCGATGATGCAGGGCCTGGATCGCCTTGCCTAATTGGTTGGCAATGTCCAGCCGCTGCACCAGGCTGGCCTGTGGATGCTTGCGCGCCCATTCAACGAGCGTCTCGCCTTCCACGTGGGCCATCAGGTAATAGAGATAACGTCGCGGCCGCGAGGACTCCATGATGCGAACCACGAAGGGCGACTTGACTCGCTCGACGACCCACTGTTGCAGCAGGAAGTGTTCGAGATAGGCGTTGCGGGTGGATAGCTCGGGGCTCGGCGCCTTCATCACCATCTCACGCTCGGTGAGTACGTCGCGCACGCGGTAGACCCGCGACTGCGCCGTTCGCGACAGCACCGCCTGCACCTCGAGACCGTCCAGGCGATCGCCGGGTGAAAGCTCTGGCGGTATCGGCAGATCGCCGTAGACCTTTCCGGGATGATCCCGCTCCTCGTCCGGTAGCTGATCGATCCGCACCAGCTGAAAGCAGAACTGCTCGGCCCCGTAGCCGCGCGACTGAGCCCGCGAAATGGCCGCCTCGGTCAACCGTTCGCAGGCGGCGTCCAGATCACTGGCGTCCTGACGGATCAGCTGCACGTATTCCGATGGCATCAGCGTGCCTTGAGCGACCTGAGTGGTAAAAAGAAACAGATCGCCCTGCTTGAGTGGCATCTTCAGATAATCGATATCGAGGCTGGCATCCATGCCGAGCGCCCGGGAGGGATAACGGTATCCGCCCAGGTCATTGACATGATCGCGGGAAAGCTGCTCGAACTCGGCGCCACGCAAGCGGAACACCAGGGTGTCACCCATGTGAAAGAGATGCGCCTCGCGACCCCGAAAGATCAGTGCCGACAGCGAGGCGACATAGCTGCCCTCGGCGAGAAGCTTGCTCTGGCTGTAGCACCAGCCGTTGAGCGCATAGAGCACCCGCGTGGCCGAGGTCTTGATGTCCCAGTGGTCCGGCGTGGAAAAGTAGTCGGTGAGAAAGCCACGCACGCTGAGATCGCCCGCCTGCTTGGCGTTGGTGTTGCGCGACGTCGAATCGCTGATCAGCGCACAGGCTCCCTTCGCGTCGAGCAGCGTCGATTCGGGCAGACGCACCGACATGGAACTACGATGACGGTGTCGCTCCGGGGCAACGAAGGCCTGCCCGTAACTCAATGACAGCTGAGCGGTTGCCAAGGCGTTCTCCTCTGGTCGACACGGCCGACCACGGAGCCGGCGGGTTTGCTCGATTCGTCCATGATACATGGGTCCTTGATCGCGTTGGCCAACGCCAAGGCAATCGCGACTCCCCGCCATCGGCACCGGCGCGGGCATGGGGGCGGGCATCTAATGTCTCATTGGTAATAGCCCTCGCGGCTCCGTATAATTCGGCAACTTTTTCGTCCATTCGATTCCGATTCGCCAACCCAAGGAAGTGACGATGAATTTCGACAACATCCCCTCCGGCAAGGACCTCCCCAACGACGTGTTCGTGGTGATCGAGATCCCGGCCAACCACACGCCGATCAAGTACGAAATCGACAAGGACATGGGCGCCCTGCTGGTCGATCGCTTCATGGCCACTCCGATGTTCTATCCGGCCAATTACGGGTTCATCCCGCATACCCTGGCCGACGATGGTGACGCCCTGGACGCGCTGGTCGTGACGCCGTATCCGGTGCAGGCCGGTGCCATCATCCGCGCCCGTCCGGTTGGCATCCTCAACATGACCGACGAGGCCGGGGAAGACGCCAAGCTGGTCTGCGTCCCCCATCCCAAGCTTTCAAGCCTCTACGACGAGGTCCAGGAAGTCACGGACCTGCCGGAGTTGCTGCGCCAGCAGATCGCGCATTTCTTCGAGAACTACAAGGATCTCGAGAAAGGCAAGTGGGTCAAGGTCGAATCCTGGGAAGGCGCCGAGGCCGCGCGCAAGGCCATCGAAAAATCGGTTGCCGCTTTCGAAAAGGCCTGACGGCCCCCTTATCACTGCGCGAGCGCCGCAGACGGACGTGAAAAGATCGGAAGAAAAAGGCTCGCCTCTCGGGGCGAGCCTTTTTATCGGGGACGGTATCACGACTGTTCTGGCGCTGAGTCCTCCTCGGCAGGCTCGATGACCTCGACCGGCGTCGACTCTGCCTCCCTGTCTGCAGCATCGTCCATGGCCCTCGCATCTTCCGCCTGTGCGACTCGCTCGGCGATCTGGCGGGTCAGGTCCCGCGCCCGAACGATGTGGTTGGCCATCACCAGCGAATGATTGGCGAACACCCCGAAACCGGAACCGTTGAGGATCATCGGACTCCACAGTCGGCGCTGGGTACGTTCCAGCTCGGCCACCAGCAACGTCATGTCATCGAGGGCGCCGGCCGCTTCAAGCACGTCGGCCTGGTCGCGGCGCATCGCCTCCAGAAGATGTATCAGTGCCCAGCCGCTGCCACGCGCCTCGAAGAAGATGTTGTCCACGCGATACCAGGGCGTGCGGGGCGGCATCTCTCCATCCTCGAGCCCGAGCTCTCGGAGGCGATCGCGGCTGCCGACACTGGCCGACAGACTCGTCCCGAGGCCATCGAGACGCTGCGCCACTTGGTCCAGCCAGCCAGCAAGTCCTGCACCGGCCGCAAAGCCGGCATCTTGTGAGCCCAATGCTTTCAAATAGCCCTCCAGCGACACCAGAGACTCTTCGAGCTGATGCTCGATGGTGGGGTTGAACCATGCCTCGCTGTCGTGGGTCAAGCGCTCAATGACCTCGTCATGCAGGGCGAAATTACCTTCCTCCATGGCCGGCAAGGCGCGCGCCAGGTCACGGGCCTGATTCAGCACGCCCAACTCCCAGTTGGGCATGTTGTCGAGCCACACGCCCGGCGGCGTTAGATCATTGCGCAGGTACCCGCCCGGCTTGTCGAGAAGCGTGTCGAGTGTGGTCATCAACGCGGCGGTGGTCACGGCGCCGCGGGCCGCCGGCGACGTCTCAGTTCGTTGAGCCGCGGTGGCCTGCTCCACATCGAAGGTGGCCGGCGTCCGGCTCCACCAGATGCCCAGCCCCACGGCAATCAACAGGGCGATCAGCAGCAACACCAGCAACGGCTTCCAGATCCAGCCATAATCCGGGCGTTCGAGCGCCTCGATCCTTGCTTGACGCCTTGCGGCGCCGTTTCTCGTCAAAGCCATGAGCTTGGTTCCCTGGAAAAGACAAAGGTTGGTGAAAACGACGAGCCACACTCGATACGGAAGTAACGGCGCGACATCGGGGCGCACCCCATCGGCCCCGCAGATGGTCAACAGTCATCGCCTTCTGCGATATCCTAGCAGCTCACCGATAAGTTGGACCCGGATCGGAACCGCCAACGCCTCAACGGGTCCGATTTCACGTCGCTGGTGATATGACTAGGTCATCGAAAAAAGGAAGCTCGTGTTGAAATCCGGTCGCATGGTGTGCCTGCTGCTGTGGATGCTTTTCTCCATGTCGGTCCAGGCACAATGGTTTTCCTCTTCCTCGCAGGATGACTTCCTGCCGGTCAATGAAGCCTTCACGCCCAGCACCTGGCACGACGGCGAGACGCTCTTTATCGGGTTCGAGAACGCCGAGGGCTACTATCTCTATCGCCATCAATTCGCGGTGGAAGCCAAGGATGGCGATGTCGTGCTCGGCGACCCCCAATTGCCCCCGGGAGAAGCCAAGACCGATGAGTTCCTGGGTGACGTCAACGTCTTCTACGACAGCGTCGTCTTCGAGGTGCCGCTTACCGGCGAGGCCCCATCCGGTCCGTTTAGCCTGAACCTGACGTTTCAAGGTTGTGCCGACGCCGGGCTTTGCTACCCTCCCGAGACGCTGGAACTGCAGGCGGCGCAAGGCTCGCCGCCCTCGGCTTTCGCCGATGTCACGGCAGCGCCAGCCTCCTCAGCATCAGCCCCCGCCTCGACTGCGGATGTCAGCACCGACATAGCCGACCTTTCGCTCGTCAGCGAGGACGCCCGCTTTCGTGAGCTGATGCGAAGCGCCAGCCTGCCCCTGGTGCTGGGCCTCTTCTTCATTGGCGGCCTGGGGCTGACCTTTACGCCCTGTGTGCTGCCCATGATACCGATCCTGTCCTCCATCATCGTGGGCCAGAATCCCACCCGTCGGCGCGCCTTTCTCCTGTCGGCCAGCTACGTGGCCGGCATGGCGCTCACCTATGCCGTGGTGGGCGTGTTGATGGGGCTCTTCGGCGCGGGCCTCAACCTCCAGGCGCACCTGCAATCCGCTCCAGTGCTTATCGCTTTCTCGATCCTGTTTGGCGTCTTTGCGCTGGCCATGTTCGGCGCGTTAAACCTTAGCCTGTCTCCGCGCCTGGCGGGACGCGTCGATGCCTGGCAGGCGCGCGCCCAGCGCAGCGGTCCGGCGGGTCTGGCGCTTGCCGGCGCCCTGTCGGTGCTGGTGGTTTCCCCCTGCGTCTCGGCGCCTCTGGCCGGCGCGCTGGTCTTCATTTCCACCACCGGTGATGCCCTGCTGGGCGGTGCCGCCCTGCTCGCCCTGGGGCTCGGCATGGGCGTCCCGCTGCTACTGGTCGGCACCCTGGGCACGACGCTTTTGCCGCGCTCCGGCGCCTGGATGAATGGCGTCAAGATCGCCTTCGGTGTCCTCATGCTGGCGGTGGCCATCTGGCTGGTGGAGCGTCTGGTCCCGGCCCCTCTCGCCCTCGTGCTCTGGGCGGCTCTGGTCGTCGGCAGCGCCCTGGCGCTAGGGGCAGTGACCGTCAACCAGGCCCAGGGCTGGCCTCGGGTCCGCCAGACGGCAGGCATTCTGCTGCTGGCATGGGGCGTCGCCCTGGTCATCGGCGCCGCCGGCGGCAGCGGCGATCCCCTGCGACCGCTGGCGGGCCTCACCGCCTCCTCTTCCGCGAACTCGCGCGACGCCGTTGAGGAGGTCGAGATCATCACCGTGACACGCCTCGAGGGCCTGGAGCAGGCCCTGGCCAGTGCCGACGAAGCGGGACGCCCCTCCTTCGTGCACTTCACCGCCGATTGGTGCATCTCCTGCAAGCAGCTCGAGCGTCAGGTCTATACCGACCCGCAAGTCGCAGAGCGGCTTTCCGCGTTCACCCGCATCAACGTCGATGTCACCGACACCAACGACGCCAGTCGCCGCCTGCTCGACCACTACAGTCTGTTCGGCCCCCCCAGCCTGCTGTTCTTCGATGCCAGTCGCGAGCTGCGCGAGGCACGTATTCAGGGCGAGATCGAGGCAGCGCCTTTCGCGGGCCACCTTGATGGTGTCATCGGCTGGTTGGAAGCGCAGCGCGGCTGAGCCTCGCTACCGCTTGGCGAATAGGCTTGGCGAACAGTGTTCTGGTAGCCTCTGGACATCCTCGGCGAACTTCGTCACACTTCGCCAACTTCCTTTTTACGGCCATTAGAAGCGACAAGAGACGCTATCTTGCCGCGATCTAGTGCGACTTGGCCCAGGTTGACAGCGTGACCGGGCCGTCGTCGACCAATGAACCAACCGATCGAGACAACGTCATGGATATCCGCAAGGTCAAGAAGCTGATCGAGCTGCTCGAAGAATCCAACATCAGCGAAATCGAGATCCAGGAAGGCGAGGAGTCGGTACGCATCAGTCGTCATCCCAATGGTACCAACTGGCAGCAGCCAGCCCCCTATGCCTACCCCCAGCCACCACAGCCCACTTACCAGGCCTCCCCTCCGTCACCGTCTGTCGAGACACTCGACGAGACCCCCGACTTCAAGGGGCATGCGGTGAATTCACCGATGGTTGGCACCTTCTACCGTTCTCCCGCACCGGGCTCCAAACCCTTCGTCGAGATCGGTTCAAGCGTCAAGAAAGGCGAGACGATCTGCCTGATCGAGGCCATGAAGATGATGAACCAGATCGAGGCGGATCGTGACGGCGTCGTCGAGGCGATCCTGGTCGAGGATGGCGAGCCGGTCGAATTCGACCAGCCAATGCTCGTGATTGCCTGATCCGACGCCTTCCGGGCTCACCTTTCACCTGACAACACTGGCGGATTCCTCATGCTGGACAAGGTTCTCATTGCCAATCGCGGCGAGATCGCCCTGCGCATCCTGCGCGCCTGCAAGGAGCTGGGCATCAAGACCGTGGCGGTCCACTCTCAGGCCGACCGCGAGTTGATGCATGTACGACTGGCCGACGAGGCCGTCTGCATCGGACCGGCGTCTTCGAAGCTGTCCTACCTGAACATCCCGGCCCTAATCAGCGCCGCGGAGGTCACCGACTCCAGCGCCATTCACCCCGGTTATGGCTTTCTCTCCGAGAATGCCAATTTCGCCGAGCAGGTCGAGCGTTCTGGCTTTACCTTCATCGGGCCGCGGGCCGAGACCATCCGCCTGATGGGCGACAAGGTCAGTGCCATCGAGTCCATGAAGAAAGCCGGCGTGCCGACCGTGCCCGGGTCCGATGGCCCACTCGGTGATGATGAAGGCGAGACGGTTGCCGTGGCGCGACGCATCGGCTATCCGGTGATCATCAAGGCGGCTTCGGGCGGCGGCGGTCGCGGTATGCGCGTAGTGCATACCGAAGCTCACCTGCTCTCGGCGGTCAATGTCACCCGCACAGAAGCCCATGCCGCCTTCGGCGATGGCACCGTCTACATGGAGAAGTTTCTCCAGCGTCCGCGCCACGTCGAGGTGCAGGTCCTGGCGGATGGCCAGGGCAATGCCATCCATCTGTACGATCGCGACTGCTCGTTGCAGCGTCGCCATCAAAAAGTCATCGAGGAGGCTCCGGCCCCCGGCATCGATGAGACCGCCCGGGCCAAGGTATTGGAGGCCTGCCGCGAAGCCTGCCTCACCATTGGCTACCGGGGTGCAGGCACCTTCGAGTTCCTCTACGAGGACGGCGAGTTCTTCTTCATCGAAATGAACACTCGCGTCCAGGTCGAGCATCCGGTCACCGAGATGGTCACCGGCGTGGACATCGTCCGCGAACAGTTGCGCATCGCCTCCGGCCTGCCGCTCTCGATCTCCCAGGAAGACGTCAAGGTCAGCGGTCATTCCTTCGAATGCCGGATCAATGCCGAGGATCCCCGCACCTTCATGCCGTCCCCCGGCAAGGTGACGCTCTATCATCCGCCGGGCGGCCTGGGGGTGCGCATGGACTCGCACGTCTATACCGGGTACACGGTTCCACCCCACTACGACTCCCTGATCGGCAAGCTGATTACCTGGGGCGTCGATCGCGAGACGGCACTAACGCGCATGCGCAATGCCCTGGACGAGTTGCTGGTGGAAGGTATCAAGACCAATACCGACCTTCACAAGGACCTGGTGCGTGACGGGTATTTCCAGCAGGGCGGCGTCAACATCCATTATCTTGAGAAGAAACTGGGCCTCTAAGCCCTTGAACGTTCACCGGGCGGGTCCCAGCCGGACCCGCTCGTGTCAGTCTCTCCCCAATTTCCTCTGGAGACCTGCCCATGCCCTGGCTGCAACTCAAGGCACGCATTGCTCCCGAGCAAGCCGATATCCTGGAAGAGCTGCTACTGGCCGAAGGCGCCACCGCCATTACCCTACAGGACGCGCACGACGAGCCGGTCTTCGAGCCAGAGCGTGGCACCACGCCGCTATGGGAAACGACCGTCCTGACCGGGCTCTACGACGACCTGGAAGGCGTTGACGCGATGCTCGCCCAGGTATCCGCCGCCTGGGCCGAGGTGATGCCCGAGGAGCCCTGCCCCGAGATCGAGGTCGAATTGCTCGCCGATCGTGACTGGGAGCGAGAATGGATGGACGACTTCCAACCGATGCAGATGGGCGAGCGGTTGTGGATCGTACCCAGCTGGCATGAGCCGCCGGAGCCTGGTGCCGTTAACCTGCACCTCGACCCGGGCCTCGCCTTCGGCACCGGCACCCACCCCACCACCGCGCTCTGCCTGGCCTGGCTCGATGGCCTGGCCGTGGCCGACCGGCTGCACGACCAGGCGGTACTCGACGTGGGTTGCGGCTCGGGGATCCTGGCCATCGCCGCGATCAAACTGGGCGCGCCACGCGCCACAGGCACCGACATTGACCCACAGGCGCTACAGGCCAGCCGTGACAATGCCGAGCGCAACGGCATCGAAGACGCCGACCTTCGGCTCTGCTACCCCGAACAACTCGAGACCAGTGACTTCCCGGTGGTGGTCGCCAACATTCTTGCCGGCCCCCTGGTCGAGTTGGCCGGCGAGATCGCCGCCCGGGTGGCACCCGGGGGGCGTCTGGCACTATCGGGCATCCTTGCCGCCCAGGCCGACACCGTCCTCGCGGCCTATGCGGCACAGGGACTGATCATGGATGAGCCGACGATCCGCCAGGGCTGGGTGCGGCTCACCGGACTGCGGCCGAGCTGATTGATCTCTGGCCGGCTTATCGACCTTTAGGCGCCTTCACCCTTGGCGGTGGTGGGCGTATGATGTGCACCCTCTGAAGCCTGCGACCTTGACGATGCCTGATACCCGCCCATTGCCTCGTATCGGTAGCCACACGCTGCCCAATCGAGTCATCCTGGCCCCCATGGCCGGCGTCACCGACCGCCCCTTTCGCCAGCTCTGCCGGCAGTTGGGCGCAGGGCTGGTGGTGGGCGAGATGGTCACTTCCGACCCCAGCCTCTGGCACACCCGCAAATCGCGTCAGCGCATGGATCACCGCGGCGAACCCGGCCCACGCGCCGTGCAGATTGCCGGCGGCGACGCCGGACAGCTTGCCGAGGCGGCACGCTTGAACGCCGGGATGGGCGCCGAGATCATCGACATCAACATGGGCTGTCCGGCCAAGAAGGTCTGCCAAAAGGCCGCCGGATCGGCGCTGCTTCGCGATGAGACCCTGGTCGCCGAGATCCTCGACGCGGTGGTGGCCGCGGTGGATGTGCCGGTGACGCTGAAGATCCGAACCGGCTGGTGCGCCGAGAGCAACAACGGCGTGCGGGTTGCCCGCCTCGCCCAGGAGGCCGGCATCCAGGCGCTGGCCGTCCACGGACGCCATCGCCAGCAGCGTTATACCGGCTTCGCCGAGTACGACACCATCGCCGCCATCAAGTCGGCGGTCGCGATACCGGTCTTCGCCAACGGCGACATCGATTCTCCCGAGAAGGCCGCCAGCGTCCTCGACTATACTGGTGCCGATGCGGTGATGGTGGGGCGTGGCGCTCAGGGAAATCCATGGATTTTTCGCGAGATCGACCATTTCCTGCGGCATGGGGAGCGCCTTGCCCCTCCATCCGATCAGGCTCGCACCGAGGTGTTACGCGCGCATCTCGCGGCCTTGCATGAATTCTATGGCGAGCATCAGGGCGTCCGTGTTGCGCGCAAGCATGTCGGCTGGTATCTGAGTGGCGACAAGCGTCTCGACGCGACGCACTGTCGCGATCTCAGAGCGTGTTTCAATGGCCTCGACGATGCCGACGCCCAGCACCGCTTCATCGACGAATGCTTTCGTCACGGCTCTCACGCGACCCTGGGCCGCCTGACTCGCAATGTGACCTCAAAGGGAATCTGTGCCGCATGACCCGCCAAGCCTTTCCCAAGAATCCCGCGCTGCCCGGGCAGAATGCGCCGGTAACCGGTGACGTCGTCGAGATGGCCCACCCCGGCCTGGACGAGCCCTCACGAAACGAGCCCTCGCTTAACGAGTTCTCGTTGGAGGAACCCTCGTTGGATGAACCGGTCGCCCAGCAGCCGCTGCGCGAGGTCGTGGATGGCGCCATGCGCCGCTACTTCGCCCATCTCGACGGGGGCGACGTCACCGGCCTCTACGCCATGGTCATGGCCGAGGTCGAAGCACCGCTCTTCGCCACCGTGCTCGACTACGCTCAGGGCAACCAGACCCGCGCCGCCGAGATACTCGGCCTCAATCGCGGCACCCTGCGCAAGAAACTCAAGCAATACGACCTGATTTGAACCTGTTTCTAGTTTGCTTTAACGCCTGGGAAACCCAACGGACTCCCCGGTAGACGGCAAGCCTTTTCAAGTTTTCAACCCCACTGCCAGCCTGAGAGTGCCCCCATGGCCCCTTCCCCAGTGTCTTCCGCCTCGTCTTCCCCTGCGGTTCGCCGCGCCTTGATCAGCGTCTCCGACAAGACCGGCATCGTCGACTTCGCCCGCGGGCTAAGTGAGCAGGGTGTTGCCCTGCTGTCCACCGGCGGCACCTACCGTCTGCTCGTCGACAACGGCATCGTCGTGACCGAAGTGTCGGAACATACCGGCTTTCCCGAGATCATGGACGGGCGGGTCAAGACGCTGCACCCGATGATTCATGGTGGCATTCTCGGCCGGCGTGGCCAGGACGACGCGGTCATGGCCGCGCATGGCATCGAGGCCATCGACATGGTGGTAGTCAATCTATACCCCTTCGCCCAGACGGTCGCCCGGCCCGACTGCACCCTCGAGGACGCCATCGAGAACATCGATATCGGCGGCCCGACCATGGTGCGCGCCTGCGCCAAGAACCACGCATTCACTACCATCGTGGTGGATGCCGGCGACTATCACCGAGTGCTGGCCGAGATCGTCGCCGGGAACGGCGCGGTAAGTGACGCCACCCGCTTCGATCTGGCCGTCAAGGCCTTCGAGCACACCGCAAGCTACGACGCCGCCATTGCAGACTACCTGGGCCAGCGGGTCCCTGGCGGAGAGGACGGCTTCCCCCGGACCTACAACCTGCAGTTCCAAAAGAAGCAGTCGATGCGCTACGGCGAGAATCCGCACCAGAGCGCGGCCTTCTACGTCGAGGCCGATAACGTCGAGGCCAGCGTGGCCACCGCCACGCAGGTGCAGGGCAAGGCACTCTCGTTCAACAACGTCGCCGACACCGACGCCGCCTTCGAGTGCGTCAAGGCCTTCAGCGATACCGCCTGCGTAATCGTCAAGCACGCCAATCCCTGCGGTGTGGCCGTCGGCATCACTCCCCTGGAGGCCTACGAGAGGGCCTTCGCCACCGACCCGACCAGTGCTTTCGGCGGCATCATTGCCTTCAACGAGCCGCTGGACGCCGAGACCGCTCGCGCCATCATCGACCGCCAGTTCGTCGAGGTGATCATCGCCCCCGGCGTAGAGGACGAGGCTCTCGCGATCGTCGCCGAGAAGAAGAACGTTCGCCTGCTCGACGTCGGTGCCCATTGGCCCGGCGAGCGTCAGCATGCCCACGATTTCAAGCGCGTCACCGGCGGTCTGCTGGTGCAGGACCGCGACCTCGGCATGGTCGGCCAGGACGAGCTCACCGTGGTGACCGAGCGCGTGCCCAGCGAACGGGAAATGGGCGACCTGGCCTTCGCCTGGAAGGTGGCCAAGTACGTCAAGTCCAACGCCATCGTCTATGCGCGTGACGGCCAGACCATCGGCGTGGGCGCCGGCCAGATGAGCCGCGTCTATTCGGCGAAGATCGCCGGCATCAAGGCCGCCGACGAGGGCCTCTCGGTCCCCGGCTCGGTGATGGCAAGCGACGCCTTCTTCCCGTTTCGCGACGGCATCGACGCCGCCGCCGCCGCCGGCATCGCCGCGGTGATCCAGCCCGGCGGCTCGATGCGCGACCAGGAAGTGATCGATGCCGCCAACGAGGCCGGCATCGCCATGGTGTTCACCGGCATGCGGCACTTCCGCCACTGACAGAAGAAGGAAGCCAAGCTAACGACTGCCCCAACGCTAACGACTGGCCCAAACACAAGAAACCCCACTAGCGTGGGGTTTCTTGTCTCTTGCATTTTATCTCTTGTTTTCTCAGCCCAGGTCGATGCAGAGATACTTGGTCTCAAGAAACTCATCGAGTCCTTGGTGGCCGCCTTCACGCCCAAGCCCCGAAGCCTTGACCCCGCCAAAGGGCGCCGAGGCATTGGAGATTAGACCGGTGTTGATGCCCACCATGCCGTATTCCAGCGCATCGGCGACCCGCCATACGCGACCCAGGTCACGCGAGTAGAAGTAGGACGCCAGGCCGTACTGCGTATCGTTGGCCATGGCGATGGCGTCTTCCTCGTCGTCGAAGGGGAAGACGGCGGCCAGGGGGCCGAAGGTTTCCTCGTGGGCGACCTTCATCTTGTCGGTGGCGAAGCTGATCAGGGTCGGCGTGAAATAATTGCCACCCAGCGGATGAGGATGCCCACCCAGGAGCAGCTCCGCGCCTAGGTCGACCGCATCATGGACATGCTCGCTGACCTTGGCCACGGCATTTTCGTCGATCAGCGGACCGATGTTGACCCCGGCCTCGGTACCGTTGCCCACCTTGAGCTCGCTGTTCATGGCGACGGCCAGCTTCTCGCAGAAGGCATTGACCACGCTGGACTGCACCAGGAAGCGGTTGGTGCAGACGCAGGTCTGGCCGGCATTGCGGAACTTGGCCGCCATCGCGCCTTCCACGGCGGCGTCCAGGTCGGCATCCTCGAAGACGATGAAGGGCGCATTGCCACCCAGCTCAAGCGATATCTTCTGGATATGCTGCGAGGCCTGAGCCATCAGCTGCCGCCCCACCTCGGTGGAACCGGTGAAGGTGATCTTGCGCACGATGGGCGATTCGGTCAGCGCCGCGGCAATCTCCGAGGCGCGCCCCGGCACCACATTGAAGACCCCGCGCGGCACGCCGGCACGCTCGGCCAGCAGTGCCAGCGCCGTGGCGGAGAACGGTGTCTGGCTGGCAGGCTTGACCACGATGGTACAGCCCGCGGCCAACGCCGCCCCGGCCTTGCGGGTGATCATGGCCGCCGGGAAATTCCACGGCGTAATCGCGCCCACCACGCCGACGGGTTGCTTGGTGACGACAATGCGCTGATTGGCCTTGGCGGCAGGCACGGTCTCCCCGTAGATGCGCCGGGCCTCCTCGGCGAACCAGCGCAGAAAGCTCGCCGCATAGACGATCTCGCCCGCGGCTTCCTTGAGCGGCTTGCCTTGCTCGAAGGTCATGATCATCGCCAGGTCTTCCTGATGCTCGAGCATCAGGTCGTGCCATTTCATCAGGATGTCGGCACGCTCCAGCGCCGTCAGCGCCTTCCAGGCCGGCAGGGCGGTATCGGCGGCGATGATCGCGCGTTCGGTCTCCACCCGACCGAGCCGTGGCACGTTGCCCATGACCTCCCCGGTGGCCGGGTTGAGCACATCGATCTGCTCGCCGCTATCGGCCGCCACCCAACTGCCGTCGATATAGGCGAAGGGGCAATAAAGCTGCGTTTCCTTGAGGGCTTCCATCGTTATCTCCTGAGGGGTATGAGGACGTTATCGGTTTACCCCCATGCTAAGCGCAAAGTCCCCCGTGCACCAAGGGAAGCCAGGATTAATTGCACGCATCGCGCGGCTGGCTTCTCAGCGGGGACGGCGGGAATCGGAGAGCGTGATCGAGACCGAATCGGCGAAACGCAAGGCATGCGGCTTGTCGATCTCGACCTGGGCGGTGAGCACTGCCGCATGACTCATGATTAGGTCGAGCACTTCTCGGGTCATGCGTTCGAGCAGCAGGAAACGGTTATCTTCCACCAACGCGATGACTTGCTTGGTGATGGTGCGGTAATTCAAGGCCTGTTCGATATGGTTGAATTCGACCGCCTTGTCGGCGTGATAGCCGATCACGGCATTGATTACCACATCCTGGCGGTTGCGAATCTCGTCGTTCTTGATGCCGATATGGGTGCGTAAACGCAGGTTCTTGATGCGTATCGTCGCCAGGTCGTGATCAACGTGCGAGTCGTCCAGGGCATGGATCGGCATGAGCAGAGCTCCTTGTGACGCGGTATCGCCGCGAATGGCCTCAACGGCTGTTGATCAGGGTCAGGAACTCCTGGCGGGTGCTCTGCTTGTCGCGAAACGCGCCGAGCATCACCGACGACGTCATGCTGGAGTTCTGCTTCTCCACCCCTCGCATCATCATGCACAGGTGGCGTGCCTCGATCACCACGGCCACTCCCTTGGCGTCGGTCACCTGCAGCACCGCCTCGGCGATCTGGCGGGTCAGGTTCTCCTGGATCTGCATGCGCCTGGCATACATGTCGACGATGCGCGCGAACTTCGAAAGTCCCAGCACCCGCCCGGCGGGCAGGTAGGCGATATGACACTTGCCGATGAAGGGCAGCAGGTGATGCTCGCACATGGAATACAGTTCAATGTCCTTGACCAGCACCATTTCATCGGTTTCCGACTCGAAGACGGCACCGTTGACGATTTCCTCCAGCGACTGGGTATAGCCACGATTGAGAAATTGCATGGCCTTGGCGGCCCGCTTGGGTGTATCGCGCAGCCCCTCGCGCTCAGGATCTTCTCCCAGCTCAAGGATGATCTGGCGGTAATGATTGGCGAGCGGTTCGGTCATGATCAGGGATCCGTATCCATTGTCGTTGCAGCATCATCTCGGGGCAGCACGTGGGGAGCCGGCCAACATTATGTTGCCGAGCGCCACCGCGTTGCTCGACGCGGTTATTTCGCCTCTGCTACCGCTGCGAAAAAAAGGGACCAGCGAAGCCAGCGAAACAGGGGGCGCCAAGCAAACATGTACAAACTCTGTACGCTAACAATAATTCGTACAAGCATGACTTGCAATAGCCCCGCAGTTTATCGCAACCAATGCGTCACTGCAGGCTCACCCGTGACATCTTGCCACGCGCCATGCCTGGCCCTCGGCTATCCCCACCCAATCGCTCTGCTACAATGGCCGGAATTCTCCTGTGCGTCCTTGCGGCCCCCAAGCCACCCTCGAGAGCCTCATATGTTCAAGATCGTTGCCCCGTTAATGGCCACTGCCTTGCTGATTCCCACGCTGGCGTTCGGTGACACCCTGGAACTGCCTCGCGAAGCCCAGGTCGAGTTTTCGCTCATCGAGCCGCTGACACTGGACGAGAGCGAAAACGGGGCACGACGCGACGATATCGTCATGCGACCGGTGACCGATGGCAACGGCACCCATTCCCTGCCGGAACATTGCGTAGTGATCGGCAGCGCCAGTCTTAATGGCGAGCGACTTCGGCTATCGGCGACGAGCATGACCTGCATCGAAACCGACGGGGGCGACAGCGAGATTTACAGCAGTGAGATTGCGGCAGCGGCCTATGACGCCGATGGCAGCTATGGTTTGCCCGCCTGCACTGGCGGACGCTGCGAACTCGGCAGCGAGCGAGGTTTCATGCTGCAGTTTACCGAGGCTGTCAGCATCGAGCCTCAAGCCAACCCCTCTGCCGAACTCAACGAACAGCGGCGTCAGGCCGACGGCGACGGCGTGGCCAATCCGATCCCCGCCGAGTCACCGGATCCCGACGACGAGACGTGATCCGTCGGCGCGGCCGCCAGACTCAGCCGAGACGGCGGGCGTCTTTCGTCAACAGCTGGTGCTGCTGTTCCAGAAGACGAATATGGCTGTCCCAGTAGCCCGCATCGGCCAGCCAAGGAAACGCCGGCGGAAAGGCCGGGTCGTCCCAGCGGGCCACCAGCCAGGCGCTGTGACGCAACAGGCGTAGCGTGCGCAACGGCTCCACCAAAGCGAGTTCGCGACGGTTGAAATCGAGGTGCTGCTCGTAGCCCTCGATCACCTCGGAAAGCTGCATCTGGCGCTCGTCGTCGCGCTGTGCCGTGATCAGCATCCACAAGTCCTGCACCGCTGGTGCCATCAGGCAATCATCGAAATCCACCAGCGCGAAGTGCTCGTCTCGGCCCAGCATGTTACCGATATGACAATCGCCCTGAACGCGGATGGCCTGCTCCGGTGACCAGACATGGGGCGCCAGGTCGCGATGCAACGCCTCGGTGATGCGCTCATAGGCGCTTCGCTGCTTACGACCGAGCCAGGCGCTGCCAAGAATGCGTTCGCGCGCCTCGGTCACCATGGTGTCCAGCGTCAAGTGGTCGCGATGAACGAAGCGCTCTCGACGCCCTACCGCATGAACGGCACCGATCAACTCCCCCAGCGCAAACAGATGCGCCGGATTCTCAAGCTCCGGCGCCTGGCCCGGCAGGTGGGGAAAGAGCGCGAAGCGAAACGTCTCCTCCACGTGCAGGCTCTGTCCCGAGGCGTCCCGCCAGGGCGCCGCCACGGCGACATCCGCCTCCGCAAGCTCGGCGAGAAAATCATGCTCCTCGATGATACGGGCATCCGTCCAGCGCTCGGGGCGATAGAACTTGACGACCCAGCGGCGCCGATCCTCGTCATGGACCAGATAGACCCGATTCTCGTAGCTGTTCAGCGCAAAGGGCTCGCCGGGCAGCCAGAAGCCCAGCGACTCCACCGCCGCCACCACGCGCGACGGGTCCAGACGAGCAAAGGGGTGCGGATGGGTCGGCATGAATGGCTCCAGAAGCGATGATGACGACGCATGCTACCAGTGTTTCCCCGGCGGCGTACGCGCCACCGCCCAGGCCTCCACCGTCTCGGCCCCCGCCCTTCGACACGCCAAGGCGAGCGCGTCCAGCGTACTGCCCGTGGTCATCACATCATCGACCAACGCCACTCTTGGCGGCAGCGGTATTTCGACCCGGAAGGCATGGCGCAGATTGGCCCGCCGTTCGCGGCGGGTCAGGCCGCGCTGGCTGCGGGTGTCACGCTCACGTTTCGCCGTCACCCAGGGGCGGCCCAACCGCGAGGCCAGGCGCCTGGCCAACCAGTTCGCCTGATCGAACCCTCGCTCACGGGCACGCCGCGGATGCAGCGGCACGGGCACCAGCGCCTCGGGCCAGGCCTGCACTTGGCTGCTCAAGCCTGCCGCCAGCAGTTCCACCAGCACCGAGCCGGCCCGAGGTGAGGCGTGAAACTTGAAGCGCTGCACCAGTGCCGCGAGCTCGTCTTCATAGCGCAACGGCACACGGGCAAGGGAAAAGGCCGGTGCCTGGGCCAAACAATGACCGCAGCGACGCGGCTTGAGCTGGCCCATTTGGGGCTCGGCGCAACCCGGGCAGGCCGGCAGGTTCCAGGGCAGTCGCTCGAAGCAGGCCTCGCACCAGGGATCGGCGGGATGACAAGCCCCCAGACAGAAAACGCATCGCCCCGGCAGGGCCCTGCGCACGACGCTGTCAACTTCTCTCAGCCACGAGGTTGACATGGTCATTCCAGACCGTAAGCTGTCCGTCAACTTAATGCCTTTTGTGAAGTTGACCATAAGCGAGTCTCACATGCCTCCTGCGTCGCCAGATGTCTCGACCACTGATTCGACTAACAGCCCCACCCTAACTATCCGTGCGGAGGAGCACCAGGCATCGATACGTCACGACTGGCGACTCGAGGAGATCGAGGCGCTGTTCGCCCTGCCCTTCAACGATCTGCTGTTTCGCGCCCAGCAGGTGCATCGCGAGCACTTCGACGCCAACGCCGTTCAGGTCTCCACACTGCTTTCCATCAAGACGGGGGCCTGCCCCGAGGACTGCAAGTACTGCCCGCAGTCCGGCCACTACAATACCGGCCTCGGCAAGGAGAAGTTGCTGGAGATCGAAAAGGTGGTGGAGGAAGCCAAGGCCGCCCAGGAGGCCGGCGCCAGTCGCTTCTGCATGGGGGCGGCCTGGCGCAGCCCACGCGAGCGCGATCTTGCGGTCGTGCTCGAGATGGTCCGCCGGGTCAAGGCGCTGGGACTCGAGACCTGCATGACCCTGGGCATGGTCGATACCGACCAGGCACGTCGCCTCTCGGACGCCGGGCTCGACTATTACAACCACAACCTCGACACCTCGCCGGAGTACTACGGCGAGATCATTACCACGCGCGGTTATGCCGACCGCCTGGACACCCTCGCCAATGTGCGTCAGGCCGGCATGAAGGTCTGCTCGGGCGGAATACTGGGCATGGGCGAAGAGCCTCGCGACCGCGCGGCCCTGCTTCAGCAACTCGCCCGACTCGAGCCGCACCCCGAATCGGTGCCGATCAACATGTTGGTCAAGGTCCCCGGCACGCCGCTCGAGAACGTGGAGGATCTCGATCCAATCGAGTTCATCCGCGCCATCGCCGTCGCCCGCATCCTGATGCCAAGTAGCCACGTGCGCCTCTCGGCCGGCCGCGAGCAGATGGACGACGCCACCCAGGCGCTGGCCTTCCTTGCCGGCGCCAACTCCATCTTCTATGGCGACAGCCTGCTGACCACTGGCAACCCCCAGGTCGAGCGCGACCGGGCGCTGTTCACAAGGCTGGGCCTGCATCCCGAGCCTGTCGAGAAGAACGCAAGCGAGACCCGCGCCGATGATCAACGCCAGCAGGACGCTTTTGCGGCCGACATGGCGCGTCAGGCCGCCGACTCCGCCAGCGCTCTCTTCTACGATGCCACCCGGGTGTAGCGCATGATATCGGCATGCCTGCCTTGGCCAGAATTTCTCGCCGACCAGTCGCAAAAGCGCCGAGCGCAAGGCCTCTGGCGTGAGCGACGAGTGCGGGAAGATGTTTCCAGCTTGATCGACTTCGCCGGCAACGATTACCTTGGCCTCGCCCGCGACCCGCGCCTGGCGGAGGCCCAGGCGGCTGGGGCCAGGCAATATGGAGCCGGCGCCCGCGCCTCGCATCTGGTCAGCGGCCACCTCGAGGTGCATGAGGCGCTGGAATACCGCCTCGCCGAGCTGACCGGTCGCCCTGCCGCACTGCTCTTCTCGAGCGGTTATCAGGCTAACCTCGGCACTCTCCAGGCGCTCTGCAATGCCCAGACCCAGCTTTTTCAGGACCGCCTGAACCACGCCTCGCTGCTCGATGGCGCCGTGCTGTGCGGGGCCCGCTCGCGGCGTTTTCACCATCGTGATCAAACCGACCTCGAGCGGCTCCTCGTTCGGGCCCCCTGCCAGGCCCGGAAGCTGGTGATCAGTGACGGCGTCTTCAGCATGGATGGCGATGTCGCGGATATCGCCGAACTCGCCGAGACAAGCGCTCGCCACCAGGCCTGGCTGATGATCGATGATGCCCACGGCCTCGGCGTGCTGGGGGAACACGGCGACGGTAGCGTGGGACAAGCTCATGACGTGACATCCGTACCGGTGTTGGTCGGCACCCTGGGCAAGGCGCTGGGCACCGCTGGCGCCTTCGTGGCCGGCAGCACCGAACTGATCGAGCACCTGATCCAGTTCGCCCGCCCCTACATTTACTCCACCGCGCACCCGCCGGGGGTGGCGGCGGCGACCCTCGCGGCCCTGGACATTCTTCGCCAGGAGCCTCAGCGGCGCGATCGTCTGGTCACGCTCATCCAGCGCTTTCGCCGCGAGGCCGCCCGGCTGGGCCTGCCGCTGATGGCCTCCCACACGCCGATCCAACCGCTGGTGCTGGGGACGAACGCGCGGGTGATGGCCTGGGCCGCACAGTTGCGCGCCGACGACATCCTGGTCGGCGCGATTCGCGAGCCCACCGTGCCGCGCGGCCAGGCCCGACTGCGCATCACCCTGAGCGCCGCCCACACCGACGACGACCTGAATGCCTTGCTGGAGGCCCTTGAGAGATTGCTTTTACGAACCGATGTCGAGGTGGCGAGCTCATGAGCGATCTGGTGTTGCTTTCCGGCTGGGGATGTGACGCTCGCATCTGGCGGCCATTGGCTCCGTACTGGCCGGCGGGGCTTAAGGTCACGACGCCCGACTGGCCCGGCTATGGCGAGCATGCGACGGGCGAACACCCGATGCTCGCCGACCCTGCCGACATGCGCGCCCTTGCCGACGCCATGGCCGATGCGCTACCAACAGAGGCCGTCTGGGTCGGCTGGTCGCTGGGCGGCCTGCTCATCACCGCGCTTCTGGACTACCTGCCCGCGCCCCGTGCTCTGGTAATGCTTGGCATGGGCCCGCGCTTTTGCATCGATGGTGGAATTTCACCGGGTGAACTCGACGCCTTTCAACGTGCCTTCGCCCGCGCGCCGGACGCGACCCGTCAGCACTTCCTGCGCTGGCAACTCCAAGGCGAGCTCGCTCCGCGAGCGGCGCATCGTCGGCTGCTGGATCTGCTCGGCGAGACGTCGCGCGTCGAGCCCCCCTGTGCGGATAACGCCACCTTGGCCACCGGGCTGGCCCAACTCGCCTATCTCGACCTCACTGAACCTTTGAAATCGCCGCCCTGCCCGGTTTGGCGGGTGGCCGGCGAGCGTGACCCCCTGCTCTCCCCGACCCTGCGCGAGAGCGCCGACTATCGTTTGGCCGATGCCGGCCACTGTCCGATGCTGACACAACCCGAAGCCTTGGCGCGTTGCCTGACCGAGGTCGTTGAACAAGCCAGAGGGCATGGCGCGGCAATCCCGAACCAGGCCGCCTCGTCATGA
>DATISN010000275.1:0-3227 GCA_035581765.1 Halomonas sp.
CTCGCCGGCGCGACGCTCCATGGAAGCATAGGTGACGCAGCCGGCCTCCTCGGCGAGCAGCACGATCAGCTGGCCGGCGAGATAGTTGCGCACCGCCGTAACCTCGGGGATCGGGCTGCCGTGATCGACCAGCACGACCGCCGGCCGCGACTCCTTTTGCTGCGAGTCCTTCTGTTGAAAGAGCCCGGCCATGCGCTGGCGCACGTTGTCCTCCAGCAGCTGCGCCAGGCGCAGATCTATCGTCGCCCGGCTGTCGACCAGCGGCAGGGCGACCCTGACGCTCAGCCGCGGATAGCTGGCCTGCACCTCGGCCAGGCGCTCGGGCAGGTAGCCGGTCAGTGCCTGGCTGGGGCCGAAGAAGAACGGCAGGATAACGAGCTCGGTCACGCCCTCTGCCGCATGCCGCTCGGCCAGCGGCCCCAGCGATATGGCCTTTTGTCCGTCGAGCTTCTCGGGGGGAATTTTATAGGAATGCAGCAGCGACGCGGCCTCGACCGTCTCCCCGGTGGCCTGGCTCAGCGCCAGGGCGAGTCGGCGCAGGTTGAGGGTGGCTTGGGGGCGCAAGGAGCCGTTGTCGACGAGCAGGATCTTTCGCATGGCAGACATCGGCGCGTTCATGCCTTGTCCGCGTCAGTGATCGTCTGGATGGTCTCGAACCCCTCGAACTTCGGCGGACCGAGATATAACCCTTCGCGACGACTCTGGCCGGCATTGGCATGCGCGGCGCGGAATGCCTCGGAGTGCGTCCAGGCCTCGAAATCCTCACGCGAACGCCACACGGTGTGCGAAGCGTAGAGCACGTGATCCTCCTCCTCGGGGCCGCGCAGCATGTGGAACTCGACGAAACCAGGCAGGCCCTGCAGATGGGTTTCCCGCTCCAGCCACATCTGTTCGAATTCTTCGACTCTCTCGGGATTGACTCGGAAACGATTCATGGCGATGAACACGTGGTGCGCTCCTCATGGCAGGTGGCGAATGGCTTGCGATGACGATGGCACCTTACCGGATGATGGGCAAGGTGGGGCAGGCCAGGCGATATCGAGTCTACTAGCGGACTCCCATGAAAACCGCTAGAATGCATCGTATAAGTTGCTTTTAGGCTTAAATTGCAACGTATAAGGTGCCAATGGACCTCCACGACCAATTCCGTCAACGCCGTCAGGCACTGAGCCTCACCCAGCAGGATATCGCTAACCGGACCGGCATGGTGCGTCAGCAGTATCAGCGCCTGGAAGGTGGCGGTAACCCGCGCCTGGATACGCTCGAGCTGGCCGCCGACGGGCTCAACGCCAAGCTGTTGCTGATCCCGATCGAGAAATGGCATGCCGTTCAGGCCCTGTTGAAGGGCGAAGCCGACGAGGCGGCAGGGCTCGACGCCGACCCTTGGAAAGGCCTGCTGGGAGATGATGAGCGCGATCAAGAGAACGATGGGGACGGCCGCGATGGTGAATGACGCAGTCGAGATGCTGCGCCTTGAACTCCACGACCGGCAGGTAGGCTATCTGGCGGGTTATCGAAGTGGCCGTAACGTCGTGGTCTTCGATGACGCCTGGCGGCTCGATACCTCGCGGCCCACGCTGTCGTTGTCGTTGCGTCCCGGCTTTCCCCGTGCCGCCGAGGTGATGCAAACACCATGGGTGCGACAGCAGCGCCTGCATCCCTGGTTCTCGAACCTGTTGCCGGAAGGAGCGCTGCGTGAATGGTTGGCACAGCGGCTAAAGGTGCATCCTGACAACGAGTTTCCGTTGTTGGCGAGCCTGGGCCATGACCTTCCCGGGGCACTGCGGGTTTCGCCGGTGCACCCCGACGACATGCCGGATTGGGTGCTCAGCCATCGGCGCAGTATCACGCCGGTGCGTCGGGTCGTTGAGGTCGGCGGCGGTTTCTCGCTGGCCGGCGTGCAGATGAAGTTCTCCATGCGTGAACGCGACGGGCGTTTTCACTTCGGCCATGCCGACGAGCTCGGCGATTGGATCGTCAAGACCCCCTCGACACGCCACCGCCGAGTTCCCGAGAACGAGGCCACGGCGATGTGGCTGGCTCAGAGTGCGGGCGTAGAAGTCCCCGAGGTTCGTCTGATCCCGCTAAATGCCCTCGAAGGCCTGCCTGCCATCAACCTGCCGGATGAGCATCTTGCCTATGCCATTCGTCGATTCGACCGCGAAGGCGGGCAGCGCATTCACATCGAGGACATGTCGCAGGTACTGTTTCGCTACCCCCATGAAAAGTACGACGGCCCCAATGTCGAGCAGATAGGGCGCGTGCTGCGCGAATTCACGACCGACGGCCTGGCCAACGTTCAGGCTTTTGCGCGGCGCTTGCTGGTCGATATCCTGCTGGCCAACGGCGACGCCCACCTAAAGAACTGGAGCCTTGTCTACCCGGATCAGCGCACCCCACGCCTGGCGCCTGCCTACGATATCGTCACCACGCTGGCTTACCTCGAAGGCGACCACCGGTTGGCACTCAACCTGAATGGCAAGAAGGATTGGTATCGACTGGGGGAAGACGATTTCCACCGCTGGGCTGAGAAAACCGGCGTGGCCTGGCCCGCGATCCGTAAGGTACTCGACGACACCATCGAGCGCGCTCGTGCCCAATGGCCCAGACAACTGGCGGAGCTGCCGATGGCTGACGCGCACAAGGCGATTCTCAAACGACACTGGCGCAACTTGGCGCCGGAATGGCGGATAGGGTGACACCCACACGCCCGACGAGCTCGTCTTGGGTCGATCCTTTGCGCAGCGATCCGCCTCTGGCAGAGCAGTCGTCCTCAATAATCATCGGGACGCTGGCGCTGGCCTTCAGCTCTTGCCGGTCGTCTCGAGTATCGCTTGGCGCAACGCCTCGGGAGGTTGGGCGCCCGACAGGCCGGTTGTGCCGTTGATGATGAAGGTGGGCACGCCGCTCACGCCCAGTCGCCGAGCCTCGTCGAGACCTGCTCTTACCTCCGCCCGGCCCTGGTCGCCCGCGAGAAAGGTGGGTATGTCGATAACCGCTAGCCCGCCGGCCCGGGCGGCGCTGGCCAGTACCGCGCTGTCACCGATGTCCTCACCGTCGACGAAATAGCAGCGGAAGAGCGCGTTGACCACGGCCGACTGGACGCCATGTTCCCCGGCGAGCCAGATCAGCCGGTGGGCGTCGAAGGTGTTGGGGGTTCGCGTCATGCGCTCGTGGTGGATCTTGATACCGGACTGGGCGGCAGCAGCCTCTACCTGGGCGTCGAG
>DATISN010000276.1:0-6252 GCA_035581765.1 Halomonas sp.
TGGCATGAAACGACACTCCCGAACGACAGCCGAGGACATCGAGGCCGGCAAGCCCGAGAGCGTGAAGACCGCGGCGCGCACGCTGAGCCTGTTCGAGACCTTCGCCGAGGCTCAGGCGCCGCTATCGCTGACGGATCTGGCCAAGCGCATCGACACGCCGATCAGTAGCTGTCACGCGCTGGTCAAGACCCTGCAGTCGCTGGGCTACGTCTACGTCCTGGAGCAGAAGAAGCGCGTCTATCCCACCAAGCGTCTGCTGCAGGTCGCGCAAGCCATCGCCAGCCACGACCCCCTGCTGGAAAGCGTGTCGCCGATCCTGTCCGAGCTTCGCGACCAGCTGGGGGAAACCGTCATCCTCGGCAAGCGCCAGGGCAACAGCGTGGTCTATCTGGAAGTCATCGAGGGCACCCATACGGTGCGCTACGCGGCCCGTCCCGGCGATGCCAAGCCGTTGCACTCCAGCGCCATCGGCAAGGCGATGCTTGGGCAGGTGTCCGACAAGTGGCTGGCGTCACTGCTCGATGAGCTCCCGCTCACCTCGGTGACCGCCAATACCCTGACCGACCGCGAACGCCTGCTGGACGACATCAAGACCAGCGATCAGCGGGGCTATTTCGTGACCCGCGGCGAAAACGTGGAAGACGTGATGGCAATTGCCATTGCGCGCCGCGTGCATGGCGAGACGCTGGGCCTGGCGATCGCCGGACCCATCGAGCGCATGACGCGCCATCAGGAACGCTATCAGCAAGCGCTGGCGCATCACGGCGATTTACTGCTCGACCTCTGAAGCGTCTCGCCTTCGCTAGCCGAGGCACAGGCGAACAGGCAGACGACGGCCAGCGCCGAGGAGGCGGCGGGCAGCAAAAAGCCGATGGCATAGCTGCCTGACAACCCGACGATCAGGCTGAACAGCGCCGGACCGGTCAGCACGCCCATGTAGGTCAGAACCAGCACCGCCGCGGTCGCCTCCCCCACCTCCAGATGAGGGCTGCGCCGCGCCACCTCTGCCAGATAGACCCCATTCCAGCCGATCGCGGTCGCACCGGCGGCGATCAGCAGCGCCATCACCAGCCACGTCGGCGTCGCCGCGCCGAGCAATGCCGTCACGCTGAAAAGCCCCACCATCGACCCCGCAAGCCCGTAGAGCACCGTCACGCTCCTGCCCAGCCGGTCGGCCAGAAAGCCCCACCCGACGCGGCCCAACACGCCGGCGACGTGAATGACCGACATCACGGCGCCCGCCATCACCAGCGTCATGAACAGCTCTTCCACCAGAAACGCCACGGTGAACGTCAGCAACGACAGCTGCGCGGCCGCCAGGCAGAAACCCGCCATCCCCAACCAGAAGATCGGCCGCCGCCGACGCAGCACAGCGAGGCTGCCGAGACCCTGGAGACGTGCGCTAGGGTCGCGGTCGCTGTCCCAGAGACCCCGGCGACGCTGCAAGACCAGGGCCGTGAGTAGCGCCACCACGCCGAGCGCGAGAAACGCTGCATGCCAGCTCCAGGCCTCGGCCAGCGGCGGCGCCACCATGCCTGCCAATACGCCACCGAGCGGCACGCCGGTCTGCTTGATCGAGTAGACCATGTTGCGGCGCTCGCTAGGGGTGAAGCGGGCGAGCAGCTGCGCGGCGGCCGGATTGGTCATGCCGTAGGCCACACCGAGCAGCAGGGTGGTCACCAGTAGCGCCGCCGGCGTGCCGGTCACGGCGATCAGACAGCCCGCGGCCACCAGCAGCAGCACCCCCTGGCTCGTACGACACGCCCCCATCCGCCGGGCCACGGCACCCGCCTGCAGAGAGGAGAGCATCGCAACGCCGTACAGCACGCTGATCTGCAGGCCGACCAGGCGCGTCGGCATGCCGAAGGAGGCGGCGATCTGGGGGGCGAGGGTCGGTACCAGCAACATGCCGGCGCTGCCCAGCACCTGCACCCAGGTCGTCGCCGCGAGCACCTCCCTGCCCATGGCCCGTTCGGCTGCTGTGCGACGCGAAGACGGTGGGGCTGGGCTTGGCATCGATCGACTCCCTGGACACCGCGGTGAACACGGCAAACTTGACAGAAAAATTCACGTATGAGTACATTAATTCAATATACAGAAAATTACCGCCCCAACTCCCAGCCGGTCAGGAGGCTGCCGATGGCGCTCGAACACCTCTTGGTGGAACACGATGGCCCCTTGCTGCGGGTCACGATCAACCGCCCCGAGAAGCGCAACGCCCTGTCGCGGGCGGTCCTCGATGAGATCACCGAGGTGTTCACCCGGTATTCCCGCGATGTCGATCTCCGCGCGGTCGTGTTGACCGGTGCCGGCGACATCAGCTTTGCCGCCGGCGGCGACCTCAAGGATCTTGCCACCGTTCGCTCGGTCGAGGCGGCAACGACCATGAGCCGCGATGCCAGGCGTGCGCTGACGTCGGTCGCGACGTTTCCCGTCCCGGTCATCGCCGCGCTGAATGGCGACGCGCTGGGCGGCGGGGCAGAGCTTGCCGTGGCCTGTGACTTCATCGTCGCACCCGCCTCCAGCCGTATCGGTTTCATCCAGGGGAAGTTGAACATTTCCACCGCCTGGGGCGGCGGCACGCAACTGATGCAGCGTGTGGGCGCCGTGCGCGCCTTGCGGCTGCTCGCGCGCGCCGAGCTGCTGGACGCCGGGCAGGCGGCCGACATCGGCCTGATCGACGTGGTGGCCGCTGCCGATCAGTCGCTCGAAGAGGCGCTGCAGCAGTTCTGTCAGCCCTTGCTCGCCCAGGCGCCCCAGGTGCTGCGGGCCTTCAAGGCGCTGGCGCTGGCCCACGCGAACGGTCAGGACGCCCAGGCGCTGGCGGCGATCGAGACGCAGCACCTGGTCGAGACCTGGACCCACGAAGACCACTGGCGAGCCGCCGAGAAGGTACTGAACAGAAGGAGGGACCGATGAGCGATTCCGCACCCCAGAAGTCCGCGCCGGAGAAGACCGCGGCGTCCTCGTCGGAGAGCCGGACGCCGCCGATCCCCGAGCCTCGCACCGCGTCGGGCATCGAGATTCCGGAGCTGATCACCGCCGACATGCTGAAGCATCCCGACCCCGGCGTGCCGGGCCACCCTCCCTTCACGCGGGGGATCTTCGCCAATGGCTATCGCGGCCGGCTGTGGACCTTTCGGCAATATTCGGGGTTCGGCACGGCGGAAGACACCAATGCCCGCTACCGCTTCCTGCTCGAGAGCGGCCAGACGGGGCTTTCGGTGGCGCTGGACCTGCCCACCCAGTGCGGTTTCGACCCCACCGACCCCATGGCGCGCTCCGAGGTCGGCAAGGTCGGGGTATCGCTGTCCAACCTCGCTGAGGCGGAAATCCTCTTCGAGGGCATCGACCTTGCCGGCATTTCCACCTCCTTCACCATCAACGGCACCGCCGCGATCATCTATGCCATGTACTGCGCCGTCGCCGACAAGCAAGGCGTTGCGCGCGAGACGCTGACCGGCACGATCCAGAACGACATCCTCAAGGAATATGTCGCCCGGGGCACCTGGATCTTCCCGGTACGCCCGTCCATGCGACTGATCGCCGACACGATCCTGTTCTCCAATCGCGAGACGCCCCGCTTCAATCCGATCAGCATCGCCGGCGCCCATGTGCGCGATGCCGGGGCCACGGCGGTGGAAGAGCTCGGTTATACCCTCGCCAACGGCCTGGCCTATGTGGAAGAGCTGATACGACGCGGCGGCGACGCCACCCAGTTCGCCAACCGCCTGAGCTTCTTCTTCTACGTTCACATGGATTTCTTCGAGGAAATCTGCAAGTTCCGCGCGGCACGGCGCCTCTGGGCGCAGCTGCTCGAGGAACGCTTCGGCATTACCGACCCCAAGGCCCAGCGATTCCGTTTTGGGGTCGTCTGCGGTGGCTCGTCGCTGACCGCCGCGCAGCCCTACAACAACATCGTGCGCGTCGGCGTGGAAACCCTGGCCGCGACGCTGGGCGGCGCGCAATCGGTGTTTACCTGCGCCTACGATGAAGCCTTCCAGATCCCGACCGAATTCAGCGCCGAGATCGCCCTGCGCACGCAACAGATCATTGCCTACGAGAGCGGCATCTCCAAGACGGTCGACCCGCTGGGCGGCAGCTATTACGTGGAGTGGCTGACCGACCGCATGGAGCAGGAGACCCGCGAGGTCATCAAGGAAATCGATGACTACGGCGGCGTCGAGAAGGCCATCGAGGACGGCTATCTGCAGTCGCGGATCGCCGAGCGCGCGCACGAAAGAAAGCAGAAGGTGGACCGGGGCGAGACGGTCATCGTCGGCCAGAACTACTTTCGTCGCGAGGATCAGACCGATGACTTCGGGGAAGTCTTCAAGGTCGACCCGCAGGCCGCCCAGCGGGTGCAGGAAAAGTACCAGAAGCTGCTGACACAGCGCGATCAGACGCAGGTGGACCGGACGCTGGGCGCCTTGCTCGAGGCGGCCAAGAACGATGACGAGAACATCATGCCGTACCTGATCGACTGCTGTCATGCCTACGCGACCGTCGGCGAGATGGTCGCCACCCTGAAGTCGCACTGGGGCGAGTTCCAGGAACCCATCAACCTGTAGGCGGCGTCGGGCGGCTGGCCGCACATCCCGCGGGAGAGATCACATGAGTTTGAAAGGCAAGAGAATCCTGATCGCCAAGCCCGGGCTTGACGGACACGACGTCGGCGCCAAGGTCATCGCGCTCGCGCTTCGCGACGCCGGCGCGGACGTGATCTATACCGGCTTGCGCAAGAGCGCCGACTATATCGCCCGGGTGGCGATCGACGAGGACGTCGATGTGGTGGGCCTGAGCATGCTCTCGGGAAGCCACATGGAGCTGGTCGGCGAAACGATGCGCTGCCTCGAGCAATATGATGCCGCTGATATCAAGGTCTTCGTGGGCGGCACGATTCCCGAAAAGGACCGCGAGGCCCTGCGTCAGGCCGGGGTATGTGGCGTCTACACCTCCGACATGCCACTCGACGACATTCTTGCCGCCATCGAAAGAGAACTGCAATGAGCGATAATCCCAAGGCCCGGGGGCCGCTTGCCGGCATCCGCGTGCTCGAGCTAGGCCACATGCTGGCCGGCCCCTATTGCGGCATGCTGCTAGCGGACCTGGGCGCCGAGGTCATCAAGATCGAGGCGCCTGGCACGGGCGATATCGGACGCCAGGTCGGCCCCCACTATATCGGCCCTCACAACACCTACTTTGCCAGCCTGAATCGCAACAAGCAGAGCCTGTGCCTGGACCTCATGAGCGAGACGGGCCAGCAGCGGCTTGCCGAACTGGTCTCGACGTCCCACGCCCTGCTGACCAACATGCGGCCCTCGGCGATACGCAAGCTCGGCCTGACCTACGAAGCGCTGCGCGTGCACAACGAAAAGATCGTCTGCCTCGCGCTGACTGGGTTCGGCCTGGACGGCCCCTACGCCGACAAGCCCGCCTACGATTACGTCATCCAGGCGCTGGCCGGGATCATGGCCATGACCGGCGACCCGGATGGCCCGCCGGTCAAGACGGGCTATTCGGTGGTGGACAATTCCGCCGGCATCATGGGTGCTCTCGGCCTGACCGCCAAGCTGGTCGAGGGCAGAGGCGGGCAGATCGATGTCTCGCTCTACGACACCATGCTCTCGCAGATGAACTACCTGGCCAGTGCCTATCTCAATGCTGGGCAGAAGGCCGAGCGCTATCCGGGCGGCGGCCATCCCTATATCGTGCCGGCCCAGATATTTCCGACGCTGGACGGTCACCTGGCCCTGTTCATCACCCACGACGGCTTCTGGGCCGCCTTTTCCCGGGAGATCGGCCACCCTGAGTGGATCGATGACCCGCGCTTTTTCTCCATGCAGGCCCGCACAGCGCATCGCGAAACGGTCATCGCGAGCATTCAGGACGTGCTGTCGACGGACAAGACCGATGCCTGGGTGGAGCGGCTCGCGCCGCTTGGCGTGGTCGTGGCCGGGGTGCGGAGCCTGGACGAGGCACTGGAGTCCGGCCTGACCCGCTCGCGGGACATGGTGGTATCCGTGCCCACCGCCCATGGCGAGATCCGCATGGTGGGCAACCCCATCAAGCTGCAGGATCATGTGCAGACCTATGGCCCGCCGCCGCTGGCGGGTGAAGGCTCAGGCCCCGGCCAGCGTTCGGCGCTGTAACTCTCAGAGCCATGCGTTGTAATTTATCGCTGCATCCATCGCGAGGATGATCCGTGACACAGCTCGATCCCCACGCGCGCCGCGCCCTCGGTCGTACGTT
>DATISN010000277.1:0-9408 GCA_035581765.1 Halomonas sp.
CCCTGTTTGGCGGCCTCGGCTTCCCAATTACCGCCAAGGACGATATCGGTGCCGCGACCCGCCATGTTGGTGGCGATGGTGATGGCCCCCGGTCGGCCCGCCTGAGCGATGATCTCGGCCTCGCTCTGGTGCTGCTTGGCATTGAGCACGTTGAACGAGAGCTCGGCCTTGCGCATCAGGGTCGCCAGGTATTCGCTGGTCTCGATGGAGGCGGTACCCACCAGCACGGGCCGACCGGCCTCGGTCTGCGTCCTGACGTCCTCGATGATCGCCTCGTACTTTTCCTCGGCGGTGAGGTAGACCAGATCGTTCTGGTCCTGGCGGATCAACGGCTGGTTGGTGGGAATCACGATCACGTCCAGGCCATAGATCTGCCGAAACTCGAAGGCCTCGGTATCGGCGGTACCAGTCATCCCGGCCAGCTTGTCGTAGAGACGGAAGTAGTTCTGGAAGGTGGTTGAGGCAAGCGTCTGGCTCTCGCGCTGAACGGTGACGCCCTCCTTGGCTTCCACCGCCTGATGAAGGCCTTCCGACCAGCGACGGCCCGGCATGCTGCGGCCGGTATGTTCGTCGACGATCACCACCTGCCCATCCTTGACGATGTAATCCACATCGCGGTGGTAGAGATGTCTCGCCCGAAGCGCCGAATGCATGTGCTGTAGCAGATTGAGGTTCTGGACCGCATACAGCGAATCCTCCTCGCCCAGCAGACCTTCGGCCCGCATCAGCTCCTCGACCTTATGGTGGCCCTGCTCGGTAACCTCCACCTGTTTCTGCTTCTCATCGAGCAGGAAGTCACCGCTCACGGTTTCCTCGTCCTCGCTGCCCTGCTCGAGATGGACAGCCAGGCGATCGACCACCTTGTAAAGCTCGGTATTCTCATCCACCGCACCCGAAATGATCAGAGGCGTGCGCGCCTCATCAATCAGGATCGAGTCAACTTCATCGACGATGGCAAAGTGCAGCTTGCGTTGCACCTTGTCCTCCAATGAGAACGCCATATTGTCGCGCAGATAATCGAAGCCGAATTCGTTGTTGGTGCCGTAGGTAATATCGCATGCATAGGCCGCACGCTTGTTCTCGGCGGTTTGCCCCGAGTGGATAATACCCACGCTCAGCCCCAGAAATTCGTAGAGTGGACGCATCCACTCCGCGTCGCGACTCGCCAGGTAATCATTGACGGTGACGACGTGGACGCCTTCACCGGATAGGGCATTGAGGTAAACGGCCAAGGTGGCCACCAGGGTCTTGCCTTCGCCGGTCTTCATCTCGGCGATGCGGCCGCGATGCAGGGTCATGCCGCCCACCAACTGCACATCGAAGTGGCGCAGGCCCATCACGCGCTTGCTGGCCTCACGTACTGTCGCGAACGCATCCGGCAGCAGCGCATCCAGCGTCTCGCCGGCCTGGAGACGCTCGCGCAGGGTCTGGGTGCGCGCTTTCAGCGTCACGTCATCCAGGCTCTCAAGCTGAGGCTCCATTGCCGTTATCTGCGCGGTCTGGCGCGACATGCTCTTGACTTCACGGTCGTTCTTGGAACCGACGACCTTGCGTAAAAGGGAGTTGATCATGATAAATCCAATATCTGCGTGTGGCATCGCGCCGTTGTCCAGGGACGCGCGGCGGTTCGGTCGGTTATCAGCATGCCCACGCAGAGGGCGGACCACGACGCGTCAGGACATCATGGCCGGCAATGGCACGCGGTGGCGGCATGATCAGACGCCGTACCGAGTCAATCGCTTCGGCAAGTCGCCACCCTCTACGCAGTGGCCATCGCACCATGGCGCGGCGGCGTGCCCGAAGCCTCGAACTGGCACGTATCAATGCCGGGGCCAATACACAAATCTGGGCGATTCGCTCGGAATATCGCCATCCTTCGGCCTGCGCCAGACTGGCCGGCAACAGACATCCCACCAGCAGGCCCGCCAGCCACCAACGCGCCGGTCGACGCGCTACCGCACGGCTCTCCGGCAAGCGACGTTCAGAGCGACGCTCGGCAGTAAGAGAGCGGCTATAAGGGACGGACGGCATGCTGTCGATGGACTCCAGAGCGTGATAGGCTCCCGCTGTTCATCGTCTAACGACCAAGACATGATCGCATGCCGAGTCCAGCGGGAAGGCCCCGAGAAGCAAGCTAATGAGTATAAAGGTTAAGCGCACGCGCGCACAGCCCATGTCCCGTCTACTGGAAAGCCGCGGCGAGCTGGCTTCATTGATGCGTACTGCCCGGCTTATCGAACGAGCCCAACAGCACCTGCGAGACCATCTTCCCGAGGAGGTTCGCGAGCATCTTCACGTCGGCGGTTACCGCGAGGGTCGTTTGACACTGATCACCGACCGCGCCGTCTGGTTGACTTGGCTTCGCTACGAACAACGACGCCTGCTGCAGCTACTTCACGAACTCCCTGGCTTCGATGCGGTGACCGGCTTTCAGTTCAAGGTACGGCCAGTGCACACGGTCAAGGCTCCGCGTCGATACGTCCGCGAACTCCCGGCCCAAGCTGCTGATGAGCTTTCCAGCTGCGCGGCGGATATCGATAACCCGCGCTTGAAGCGTGCCCTTGAAAAACTCGCCTCTCATGCCGAAAAGGCTGACGTGGCGAAACAGTCCTGACCAGCCTCACCTCACACACCTTAAACCAGCGACGCCGCTATTCCTTAGAATAGCGGCGTCGCTGTAGGACCCTAGGTTCGGCAGCTGAGCGATCAGGCCATGGCCGGCGCCGCATAGGAAATTGGGGCGTTATCGGCTTCGTTCTCGAAGGTCACCACCTCATACGCATCAGGCTGTGCCATCAGGGCGCGACACAGCTGATTATTAAGTGCATGGCCCGATTTCACGCCACGGAATTCACCAATCAGGCTGAAGCCGAGCTGGTAGAGATCACCAATGGCGTCCAGCACCTTATGTTTGACGAATTCGTCGTCGTAACGAAGCCCACCCTCGTTCACAATACGGTAGTCATCGATCACGATGGCGTTATCCAGGCTCCCGCCCAATGCGAGGTTATGGGAGCGCAGGTATTCCAGATCGCGCATGAAACCGAAGGTCCGCGCCCGCGAGACTTCCTTGACGAAAGACGTCGTGGAGAAATCGACCATGGCGGTCTGCGTCTGGTCGTGAAACACCGGGTGGTCAAAATCGATGGAGAACGACACCTTGAAACCGCGATGGGGCAGGAAGGTTGCTGTCTTGTCGCCGTCACGCACCGCCATCTCGCGCTTGATGCGAATAAACTTCTTGGGCGCGTTCTGCTCGCTGATGCCCGCCGACTGAATCAGGAACACGAAAGGGCCCGCGCTCCCATCCATGATCGGCACTTCAGGGGCGCTGACGTCCACGTAGGCATTGTCGATTCCGAGCCCGGCCAAGGCCGACATCAGATGCTCGACGGTCGCCACCCTCGCCCCTCCTGCCGTCAGAGCGGTACATAGGGTGGTGTCGGTGACGTTCTCGGCCCGGGCGGGAATCTGCACTTCAGGATCGAGGTCGGTGCGCACGAAGACGATACCGGTATCCACAGGCGCGGGGCGCAAGGAAAGGTAGACCTTCTTGCCAGAATGCAGGCCCACGCCAGTGGCGCGGATGACGTTCTTCAAGGTGCGTTGTCTGATCATGGGCAGTAGCCGGGCTATGGTTGATTATCAAACACTGTTCACTATACCACCGAACGGTTAGTTCAACAAAAAACTTTACCCGACCTTTTCATTAACTCCGATAGTCGATCTCAATCAGCCTGGCGACGCAGGAAGGCCGGGATATCCAGATAATCATCGAGCTCTTGCGACTTGCGCTTCTCTGGTTGAGCGCGCTGGGTCTCCTGAGGCTCGACACGGGGCGCGGTTGCCTGGGCACGACCAACCGCCGGTTGCTGCCGCTGACGATACTCGGCGGCTTCACGGCGGACCGTCTCGCGTGGCGTCGCCTTCTGGCGCGCTTGCTGACCATCAAGGCCGGCGGCGACCACAGTGACACGCAGCTCGTCGGTCATCTCCATGTCAATGGAGGTACCCACTACGATGGTGGCATCCTGTGAGGCAAACTCCTGTACCGTCGCCCCCACGTCGTTGAACTCGCCGATGGAAAGGTCGGGACCCGCCGTGATGTTGACCAGAATGCCTCGAGCGCCATGCAGGTCGATATCCTCGAGCAACGGGCTCCTGATCGCCTTCTCGGCAGCCTCTCGCGCCCGGTTCTCACCAGTAGCACCGCCGGTTCCCATCATCGCCATGCCCATTTCGGACATCACCGTACGCACGTCGGCAAAGTCAACGTTGATGATACCCGGGCTGGTGATCAGCTCGGCGATGCCCTGAACGGCCCCGAGCAGCACATCGTTGGCGGCACTGAAAGCATTCAGAAGGCTGGCGTTCTTGCCGAGCACCGACAGCAGCTTCTCGTTGGGAATGGTGATCAGCGAGTCGACGTATTCGGACAGCTCCTTCATACCCTCTTCGGCAGCCCGCATGCGCTTAGGGCCTTCAAAAGGGAAGGGGCGCGTCACCACGGCCACGGTGAGGATACCCAACTCCTTGGCCACCTGAGCGACCACAGGCGCACCACCGGTACCTGTACCACCGCCCATGCCGGCGGTAATGAACACCATGTCGGCACCGCTGAGCAACTCGGCAATTCGCTCACGATCTTCCATCGCGGCCTGCCGACCGACTTCGGGATTGGCACCTGCGCCGAGCCCCTTGGTGATCTCGCTGCCAAGCTGAAGGACGGTCTTGGCCGAGACGCGCTTGAGCGCTTGAGCATCGGTATTGGCACAGATGAACTCCACGCCCTCGATGTTGCTTTCGACCATGTGATTGACGGCATTACCACCGCCGCCACCGACACCGATGACCTTGATGACTGCGCTGCTTGAGGGTGCGTTATCTACCAGTTCGAACATTTGCCACGTCTCCTGGGCCGCCACGGCGGCCCTGTCAGAAATTTCCTTTCAACCAGCCCTTGAGCCTTACTAGCGCCGGAATCCCTTCCCTCGATCCCCCTCGGGAGATCTCTTCTCGTCTCGGTTGCATCGGGATCACGCCGCCTTCTGTCTTTCGAACACGCCCCTGGCGAACTTCCTGAAGAGCGTAATGCAGCAAACCAACTCCAGTCGAATAGATGGGGTTACGCACCACATCGGCCAGACCTCGGACATTCTGAGGACAGGCGATGCGGACCGGCATGTGGAAGATCTCTTCGGCAAGCTCGACAACGCCTTCCATCCGTGAAGTACCGCCAGTGAGCACCACACCCGCAGCGACCAGATCCTCGTAGCCACTGCGCCGCAATTCATCCCGAATGAGTGTAAAGAGTTCCTCGTAACGAGGCTCGACGACCTCGGCCAATGACTGCCTGGAAAGGTCACGCGCCGGCCGGTCTCCAACACTGGGCACCTTGATCATCTCATCGCTGGCCGCAAGCTGGGTCAGCGCACAAGCGTACTTGACCTTGATCTCCTCTGCATATTGGGTCGGCGTGCGCAGCGCCATGGCGATATCATTGGTGACTTGATCACCCGCGATGGGGATCACGGCGGTATGCCGGATGGCCCCTTCGGTAAACACCGCGATATCGGTGGTACCGCCACCAATATCAACCATGCAGACGCCCAGCTCGCGCTCGTCTTCGGTCAGGACCGCATGACTCGAGGCCAACTGCTCCAGGATAATGGCGTCGACCTCGAGACCACAACGGCGGACGCACTTCTCGATGTTCTGCACCGCGTTCAGGGCGGCGGTGACCAGATGCACGCGCGCCTCGAGACGCACCCCCGACATGCCCAGCGGCTCGCGAATCCCCCCCTGGGTGTCGATTGCGAACTCTTGGGGAAGCACATGCAGGACTCGCTGTCCTTCGGAAATTGCGCGTGCTCTCGCCGAGTCAATCACCCGATCGATGTCGGAAGGGGTGACTTCGCGATCCTTGATGGCCACGACACCATCGGAATTCATCGAGCTGATGTGACTCCCCGCCACACCGACATATACGGAATGGATATCACAACCGGCCATCAACTCCGCCTCTTCCACGGCACGCTGAATGGAGAGCACGGTGGATTCAATATTGATTACCACGCCCTTCTTCATACCGCGTGAAGGATGCGAGCCAATACCGGCTATTTCGATGCCGCCATCGTCAGTGGGCTGTCCTACGATCGCCACGACCTTGGACGTTCCGATATCCAGTCCGACTACCATATTGGACGCATTGGATGGGCCTGCCATGAGTCGGGAAATCTCCTAGAGCCTGTTCCACAAGAGGGAACCTTAAATAAAAAATAAGTAATGTCTACACCAGTATAATAACAACTACCGATATTACACCAGTGCTACCCAATAATTAGCGCTCACGATACGGCGATTTTGCCTTAAAAGAAACACCTCAATGCCGTGGTCGATAGGCGTTAGTCAAAAAAGTTGGCCTTCAACCTTCTTCTAAATTCGCGTCTTGTGCCGTATCGGTTTCTCCATGCCAGGCTACTGCAACACCATTAGGATAGCGCAGGTCAATGTAGCGGATATGCGACGCTTGAGTATCAAGTTGTCGCTGCCATGCGGCAGTCAGTCTCGCCAGACGGGCCTGGCGGTCGTTTCGACCAAGCATCACCCAAACACTATCATTAAGTTGAAAACGCCAGGCCCCACGCGCTTCTAGACGCAGCTGAGTCACTACCAAGCCGAGTTTATCGAAGCGCTCCATTAAATCACGGTGATAAGCCAACACCTCTTTGCTGCTGCCGCCGGGGCCGGCCAGATCCGGTAGTGGCTGAGGAGGAGACACTTCGCCATAAGCAAAAGGCTCGCCTTGTGCATTGAGAAGGTAGTCGTCGTTCCAGCGTGCGACGGGTTCCTGCTCGACCAGTTCAAAGGTCAACGCGTCGGGCCATTGACGGCTGACACGCACTTCGGAAACCCAGCCGATGGCTCTGGCATCTTCTCGCAATTCGGTCAGACTCACCGAGAGCCAGGTTCGGCCGCGAATCAGCGGTGAAAGCTTATCGCGCAAATAGTCGGCATTGACATGCTGCATCTCGCCACGGATCGACACGCGCTCGACAGGGCGATCGAGCCAGACCCACAGCGCCCGCCCCCCTGCCCCAAGCAGGATCACCAACAATAGCAGCCCGGCCAGGCCACTCTGTCTCATGTCGGCTCAGGCCTCATGGCCCCGAGGATACGCACCACGAGATGCTCGAAGTCGATGCCCGCATGCGCTGCAGCCTGAGGCACCAGACTGTGATCGGTCATGCCCGGCGAGGTATTGACCTCGATCAGCCAGAAGCGCCCATCGGCGTCACGCATCACATCCACCCGACCCCAACCCTCTCCTCCGATGGCAGCAAAGGCTTCGCGGCACAGTGCGCCCAGCTCAGCTTCCTGCTCACCGGACAGCCCGCAGGGTAAATGATAACGGGTAGCATCCGAGAGATACTTGGCTTCGTAATCATAGAAGCCGCCACCCGGCACCTCGACGCGTATCGCCGGCAACACCTCATCGCCCAGCAACGACACCGTATACTCCTCGCCGACGACGAAGCGTTCGGCCATCACGCGCGCGTCGAAGCGAACCGCCTCCCGATAGGCGCGCTCCAGCGCAGCGCGGCTGTCGACGATGCTGATGCCGAGCGTCGAGCCCTCATGAACCGGCTTGACGATCAGGGGCAGGCCGAGCCTCTCCACCACTGCCGTCCAGTCGGCATCCGGCCCGAGCATCTCGGCCTCGGGCGTCGGCAACCCCAACGCCTGCCACACCAGCTTGGTACGCTGCTTGTCCATGCCCAATGCCGAGGCCAGCACCCCGCTGCCGGTGTAGGGAATTCCCAGCAGTTCCAGCGCGCCCTGCAAAGTGCCATCCTCACCCCCTCTGCCGTGCAGGGCGATAAACACACGATCTGGCGCCAGGGCGGCGAGCGCTGTAAGCCCACCCTCATTAGGATCGAAGCCGATCGCCTCGACACCCGCCCGTTGCAGGGCAGAGAGCACGGCCTTGCCGCTCTTGAGCGACACGTCCCGTTCCGCCGAGTCACCGCCATAGACCACCACCACACGGCCCAACGCAAGTCTCGCTGTGTTCACAGTGTCACCTCATCGAGTTTCAGCGCCGACTCGGCCAGGCGAAGGGCGATGCCGCCGACATCCCCGGCGCCCTGGGTGATCAAAATGTCGTCGGGGCGCAGCACGCGAGCCAGGAGACCTGGCAACTCGCCCTTCTTTTGGACGAAGATCGGGTCGACCGCACCACGCTGACGAATCGAGCCTGCCAGCGTGCGCCCGTCCGCACCGGGAATCGGGGTTTCCCCGGCACTGTAGACGTCAAGCAGCAGCAGGGTATCGACCTCTGCCAGCACCCGCACGAAATCCTCATACAGATCGCGGGTGCGCGAATAGCGATGGGGCTGATAGACCATCACCAGCCGCCGCTTTGGCCAGCCCGCACGCACGGCGCGTATCACCATCTCGACCTCGCGCGGATGATGCCCGTAATCGTCCACCAGCATGACCTCTCCACTGCCGTCGGGGCTCGGGAAATGGCCATGGACCTGGAAGCGCCGGCCGACCCCTTCGAAGCTTGCCAGGCCGCGACGTATCGCCTCATCACCGACCCCCGCGTCGGTGGCCACGACAATGGCCGCCAAGGCATTCAGGGCATTGTGGCGACCGGGCATCGACAATCGAATCGCCAGTGGCGCCAGGCCATCAGGACGCCGGACGGTGAACCGCACCTCGCCCTGTTCCTGCTCGAAGTCCTCGATGCGATAGTCGGCATCCTCGCTGAACCCATAGGTGACGAACTGACGGTGGACCTGGTCGAGTAGCCCGCGCACATTAGCATCATCGAGGCAGAGAATCGCCAGGCCGTAGAAGGGCACGTTGTGCAGGAATTCGACGAAAGTACTCTTGAGCTTCTCGAAGTCTCCGCCGTAGGTCGACATATGGTCGGCATCGATATTGGTGACGATCGACACCATCGGCTGCAGGTGCAGGAAGGAGGCATCGGACTCGTCGGCCTCGGCGACCAAATAGTCGCCTTCACCCAGGCGCGCGTTGGTGCCGGCACTGGTCAGCCTGCCGCCGATCACGAAGGTGGGGTCCATGCCTCCTTCGGCAAGCAGCGTCGCGGTCAGGCTGGTGGTCGTGGTCTTGCCATGGGTACCAGCCACGGCGATGCCATGGCGAAAGCGCATCAACTCGGCGAGCATCTCGGCGCGCCGCACGACCGGCACTCGATGTTCGTGCGCCCAGCGAATCTCGGGGTTGGTCTCGTCAACGGCGGTGGACACCACTACCACGTCGGCGCCGGCCACGTGATCGGCATGATGACCGATCGCCACGCGAATGTCGCAACTGCGCAGGCGGGCCACGACCGGGGATTCCCGTAGATCACTGCCGCTGACGATATAGCCCTGA
>DATISN010000278.1:0-6112 GCA_035581765.1 Halomonas sp.
GGCATTGGCAAAGTAGTGGTGGCTCTGGTGGCCATGAGCGCGCCACTCCATCTCCGCGCCCCCGCGTCCCAGCCTGAGCGGCACGCCGAGGCGCTGGGCATGCTCGTGCAGCAATCGCAGGTCGAACTGCACCAGGTTCCAACCGATGATGGCGTCCGGGTCGTGCTCGGCGAACCACTGGCTCAGGCGTTCGAGAAGCTCGCCGTGGGAGTCGCAGTAGTCAAGCGAGAAATCGACAGACGCCGCATCATTGTTGGGCGGCCCCAGCATGTAAACCTGACGCTGGCCGCAGCCTTCAAGCGCAATCGAGTAGAGCTCGCCCTGGCCACTGGTCTCGATATCCAGCGACACCAGCTTGAGCCGCGGGCGATAATCCAGTGCGGGCTTGAGCTGCGCCTCGAGCAGCGTGCCGGTGGCATCCGACGTGCCCTGGCACCACACCGGTGCGGTGATGAAGCGCTCCATCAGGTAGCGTTCTGGCGGACGAATGTCGGCTTCGTAGACCGTCACTCCCGCCTCTTTCAGGCGCTTGTCGAGCTGTATCAATTGGCGATGCCGGCGGCAGTACAGGCCCAGCACTGGCCGGTGGTGGAAATCACACAGCGCCAATTCGCGAAGCTCGACACGCTTTTCGCCCTTCGGCTCGCCGGCCAGTACGGCCTCGGCACGCTCGCGCTGCGTGGCCGGCAGGAAGGCCACCGATGGCTGCGCCGGCAACCGAACCCGCCGGGGTCCGGCATCGGTCGCCAGCCAGAACTCGACATGTGTGCCCGCGGGCGTATCCCGCCAATGTCGCGTCAGCACAAATCCTTGCAGTGATTCCACCGCCGCTCCTCGAGACCCCATTCAAGCGGCGATGATACCGGCGCGACCGCCGGATTGTCGCCGGACCGCTAGCCGAAGCCCAGCGGGTTTCGCACGCCCCCCGCCTGCTCGGCCTGCACCAGCCAGTAAAGAGCGCCGCAATTGACCGCGGCGACGCACCAGAAGATAAAACGGAAAGGCTGCTTACGTGTCTTGTGGCGAAACCATTGCTGAGCAACCAGCGCGCCCGGCCAGCCACCCAAGAGGGCCAGCAGGTGCAGGGTCGATTCGGCGATGCGGCGACGCTCCCCTCGCGCCGCCGCCTTGTCGATCGCATACATCGCCACCGCTACAAGGCTGACTGCTGTATATCCGGCCAATAACATCGCGGGAATCATCCCGTTGATATACAGCCCAGCCAGCAAGGCAAAGAAGACCGCTGCCAGGGCGACCGTCCAGTCCACCCGGCGTGTCTTGACGTTTCTCATTACGCTGTCGTTATCCCGCGAAGTCAGATGTGAAGGGTTGTCAATTTAGCTGGTAAAGCGCGCATAAAAAAGGCCACCTATCAAGGTGGCCTTTGCTTTTTCGTCTTGCCTGGATCGTTATGCCTGACTTGTCATGCCTAGTCGTCAGCAGTCGCCGGTACGCTCACCTTCGATGACCGTCTGCATCTGCATCTGACCCATCTGGGAATCGACCAGAATATCGATGTTACCTTCTGTCCGGTCACCCAGAAAGGCCATGTCGCCGTCGATCGTGGCTTCACCGCCTTCTTCGCGGCAGATCATCTGGTAGTCGACACCATCGGCAGAAACGTTATGCTCCTGAAGCTCACAACCCTCCTCCTCTTCCACGAAGTCGAACGAGCCATCCTCGAGATCGCTCTGGGCGATACACTCATCGTAAGTCTCGGTCTGATCGGGAATCGGCATATCGGCCTCGACCGTCGTGGTACTGGTGAAGCGCCACTGTCCCGGTTCGATGTTAGGGCTCTCGGCGACAGCCGCCAGCGGTAGTACCAGTAATGCACTGGCCAATAAGGGTCGTAACAGCATGGGGTAAGTCTCCCGGTCAGTGGTGGGCATGCCTGTCCGTCGGCACGGTGACCAGCTTATCGCAATCGCGACGAACCCCCAATCATCGCTGTGCTAGCCCAGGTATCCGGCGATCGCCTCGAAGGCTTCGCGCTGATGCAGCGCCCGCTGATTCCAGAAATCCACCACTTCGGTATAGACTAAAGCATATGATGTTTTTAACATATTCATGTTGCATCTCCAAAAAAGGAACTACACAGCCAACATAGCCCCATTTATATTGCAATGCAGCATAAATTTAGGTTGCGTTTTGTCACTTCGCGGCCTCGACAGAGGATTTATACGTTAGAGCCTTAATTTGCCGTTGTTTTTCTGTCGTGAGGATAATAGGCCCGACTAAAGAAATGCGGGCGGTGCTATCAGCAACCTGAATCGACATTTCCACCACTTCGGCAGCCAGGTGGAGATGTCAGGGAATCCAACAGCACGTCCTGAATTACCTTGCTGCCTGGCAACGGCGCAAGAATCAGCGCCTACAGCTTCCCAATGCCACCTCATAAGACAGCACGACATGATGGTCGATAAGCCCTACGGCCGCCTTGATGTCACGGGCCAGGGCAAGGTCGACGAGTTCATGATGCTGGGCATCCAGCACCTCGCGGATTGCCGGATTCTCGGGAGCCAGGCGACGATAGCGATCGAACTGATCATGCAACTGGGAAATGAACCGCAGCAGCCAGGCGGAGCCGCAAGGCGCCACCAGTGTGCGGTGGAAGCGACCATGCAACTGCTCCCAATGCGCCATGTTGGCGTGGTCATTCTCGGCCCGCTTGAGCCGATGCGCCACGGCAAGTAACTCCGATTCCCATTCCGCATCGCCCAATTGCAAGGCCTGTTCGAGCGCCATGCATTCCAGCTTGCGTCGCATATCGGCAATATCGTCGAGTTCTGCGCGGCTAAGATCGGGAATCCGGAAGCCACGCTGGTTTTCCTGCGTCAACAACCCATAGGCCGATAGCTTGTTGAGGGCCTCGCGCAACGGGCTGAGTCCGACCCCATAGCGCTCCTTCAAGGCATTGATGGCAATCTTCTCGCCGGCTTGAAAACGGCCATCGAGAATGTCTTCTCGCAACACCTCGTAGATGCGGCTGGCGTGAGTGCTGCTGGACTGACGTACGAGGCTATCCATCCGAAACTCCTTCGAATTCGGGGTCGTCATCGATCCCTCGACAAGCCGACGTAAAGCGAGCGGCCGGCGCCTCATTTGAGTTTACAACAAGATGATCGATTTTCCGGTTAAAACATTACGCATGTGAGTAATGCAGTCGAAACGCAAAACCCCCTCGGCTGAGGGGGTAGGCGTCATCATAACTACGACTGTCTGGCGCAGCGGGATTTCATCCCAGCCTGTCGTGTCCATTGTCCAGGAAGGGATAGTCGGTATAGCCCTCCGCACCACCACCGTAATAGGTCGTCGGGTCGGATTCGTTCAACGCGGCGCCGACCCGAAACCGTTCGACCAGGTCGGGATTGGCGATGTAGGAGCGCCCTATCACTACCGCATCGGCAATACCGGCCTCGATGATGCGCTCGGCACGTTCGGCATCGTAATGGCCACAGAACATCAGGCTACCCTTGAAGCGCTCGCGCAGCGCACGGCGAAAGTCATCGGTAAAGGCAATATCGCCCCCGGCCCAGTCCGGCTCGTTGAGATGCAGGAAGGCGATGCCCCGCCGGGAGAGCTGCTCCGCCATGTAGAACGCCATGGCTTCCGGCTCGTCATCGGTGAGGCCGAACAACTCGATGAAGGGGGTCATGCGAACGCCGGTGCGATCCGGGCCGAACACCTCGGCGACCGCATCGATCACCGCCAGGGGAAAGCGGGCACGGTTCTCGATCGAGCCGCCATACTGATCGGTGCGCAGGTTGGTGCCTGTCGCCAGGAACTGGTTGAGCAGGTAAGCATTGGCCGCATGTACCTCGATCATGTCGAAGCCGGCACGCTTGGCGCGAATCGCCGCTTGACGGTAATCCTCGACAATACCGGGTATCTCGTCGGTTTCCAGCGCTCGTGGCGTGCTGGTCGGATGGTTACCGGCGCTGCCGTCCTCGAACTCGACGAAGCACTGGGCGCCCTCCCCCTTCAGCGCACTCGGCGCCACGGGCTGCTGGCCTTCCGGCTGCACCATCTCATGCGACACCCGGCCCACGTGCCACAACTGCAATGCCATGCGCCCACCCTTGGCGTGCACGGCCTCGACGACACGCTTCCAGCCGGCTTCCTGCTCGTCCGTCCAGATTCCGGGGGTATAGACGTAGCCGCGAGCCGTCGGCGATATATTGGTGGCCTCACTGATGATCATGCCAGCGCCGGCTCGCTGGCCGTAGTAAATCTCCTGAAGCTTGCCGGGCACGCTGTCGGGTGTGCGAGCGCGAGTCAGCGGCGCCATCAGGATACGGTTGGGCAGTTCCAGGCTTCCCAGCTTCGTCGGCTTCAACAGGGTCTCATGTGTCATTCAGCCATTCCTTTTCTTGAGTCAGACTTCGACAGGTCTCGCGACCTGCCCATCAATTTATTAGACCAGTTTACTAGAAAACGGTATGAGTTAGCCAGTCCGCATAATCCGTGCAGCGAATCAGTGGAAAGTGAGCGTGGCTGAGACCGCATTATGACAGGGGCGCCAGCCGGATGCCGAACGAAAAACGTCTTGCTATCGCGGACTTAAGCCGTTAATGTGTGCGCCGTTCTGATGCGAAAAGGCCAAAGGCCATGCATGAGGCCACATTGCGGAGGGGTGTCCGAGTGGTCGAAGGAGCGCGCCTGGAAAGTGCGTAAGCCGAAAGGCTTCGAGGGTTCGAATCCCTCCCCCTCCGCCACAAATATCGATTAAGCCGCTGATTTCAGCGGCTTTTTCTTTTTCTGATCTGCTCCGACCCACAACTTGACCCCTACCTCTCGCCTGGCTTCTAGCGGATATAGCGGGAGGCTTTTGGACCTTCAGGGGATTGTTCACCCTCGATGACTGACTTATATGACGTGTCGGATTTCGTGTGATTGACGACTCGTCATCCCACAACTACCCGGAACAGTCAGCCGGGGTGGCCGTGCGATAGGTCGCCATGGCCTCCTCCATGGCCTGCTGCAACGCCTCGATGCGCGAGCCGTGGGCAGGATGAGTAGAGAGGAACTCAGGGGGCTGACCATCGCCGGCCGCGGCCATATTGCGCCACAGCGCCACGCTGTGTTGCGGGTCGAAGCCCGCCCGCGCCATGATCGACAGGCCCATCAGGTCGGCCTCCTCCTCGTGGGCGCGGCTGAACGGCAGGCTGATGCCGAGCTGGGCGCCTAGGCCCAAAGCCTGCATCAACTGGTGCTGTCCCAGATCACCTTCCCCAAAAAATCCCACCAGCAGCAGCACGGCCTTGATGCCGAGTTGCTGGGTGAGCCGCTCATTGCCGTGGTCGGCCAGTACATGGCCCACCTCGTGACCGATCACCGCCGCTAGCTGGGCCGGGGTCTCGGCCACCCGCAGCAGGCCGGTATGCACGCCGATGCGCCCCCCCGGCATGGCGAAGGCGTTGGGCGAGGGATCCTCGAAGACGGCGATCTCCCAGGCATCGGGCAGGTCGGCGGCCGGGTAGCGTGCCTCGGCTGCGGCCACCACCTCCCGAGCCACGCACTGTACCCGGCGGTTGACGGCCGCGTCGCGTGACACCGGCTGATTTCGACGCAGCTGGTCGAAAGCATCCTCCCCCATCTGCGCCATCAGGGTTTCCGGCACCAGTGCCAACTGGGAACGCCCGGTCGGCGTCTTCTCGCAGCCGGCCACCAGCACCAGGGGAAGCATTAACATCAGGCGCAACAGGAACCGTCGAGGCATCGCATCGTCCTTCTCATGAGTGCACCAGGCGGACCAGCCTGGCCCGCCTGACAGAGGGAGGAAACGCCCCTTCCCCGAACAGCTATTCGTCCAGACCGATCAGGTTGTCAAGTGCCGGCCAGCGCGGCCTTGAGGCGGCGGGCCTGCTCGATCAGCTCGGGCTCGCTGGCGGTAAAAAGCCGGTTTCAAGCCAGCAAGTGGAAGCCTGCAAGGGTCATCAGGCTGGCCAGGGTCAGGCTGTAGAGGTCGTCGTGTGTCTCCGTCTGGAGGGGTGACTTGGCCTTAGCAGGGCCAAGGCCGCGGTGCCCAGGTCGATCATCCCCAGCTTGGGCGTTAAGCATGACTTAAGCTTCCCCCGTCAGGATAGCGTTGTTCCCTTCTGGCAGTCGC
>DATISN010000279.1:0-1544 GCA_035581765.1 Halomonas sp.
CGTGAAACCCTCCGTGAAGCTTTTTTCGACGCCCTTGTTTTCCCCCAGGCTGGCCAGTGCCGCCAGGCGCGCCGGCATCGTGTCGGGTCCGTCGGGCCAGTCCCAGACGAAAAGCCCGATCCGCTCGGCCGCCTCCGCCGAGAGCGCGTGACGTGCCAGCAACCCCGCGACCTCGCTGCGCGCCCCGTCGGTGCCAACTTCTGCCTGGACATGGCGATCGAGGCGCAGGTAGAGCTCTCCCTGCAGCACCAGATCCTCGTTCGTCGCCAGGCGCCCGGGCACCGCCGCTATTTGCCGTGCCTTCTCGGTCCAGTCCTGACCGCCCCGGCCGTCGCCACGGCTGACCGCACGCGTCAGGCGCCCGGCCCGATAGACCAGGGTCACCGCCACGCCATCCACCTTCGGCTGGATCCAGACGTCGTCACGGCGCGAGAGCCAGCGGCGCACCGCGTCTTCGTCGTCGAGCTTGCGAAGCCCGGTCTGGGCGATGGGGTGGTCGACGGGGCCGGCGGGCAGCGCCGGCTTGGGTGCCACCTCCGGCACGTCGCCCGAAAAGCACGCCTGCCATTCCACCAGGCGCTGGCGGGCCTGATCATAGACGGCGTCGCTGACCGGGGACTTTTCTTGACCAAGCTCTCCCTGACCGTGCTCGGCCTGGCCATTCTCTCCCTGGGCGCCATTCTCTCCCTGGGCGTAGTAGGCCCGGTCCCAGTCGTCCAGTCGCTGCGCCAGCGCGGTGACCTCGCGCTCGGCGCGCGCCGGGGTCCAGTCGGGACAGCTATCGGCCAGGGCCGCCGAGCCGGGAAGCAGGCTGGTCAGCCACCACAGGAAAAGAATAGCGGGGAAGAGCATGGCCGGGCCTCTCGGGAAACTGCCCCGACCATACCAACAGGCCCCGCGCGGCGCGTGCCGGCGGGGCCTGTCAATTTGCGTAAGCGATCGCTTACATCTAAGGGCTTAAACGCCTAAGGGCTTACAGGCCGGCGGCCCGGCGCAGCGACTCCGCCTTGTCGATCTTCTCCCAGGGGAAGGCCAGGAAGGTCTCGACCTGCTCCTGGCCCTGGGTGTCGGTCCAGCGGTAGGACGTCTCGAAGGGCTCGCGGCCGAAGTGGCCGTAGGCGGCCGTCAGCTGGTACATCGGATGCAGCAGGTCGAGCATGCGGGTGATGGCATTGGGGCGCAGGTCGAAGTGCTCGCGGATGAGTTCGATGATGCGCGCGTCGTCGATCCGGCCGGTGCCGAAGGTGTCGATGGCCACCGAGGTCGGCTCGGCCACGCCGATGGCGTAGGAGACCTGGATCTCGCACTTGTCGGCCAGGCCCGCAGCGACCAGGTTCTTGGCCACGTAGCGCCCGGCATAGGCGGCGCTGCGGTCGACCTTGGAGGGGTCCTTGCCGGAGAAGGCGCCGCCGCCGTGGCGGGCCATGCCGCCGTAGGTATCAACGATGATCTTGCGCCCGGTCAGGCCGCAGTCGCCCACCGGGCCACCGATCACGAACTTGCCGGTGGGGTTGATGTGATACTTGGTCGACGCGGAGAGCCAC
>DATISN010000280.1:0-3552 GCA_035581765.1 Halomonas sp.
CCAGCCGAGCAGAGCCGCGTCGATGCGGTCCGGGATCACGACCGGCAGGCGGGTATGGAGGCGCAGCCGTGTCAAATGAGGGATGGCGTCGAGCCGCTCGACCAGCCAGGCGAGCTGACGGTCGCTCGCCGCGAGAGGATCGCCACCGGAAAGGATCGCCTCGTGAATGGTGTCATCGGCGCGCAGGTGGTCGAGCGTGCTTTCCCAACGAGAGCGGGACGGCGCATTCTGTGCGTAGGGGAAGTGGCGACGAAAGCAGTAGCGACAGTTCACCGCGCACGCCGGGCTGGCCATCAGCAGCACCCGGCCGGCGTATTTCTGGATCAGGCCCGGCGCCGGGGTGTGCTTGGCCTCTTGGAGCGGGTCGTTGACGAAGCCGGGCGTCGGCTCGGCCTCGGCACTCACCGGGAGCACCTGGCGCAGCAGCGGGTCGCGGATGTCTCCGGGCCGGATACGGGCGAGATAGGCTTCGGGAACGCGCACCTCGAACAGGGCATGGCCGCGCTCGGCACCGGGTAGCCAGGCATCGTCCAGGTCCAGCCGGCGGCAGAGCTCACGCGGGTCGCGAATCGCGCGGGCTAACTGGGTCTGCCAGGGCGCCAGCACATCCAGCGCTTGCGCCTGCTCGGGACGCTGCAAAAGGGCAGGGCTTCGGGTTATCATGCGCCACACCAGTCAATGCGGGCGAGGGATCGACCTCGCCGAATGTCGTTTGCTTGCGCGCCACCGGCCATCGTCGGGGGCGCGCTCGAATATGAGTGAGAGATCATGGCGAACTATTCTACCAACGAATTCAAGGGCGGTCTGAAGGTGATACTGGATGGCGATCCCTGCACGATCGTCGAGAACGAACTCGTCAAGCCCGGCAAGGGCCAGGCCTTCAGTCGCGTGAAGCTTCGCAACCTGATGACCGGCCGCGTCGGCGAGCGCACCTTCAAGTCGGGCGACTCCCTGGAGGGCGCCGATGTGCTCGATCTGGAGATGGAGTACCTCTACAACGACGGTGACATGTGGTACTTCATGAAGACGGATGGCTCGTTCGAACAGTACGCGGTGGAAAAGCGCGCCCTGGGCGATACCGAGAAGTGGCTCAAGGAACAGGTGCCCTACACCGTGACGCTGTGGAACGACAACGCCATTACCGTTTCTCCGCCCAACTTCATCGAGCTGGAAGTCATCGAGACCGACCCGGGCCTGAAGGGCGATACCGCGCAGGGCGGCTCCAAGCCGGCGACGCTCTCCTCCGGGGCAGTGGTTCGCGTGCCGCTGTTCATCAACGAGGGCGAGGTGCTGAAGATCGATACGCGCAGCGGCGAGTATGTCTCCCGCGCCTGACAGCCGCGGTCCATGCTGCGCAATGAAGGCCACGCCAGGCGCGTGGCCTTCGTGATTGTAAAGGAAGATGCCATGGCCAGTGACTGGAAGCCTTCGGCCTCCATCGAGACCCTTCGCGAGCGCGCGCGACTGCTGGCCGAGGTGCGGGCCTTCTTCGTCGAGCGTGAGGTGCTGGAAGTGGAAACGCCGGTGCTGGGACATGGCGGCAGCACCGATGTGCACCTGGCCTCGCTGTGCGTCGCGGCGACGACCTCCGCCGGCGGCGAGCGGCTCTGGCTGCAGACCTCGCCGGAATTTCACATGAAGCGTCTGTTGGCTGCTGGCAGCGGGCCAATCTTCCAGCTGGCGCGCAGCTTTCGCGACGCCGAGGTGGGAAGCCGCCACAACCTAGAATTCACCATGCTCGAGTGGTATCGGCCTGGGCTCGCGCTGGGCGAGCTGATCGAGGAAACCGCCGAGCTGATCAAAAGGGTTCTCGAGCGCGATCCCGGTCCGGTGTGTCGGCGGCGCTATCGCGAGCTGTTTCGTGACGCGTTGGGTATCGACCCCTTCACCGAACCCTTGCCGGCGCTGCGTCGGCTGGCCGGTGAGGCGGGCGGGCTGACGATGACCGACAGCGATCGCGACGGCTGCCTGGATCTGCTGATGGGGCTGGTCATCGAGCCTCAGTTGGGGCGCGACGGCATCGACGTGGTGGTGGACTATCCAGCGAGCCAGGCGGCGCTGGCACGGCGCCACCGCGACCCGGAAGACGGCGAGTGGGTCGCGTCGCGCTTCGAGATCTACCTGGCCGGGCTCGAGCTCGCAAACGGCTATGACGAGCTGACCGAGGCTGGCGAACAGCGCGCGCGTTTCGAACAAGACAACGCCGCGCGTCGTCGACATGGGCTGCCCGAGGTTGACATCGATGCACGACTGCTGGCGGCACTCGCCCATGGCATGCCGGCCGGCAGCGGCGTCGCCCTGGGGATCGACCGGCTGATCCAGCTGGCGCTCGGCAAGCCGCGGGTCGCCGAGGTCATGGCCTTCGCCACGCCCCGGGCCTGACGGTCGGCATCAGGCGCGTCTGACGGCGGCAGTGTCTGCCGGCGCGGTGAGCACATCGCCCAGCCGCTGCCCCATGCGCACCTTGCCGCCCGGCACCAGGGTGGCGTCGAACTCAAGCGGCTCGGCGAAGGCCAGAACCACGGTGGAGCCGAGCTTGAAGCGCCCCATCTCCTCGCCTTGTTCCAGGCGCACCGGCGTATCGAAGCGAACACGCTGCACCTCCCCGGAAAGCGGCGTGACCTGGCCGCACCACACCGTTTCGATGGCGGCAACGATCATCGCCCCCACCAGCACCATGACCATCGGGCCATGCTCGGTATCGAAGTGGCAGACCAGCCGCTCGTTGCGGGCGAAGAGATTTGGCACATGCTGCGTGGTGGCATGGTTGACCGAGAACAGCCGGCCCGGCACATAGACCATCTCGCTGAGCGTCCCGCCAAGCGGCATGTGGACACGGTGGTAATCGCTCGGCGAGAGATAGACGGTGGCGAAGCTGCCGCCCAGGTAACGATTGGCCGCCTGGCTGTCGCCACCTAGCAGTTCCATTGCCGAGAAGCGATGCCCCTTGGCCTGGAGCAACTGGCCGGCCTCGATGCGACCGAACTGGGCAAGCGTCCCGTCCGAGGGCGAGACCAAGCCCATGGCCAGAGGCCGCGCGCTGTTCTTCAGCGCTCGCGTAAAGAAGTGGTTGAAGGTGGCATAGGTCGTGTAATCCGGCTCGGCGGCCTCGCTCATGTCGACCTTGAACTGCTTGATGAAGGCCTTGATCAGCGCGTTCTTTAGCCAGGGAAGGCGACACTCGGCGAGCCGCCCCGTCAGCCTGGAAAGCAGATGGTGAGGAAGCGGGTACTGGATCAGGGAAAAGAGTCTGGAAAATGACAAGGGTAGGGTTGCCTCCTATTTCTCGATCGGTGTGTCGTCGCGGTTTCCCCATTCCTTCCAGGAGCCCGCGTAGCCGCGAATCTTCTCGAAGCCCAGCGCCTTGCCCACCAGCCAGGTGAAGCTGCTGCGGTGATGACCCTGACAGTGAGTCGCGACTTCCATGTCCGGCGTCAGGCCCAGGGCCTCGAGCTCGGTGATCAGCTCGGCGTAGTCGCGAAGGCGCAGGCCGCGCTGTGGGTCCATGGCATGGGTCCATTCCATGTTCACGGCGCCGGGAATGTGCCCCAG
>DATISN010000281.1:0-3189 GCA_035581765.1 Halomonas sp.
AATTCGCACGCCTGGCCGATCACGATCGGACCGGCGCCGATGATCAGGATGCTCTGGATGTCGGTACGCTTGGGCATGGGGCTTTCCGCAAAATAAGGGTGACGAATGACGACGGTTCTCGGGGCAACGTTCTCGTGGCAATGCCTAGCGACGGGCCTTCATCATGTCGATAAAGCGGTCGAAAAGCGGCGCCACATCACGCGGACCCGGGCTCGCCTCGGGGTGTCCCTGGAAGCTGAAGGCCGGGCGGTCGGTGCGTTCGATGCCCTGCAGGGTGCCATCGAACAGCGAACGGTGAGTGGCGCGCACATTGTCCGGCAAGCTCGCCTCGTCGGCGGCGAAGCCGTGGTTCTGGCTGGTGATCATCACCCGGCCGGTGTCGAGGTCCAGCACCGGGTGGTTGGCGCCGTGATGCCCGTGGCTCATCTTCACCGACCGGGCCCCGCTGGCCAGCGCCAGCAGCTGATGACCCAGGCAGATGCCGAATACCGGAATCTCGGTCTCGAGAATTTCCCGAATCGCCCTGATCGCATAGTCGCAGGGTTCGGGGTCGCCGGGGCCGTTGGCCAGGAAGATGCCATCCGGCTGCATCGCCAGCACGTCGCTGGCCGGCGTCTGGGCCGGCACCACGGTAAGGCGGCAACCGCGGGAGGCGAGCATGCGAAGGATGTTGCGCTTGGTGCCGTAGTCGTAGGCCACCACGTGATAGGGCCGCTCGGCCTTTCCATCAGGGCCGGCCGCATCGGCGTAGCCCTCGCCCAGCGTCCATTCGCCTTCGCGCCACTCGTAGGGTGTCTTACAGGAGACCACCTTGGCGAGATCCATGCCCTTGAGGCCCGGAAAGGCCCGCGCGGCGGCCAGGGCGCGCTCGGTGGCGTCATCCCCTTCGGCGTCGCTGCCGGCCAGGATCGCCCCGTTCTGGGCGCCCTTGTCACGCAGGATGCGGGTCAGGCGGCGCGTGTCGATGTCGGCGATGCCCAGCACATTCTGGCTCTTGAGGTAATCGGTAAGCGACTGCTCGGAGCGAAAATTGCTGGTGGTAAGCGGCAGGTCGCGAATCACCAGGCCAGCGGCGGCGATGCCGTCGGACTCGACATCCTCGGCATTGATGCCGGTATTGCCGATATGCGGATAGGTCAGGGTGACGATCTGTCGGGTATAGGAGGGATCAGTGAGGATTTCCTGATAGCCGGTCATGGCCGTATTGAACACTACCTCACCGCTCGTTTGCCCATCGGCGCCAATCGCCGTGCCGTGGAATATGCTGCCATCTTCCAGAGCCAGTATCGCGGGTCTGTTCAACGCAAGGTCCTCCCATGTTCATCTCGGAATGCGGCGTTGGCTGGGACTGCGCCCAGTCGCCGGCCGCAGGTAGCCGCCCCGCGGGTGGCCGCCCCGCAAAAAAGCGGGACGAACCCGATTTAGACCGGTTTCATCCCGCTTGTTGTCATTCGCTCGGAATGCCTGGGCCGAAGCAGCAAGCGCTCGAAAGGGCTTTCACCCGCGCGCCCGGCCAAAATTTTTGAAATGTTACAGGATTCGCCGCCCTGCGACTACCCTCTCAGACGCCAACATACCGCCCCGGGTAGCCCTTCAGTTCCAGGTCTCTCAGTTATGGCCCCTCAGCCACGGTCTTTCAGCCACGGCCTGCCGGAGCCGGCTGCGGGTTCGGTCACTTCAGGTTCAGCACATCCAGCATGTCGTAGCGGCCGTTATCCCGGCCGGCCAGCCAGCGCGCAGCGCGCACCGCGCCCTTGGCGAAGGTCATGCGGCTACTGGCCTTGTGGGTAATCTCGATGCGCTCGCCCTCGGTGGCGAACATCACGGTGTGCTCGCCGACGATATCGCCGGCCCGCACGGTCGAAAAGCCGATCTCATCCGCGCGACGCGGCCCGCACTGACCCACCCGCTCGAAGACGCCGTGCTCCTTGAGGCTGCGGCCCAGCGAATCGGCCACCACCTCACCCATCTTCAATGCCGTGCCGGAAGGCGCGTCGACCTTGTGGCGATGGTGCGCCTCGATCACCTCGATGTCGTAGCCCTCGTCTCCCAGCGCCTTCGCCGCGGTTTCCAGCAGCTTCAGCGTCAGATTGACGCCGACGCTCATGTTGGGGGCAAACATCATCGGCAGCCTGTCGCGGTAGCCATCGAGCTCGCCGAGCTCTGCATCGCTGAGGCCGGTCGTGCCGATGACGATGCGCTTGCCGTGCTCGGCGCAGAACGCCAGGTTGGCCAGCGTCACCTGAGGCGCGGTGAAGTCGATCAGCACGTCGAAGTCGTCGACGATCGCCGCCAGCGACTCCACAGCGCCGACACCGAGCTTGCCGAGACCTGCCAGTTCGCCGAGGTCGGCACCGACAAGCGAGCTGCCCGGCTCGACGACGCCGCCGGCAAGCGTCGTGCCGGCATCCTGTTCTACGGCGTTGACCAGAGTGCGTCCCATGCGGCCGGCGACACCGACGATGGCGATACGAGTCATGCGGGCTCCTGTGAAGCGGGTGTGTCGAGAGAGGAAAAAAGACAAAGGCGAGAGTATAGCAGAGGGTTAAGTGCCGCCGTTCAGTCGGTCCCACGCCGCATCAGCAGCGCCATGGCCACAAGCACCATCAGGCTTCCCGGCAGCCACGCCCAGCCGATGCGCGCCGGCGTATGGATGAACAACAGCAGCATGGAGACGAAGGGCACCAGGTAGCCGTAGGCCATGACCGTTCCCGGCGAGAGAGCCGAGGTCGCCCGCTGCATCAGCCAGAAAGTCAGGGCCGTGGAGAACACCCCCAGATACACCACCAGCAGCAAGTCCCGCCAGCGCATCGTCGCCAGCGGCCCGACCGGCTCGAAGAGCAGCCCCAGCAGCCCGATCAGCAGGCCGCCGAGCCCCAGGCTCCAGAAGGTGCGCACAGCCGCCGAGTCGGGCAGCCGGCCGGTGACCAGCCCCCATCTGCTCAGCACGGGATACAGCGCCGTGGACACGCAACCGAGAAAGAACACGCCCTCGCCGATACCGAAGCGCAGCTCGCCGCCCTGCTCCAGCGACTCGGCGACCGCCAGCCCCAGCGCCCCCGCCGCGCCCAGCAACAGGATCGCCGGCAGGCGCCAGGCCAACGGCTCGACCCCGAAGCCCAACCCCAGGCCATAGCTCAGCAAGGGCACGGTCACGAAGAGCGTGGACATGGAAACGGCGGTGACATG
>DATISN010000282.1:0-1776 GCA_035581765.1 Halomonas sp.
ATGTTCTCGGCGAGGCAGGTGCCCGACGCGATCTTCGCGGCGAACGACCTGATGGCCATCGCGGCAATGGAAACCCTGCGCCACGAACTCGGGCTCAAGGTGCCACAGGACGTCTCCATCGTCGGGTTCGATGACATTCCCATGGCCGCCTGGCCGAGTCATTCCCTCACCACGCTACAGCAGCCCATCGAGCTGATGATCGTCAAGGCCACCGAGCTGCTGCTCAATCAGATCAACCAGACGGAATCGCGCCCCGACCATATCAAGCTGCCCGTCACGCCGATGCTGCGAAACAGCACCAGATCCGCGTCAGGCTAACGTGGGTTGATAGGGGCCTGGCGCGTCATTTGCGCCGGTATCGGCAAGCTGGCTTTCAACGCGCGACTTCGTAGAATGGAACGGCTGAGCGTTGCCATGCTCGCCATAACGATAACGCCCGCGATTACGCCGGGCCGCCGCTGCAAGGATACGCCATGACCACCACACACTCCGTTACCCGGTTTGCCACAGTACTGACCGGTGCCGCCGTCCTGTCTTTCTCGCTCGCTGCTCAGGCCCGCGAGCTTTCCGTTTCCACCGTGCTCCCCGATGCCTTTCCGTGGGGGCAGGCCGCCGAAAAGTGGGCGGATCTGGTGGAGGAGCGCACCGACGGCGAACTCACCCTGCGCGTCTATCCCAATTCCCAGCTGGTGTCCGGCGATCAAACCCGAGAGTTCTCCGCCATGCGCTCGGGGCTGATCGACGCCGCCGTCGGCTCGACCATCAACTGGTCGCCCCAGGTGCCTGAGCTCAACCTCTTCTCGCTGCCATTCTTCATGCCCGACGAGGCGGCGGTGGACGCCGTCACCGGCGGCAAGGCGGGGGAGATGGTGTTCGAGGCCATCGAGTCGCGCGATGTGATTCCCCTGGCCTGGGGCGAGAACGGCTTTCGCCAGCTTTCCAACTCACAGGGCCCCATCGCCGAGCCGGCCGACCTCGAGGGATTGAAGATCCGCGTGGTGGGCTCGCCGCTGTTCCAGGATACCTTCGATGCCCTGGGTGCCGATCCCACGCAGATGAGCTGGGCCGACGCCAAGCCGGCGCTGACCAGCGGGGCGGTGGACGGGCAGGAGAACCCGTTGTCGGTGTTCGACGTGGCGCGTATCGACCAGGTTGGCCAGGAACACCTGACGCTCTGGAACTACATGAACGACCCGCTGATCTTCGCCGTGAATCGCCAGGTCTGGGAATCGCTCGACGAGGCTCATCGGGAGATTCTGCGCGAGACCGCCATCGAGGCCGGTGAGTGGGAAATCGCCATGACGCGCGAGGAGGAGGGCGAACGTCTGGCGGCGATCCAGGAGCGCGGTGTCGAGGTGACGGAGCTCTCCGACGACCAGCATCAGGCGTTCGTGGAAGCGACCCGCAGTGTTCACGATGACTGGGTGTCGCAGATCGGCGAGGCGCTGGTCGAGGCGGCCCAGTCCGACATCGAATCACGCTGATGACGGTTAGCTAGTGGACCGGCCGGCGCCAACAGGTGCCGGCCGCTTGGCATGAGGCCATGATGAAACCCTTACCCGATGCGCGCCTCGAGCGCGTGCTGGCGTCGCTGGCGCTGGTGATCATCTCGCTGATCAGCCTGACCAATGTGGTGACGCGCTATGTCACCGGTGGATCGCTCGCGTTCACCGAGGAGCTGTCGGTGTTCCTGATGGTGGTGGTGACATTTGCCGGCGCCTCGGTAGCCCTGCGGCGCAACGGCCATATCCGTATCGGTCTGCTGGAGCGGGCGCT
>DATISN010000283.1:0-17915 GCA_035581765.1 Halomonas sp.
GCGAAACCGGACTGGTGGATCATCCAGGAACTCGCCAACCGGTTCGGGCTGGGCTGGCAGTACCGCCACCCTCGCGAGGTGTTCGCCGAAATGAAGCAGGGCATGGCCTCGCTGGATCACATCACCTGGGAGCGCCTGGAGTGCGACAGCTCGGTAACCTATCCTTGCCCGGCCGATGACGCGCCCGGCGCCGACGTGGTGTTTTCCGATGCCTTTCCCCGCGCCGGTGGGCGGGCGAGGTTCACGCCGACCCTGCCGCTGCCGCCGGACGAGCCCATCGACGAGGACTATCCCACGGTGCTGACCACGGGTCGCCAGCTCGAGCACTGGCACACCGGCGCCATGACGCGGCGTTCCCGGGTACTCGACGATCTGGAACCGGAGGCGGTGGCGAGCCTGTCGCCCGGGGAGGCGGTGCGCCTGCACATGACGGCGGGAGAGCCGCTCACCATCACCACCCGGCGAGGCGCGATCACGCTGAAGGTGCGGGTCGATCCCTCGATGCCGGAAGGCATGGTGTTCGTGCCGTTCTGCTACGTCGAGGCGGCGGCCAACGTGCTGACCAATCCGGCGCTGGACCCCTACGGCAAGATTCCCGAGTTCAAGTACGCCGCCTGTCGGCGGAGCCGCCCTTCCAGGTGAGCGGTCAGGCGTATCGCCAGCTGCACCAGCGTCAGGGTCGGGTTGGCATGCCCGACGCTGGGAAACACGCTGGAACCGGCGATATACAGGTTGTCCTGAGCGAAGACCCGACAATCGCGATCGACGATGCCGTGCTCGGGAGAATGGCTCATACGGGTGCCGCCCATGTGGTGACGCCCGGCCAGCTCGCCCTCGGCCGGTAGGCGGACCGGGTCGTTGGTCAGCCAGTCGGCGAGTTGCAGCCGCCCGATGTCGTGGTTGCGCAGATAATCACCGAACAGCAGCGTGGTGTCGCGAATAGTGCGCACATCGAGTGGTGACTGACGCCAGACCAGCCTGGCGCGGGGCATGCCGAGGCTGTCCAGCTCGCGGGTCAGCTCGATGCGGTTCTCGCGGCGGGGTTCCTGCTCCCAGGCGGCTCGCAGCAACAGGCTGTAGACGCCATCGCCTTGACGGTTCAGGGCGTCGAAACGACGCGCCAGTGCCGGTGCAACGGCCGCGAGTTCGTCGATCAAGCGCTGGGTCACCACGTCGTCCATGCGGTGCAGGCGCAGGCCGCAATTGAGGATGCCACGCTCGGCGATGGTCTCGACGGTCGGCGACAGGAAGATGTTGTACTGATCCACCAGGTCCAGCGGGGCGGGATCACTGATCAGTGCGTACCCGACCGTCGCGTGGGGATGCTCCATCCAGTAGCGGCCGAGCGTGGCGGCTTGGGGAATCAGGCGCCCCTGTGTCTGCCGATTGCACCACAGCAGCAGCCGCGAATTCTCGATTCCCCCGCATGCCAGCACGAAGTAGCGCGCCCGCACCCGACGCAAGGTTCCCTGGTAGCTCTTGAAGGTGGCGCTCGTCACCTTGCCGTCCTGGGTGTCCAGGCCGAACAGGTTGGCCGCCAGACAACACCTGAGGGTGGGCAAGTCGCTGAGTTCCGCGGCATATTTCTGGCCGACCCGGACCGGGTTGCCGCGGGAGAAATGAATCCGTTTCAGGCCCGCCCCGGCAATCTCCTGGTCAGGTGAGAGGGGTTGCAGATCGAGGATATCGGCGGCTTCGGCATAGTACGGATCGAGTATCTCTGGCTCGATCGGCCATGCCGTGTCGGGAGCGGCAGGCTTCGCCGCGAAGTCATAGCGATCCAGCGGGCGACTGATGCCTCCCCAATGGTTCGTCGAGCCCCCCAGGTAGCGCAGCCGCGTGTCTTCAAGAGCAGGGTACGGGTCGCCCTGCACCTGGCCTTCGTAGAGCGCCTGGGAGCGCTCGCTGAAAGTCTGGTCACCACCTTCGCAGAGCAGGACGCGATAGCCCTGGCGCGCCAGCTTGATGGCCATGATCACACCGGCGGCGCCGCCCCCGATGAGGCAGACATCCACCTCGTCACCCGGGTTTCCGAGTGCCTCGAAGGGAATGTACATCAGAGATCGTCTTGATTGAGCTGCCAGCCCCGGCGCATAACCGGCGCAGTATCGCTAGGCTTGGCGACGGGGGGCGCCGGCCGAGGGACGGCAAGGCCAATTGTCGCGAAGGAGAACAGCAGGATGCCCATCCCCGCCCATCCCGCGTTTGCCAGGAATTGGCGGCGCGTCGTCGTTGCCTTCATGGTGTGTCTCTCGTCCCTTAGATGCCCAGTCCCCTTAACGGGTAGCCCGTTGATGCCGAGCGATACCCGGACAAGACCCAATCCTTGCGTCCCGTCATCCACATCGATAGTGGTCCAGTTCCGCCGCGTTCGCCAGTGCCTTCGGCGTGCAGCGGGAGTGGATTGGTTCAGGTCCTGGCGGGGGGCTTGCCCCGTACCACCAATACTACGCCGATGATAGCGATCACCATGCCGGCGAGCGACGACAGCGGCAGTTGTTCGTCGAAGAGCCACCAGGCTTGCAGCGCCGTGACCGGTGGGACCAGATAGAAGAGACTGGCCACCCTTGACGCCTCGCCACGCTTGATCAGCGCCATCAACAAGAGAATGGCGCTGATCGACAGCACCAGCACCAGCCAGCCCAGTGTCAACAGGAAGGTCGTCGTCCATTCCACCTCGCGCTCCTCGAAGAGCAGCGCCCCGACGCCCAGTACCACTCCCGCGCCCAGATATTGCACCACCGTGCCCGATAGCAATGGCATGCCGGTGCAGAAGCGCTTCTGGTACAAGGTGCCGCAGGAGATGCCCAACAGGGCGACCAGCACGCTGGCAAGCGCGCCGATGCCGAATCCCTGGAACAAGTGCGCACCGGGATCGAGCTTGCCGCCCAGCACCAGGACGATGCCGGCGAGCCCCAGTGCCAGGCCCAGCCATTGCTTCGCGACCAGCCGCTCGTTCAGCAACGGGCCGGCAAGCAGGGCGGTAAGCAGGGGTTGCAGGCCCACCAGCAGGGAGGCAAGCCCCGCCGGCATGCCCTGATAGATACCGTAGAAGACGCCGCCCAGATAGGCGCCATGCACCAGTAGACCCGAGACGGCGATATGACCCCACAGCGGAGCTCCCTTGGGCCAGTCACCGCCCATCAGCTGGACGAGGGGCACCAGCAGCGCCAGCGTGAAGACGAAGCGGATGAACAGGAAGGTGAAGGGTTCGGCATACGGCAGGCCGAACTTGGCCCCAATGAAGCCCGTGCTCCACAAGGCGACAAATAAAAAGGGCATGGCGGTCAGCCAAGCCTGGCGGCGATGTTGCGCGGTCATGAGAGACTCATCGAGTGATTAAGAAAAGTGAGCATCATCGCGGTCATGGGTCCGATAAGCCAACCTTCGGGCTTGTGCTTTGGTCGAACAACCACGCGGTGCTGGAATATTGGTATTACCATAATTAGATAAACCTATACAAAGAGTTAGCGTGTTTTTCGGCCATGTCTAACCCGATACGGGTCTTGTCATGCGTTGAAAGTCGCTATTGGTTCCCTTCGCGCTTTTCGCTATTTTTGGCTGTGGAAGCCGTTTCCAAATAGGTGAGACCTTCCTGCCCGACAGGGATGCGGGTTATCGACATCGGGGCCTCGGTTTCACCGCCGGTGTGTCAGACCGCCATGGATGACAATAAAAAAACCTGTCGCCACTCGGCAATTCCGAGGGCGCACCAGAACAACCAGGAGTCATGCCATGCAAGACGACAAGCAGCCGTCAAGCATTTCGTCAGTCGAGAACGACACGACCATCCGCGATAATTTCAAGACACCGAGTCGGCGTAATTTCCTCAAGGCGGCGGCCGTCGGTTCCGCAGCGGCCGTGGCAACGCCGTGGATCGGTAACGTCCAGGCGCAGCAGGGCATCAGGATCCGCATGCAGTCGTCCTGGCAGCCGGGCACGACGGGTTACAAGATTTTCGAAGAGTGGGCCGCTGGCGTCGGTGAAGCCACCAGTGGTGAAGTGACCATCGAGCCGTTTCCTGCCGGCGCCGTCGCCGGGGACTTCGAGGTCGCTGATGCCGTTCGTAACGGCGTGCTGGACGGACAGAACTGGTTCACCGTCTACTGGCCCGGAAAGATGCCCGCCGGTGTCTTCCTGACGGCCTTCCCGATGGGCCTGTCATTGCCCCACCAGTGGGACATGATGTTTGGCGCCTATGGCGGTTTCGACATCGCCAAGGACCTGTACCGCAAGCAGGGCCAGGAGCTGCTGGGCTACGTCCACCACGACCTCAACCTGATCCACTCCAAGGTGCCGCTGCGCAGCTTCGACGACTTCGATGGCATCAAGATTCGTATGCCGGGTGGCATCGTGGCGGAAACCTTTGCCTCCATCGGCGCTCGCACCACCTTGCTGCCAGGCTCCGAGGTCTATCCGGCGCTCGAGAAGGGCACCATCGATGCCGCTGACTTTACCGGCGCGGCCGTGAACTACGAGCTGGGCTTCTGGCAGGTTGCCGATTACATCATCATGGGGCCGCCTTCAACGCCGTGTCTGCACCAGTCGGTCGACCTCATGGACATCTCGGTCAACCGTCGCGTCTACGAGCGCATGTCGTCGCAGACCCAGGACCTCATGCACGACCTGGTCGCCGCCTATTCCCGTGAGCATTACGCCGCGATCCAGAAGGCCAATGCCGAGGCCTGGCCCAAGTATCGCGAGAAGGGCGTGGAGATCATCCACCTGTCCGAGGACGATGCCAGCCGCTTCCGCGAGGCCGCCATCCCGTTGTGGTTCAAGTGGGCCAACAAGGATGCGGACGCCGCGCGGCTGTTCAAGGCCCACCTCGACACCATGATGGACCCGGCGGTGGCGTTGGTCACCGATGAAGACATCAAGGACTACGAGCTCAACGCATAACCTTCCTGCTCGACCCTGCCGGGTGCTGCTGTCTTCGGGCCGCAGCACCCGGTTTCGGTAGGGTACACCCTTAAACCCCGCATCCCGTCGGCTCGATGATCCGTAGCCGTCCCTCAGGTGATGGTTCTGCGGAGGAGTTTCCATGAATCTAGAGATCAATTTCGTCTTGCCGCACTGGCTCTATTGGGCGGTGCTGCTCCTGTTGCCTTTGGTCGTGATGTTCTTCGTTGATCGAAGCTTCCGGCGTGGCGGCGCTATAAGCGGCGGCGACACGGCCGAGATACCCGCCGGAGAGACAGCGGCAGTCGACTACCAGGCGCCCGGCAATGCCCTGACGCGCGTTATCGATCGCATTTCCGGCTTCTCGGGACGCTACGTGGCGTACTGGTCGCTGGTGGCGCCTTTCGTCTTCGCCTATGAAGTGCTGTTGCGCTACGCCTTCAACTCGCCGACCAACTGGGCCCATGAGTCCATGACCCTGATGTTCGGCATGCAGTACCTGCTGGCCGGGGCCTTCGCCCTGCGCGAAGGTGGTCATGTTCGCGTCGATATCCTCTACATGCGCGCCAAGCCGATGAACAAGGCCGCGCTGGACCTGGCGACCTCGATCTTCTTCTACATCTTCACCATTGCCTTGCTGGTCACTGGCTGGAAGTTTTTCTCGCAAGCCGTAAGCGACAAGTTCTTCTTCGGCTCGAGCTATTCCAACGAAACCTCCTTCACCGAGTGGGGCATCCAGTTCTACCCGGTCAAGTTCATGCTGTTCTTTGGGGGGCTCTTGTTGCTGCTGCAAGGCACCGCCCAGCTAATCAAGGACTTCCAGGCGTTTCGTCACCATCGCCGCGAGCATGAAGGCAGCCCGCTGTTTGCCAATGTGCTGGTCGTGTTGGGGGCGCTGGCCGCGGCCTGGACGCTGTATGAAATGGTCAACATCGCCGTGACCGACTACGAAAGCCTGGCGTTCAGCCTCGAAGCCAGTCTTGCCTCGGTGGGAATCGGTAGCCTGACCCTGCTGATGTTCGGCACCCTGATGGTGGTGCTGGTCGCCGGCTTGCCGCTGGCCTTTGTCACCGGCGGCCTGGGGGTGGCGTTTCTCTATCTGGTGGGCAGTCAGGACATGCTCAACCTAATGCCTTCGCGCATCTTCCCGATGATGACCAACTATCAGCTGTCGGCGATCCCGCTGTTCATCTTCATGGCGTCGGTGCTCGAGAAGGCCGGGATCATCGAAGAGCTGTTCGATGTGGTCTACAAGTGGATGGGCGGGCTCAAGGCCGGTCTGGCGATTGCCACCATCATCGCCTCGACTCTGCTGGCGGCGATGGTTGGCGTCATCGGCGCCGCCGTGGTGACCATGGGGCTTATCGCCTTGCCGGCGATGCTCAAGCGCAATTACGATCCCGAGATCGCCATCGGCTCCATCATGGCGGGCGGCACCCTGGGTATCTTGATTCCACCGTCGATCCTGGCGATCATCTACGGCGTCATCGCCCAGCAATCGGTGGGTGAGCTCTATCTCGGCTCGCTGATCCCCGGACTGATGCTGGCCGGGATGTATGCCTTCTATGTCTGGTTCCGCGGCAGTCTCAATCCCAAGATTGCGCCGCCGATGCCGGTCGAAGACCGTGTCGACATGCCCGAGAAGCTGCGTCTGCTGCGCAAGATGCTGGCGCCCATCATGCTGGTCATGCTGGTGCTGGGGATCATCTTTACGGGCGTTGCGACCCCGGTGGAAGCGGCCGGTATCGGTACCTTCGGTGCCCTGATTGTCGCCGCCATGCACAGGCGTCTTACCTGGCCGAACCTGCACGCCGCCTGTATGACCACCTTGATAGCTTCTGCCATGGTCATGTGGATCATCTTCGGTGCGAGCATCTTCGTTGGCTTCTATATCCTTCAGGGTGGCCAGACCTTCGTGCAGGAGTTGATCTCCGGTGCGGGTCTCAGTCCCTATATGGTCCTTGCGCTGATGATGGTGCTGCTGGTGGCGTTGGGCATGTTCCTAGACTGGGTGGGTATTCTGCTGCTGGCGGTACCGATCTTCGTGCCGCTGATCGAAGGTCTGGCCTTTGACGGGGTGCTCGGCCTGCCCGGCGTGGACCCGGCGAAGGTCTCGCTGTGGTTCGGGGTCATTTACCTGGTCAACATGCAGATGTCTTTCCTCAGCCCGCCGTTCGGCTATGCGCTGTTCTACATCAAGGGCGTCTGCCCGCCGCACATCACCATGGCGCAGATCTTCAGATCGTCGTTTCCCTTCCTGGGCATTCAGGCGCTGGGATTGTTGCTGGTGATCCTGTTCCCGGCGCTGGTGACGTGGTTGCCCGGTCTGGCTTATGGCTGATCCTGTGGGCGATTTACGCGGCCGTCAGTCGCCCAATTAGTGACGCAGGCTCCCCGAAAAGGGGAGCTTTTTACATTCCGTAACAATAAAACTTTGAACGTGTGCGCCCCATCGCCGTCACAAGGGGGCACATTCATAACGCAAAACCCTGGAGGTATTCATGCAACGGATTACTGCCCTGTTCTCTGCCGCACTTCTCGCCGCTGGTCTTATGACCGCTACGGCCCATGCACAGGAAGGAACGGCTAACACCGAGCAGCCGCAGGCCAGCGCCCCCGCTCAGGATTTCGATGATGGTCAGCTCGAGCAGTTCGCTGATGCATCCGAGGAAATCGCCGCGGTTTCCCAGGAATATACGCAGCGTCTGCAAGAAGCCGATAACGAGGAAGCGCAAGAAGAAGTGCGCATGGAAGCCAACGAGAAGATGGTAGAAATCGTCGAGGACAGCGGCCTTGATGTGGATACTTTCAATGCCATCGGTCAGGCCATTCAGCAGGACCCTGAGCTGATGCAACGTGTTCAGGAGATGGCTCAGGCGTCATAAGCCGATTCGCTATCTCCGCCGACTCCCATCGGCAACATGAAGGTCACCCCACGGGGTGGCCTTCGTCGTTGTGACGGCTTTACAGCGCTTGCATGAGCTTCCAGATTGATCCCAAGTGCCATCTCCCGAGCCCTTGATGAGCCCCTTGAAGAGAACCGCTTGTCGTTCAGCGGGGTTCGCTCATCAGTCCCTTGATGATGGCATAGCAGGCCGCCAGCAACACCAGGGTGAAGGGCAAGCCGGTGGAGATTACCGCCGCCTGGAGCGCGGTGAGACCCCCGCCCAGCAGCAGCGCGATGGCGATTGCGCCCTCGATGACCGCCCAGAACACGCGCTGTGGCTTGGGGGCATCGACCTTGCCGCCGGCGGTGATGGAGTCGATCACCAGCGAGCCGGAATCCGATGAGGTGATGAAGAACACCATGACCAGCACGATTCCCATGAAGGAGGTGATCGCGGTCAGCGGCAGTTGTCCCAGCATCTCGAACAACTGCAGTTCCAGATCGGCGTTCTGGGCGCCCTCGAAGCCATCGGTGATGACCTGGTCGATGGCGGTGCCGCCGAAGGCGGTCATCCACAATACCGAGACGAGCGAGGGCACCAGCAGCACGGCGATCAGGAATTCGCGAACGCTGCGACCCCGGCTGACTCGCGCGATGAACATGCCGACGAACGGCGACCAGGATATCCACCAGGCCCAGTAGAAGGCGGTCCAGCCCTGGCTGAAGTTGGCATCCTCACGACCGAAGGGGTTGGACAGCGCCGGCAGGTTCACCACATAGGCGAAGAGGTTCTCGAAGAAGCCCGTGGCGATCAGAAGCGTCGGCCCGACCAGGATCACGAACCCCAGCAGCAGGAAGGCCAGCCCCATGTTGAATATCGACAGGCGCTGCACGCCCTTGTCGACCCCGGCCAGGATCGACATCAACGCCACGGCGGTAATGCCCATGATCAACAGCACCATGGTGACGTTGTTATCGGGGATGCCGAACAGGTAGCCCAGGCCCGCCGAGGCCTGCGAGGCCCCGAGGCCGAGGGACGTGGCCAGGCCGAACAGGGTGGCGAACACCGCGAGGATGTCGATGACATGTCCTGGCCAGCCCCAGATACGCTCCCCCAGGATCGGGTAGAAGATGGAGCGCATGGTCAACGGCAGGCCCTTGTTGAAGGAAAAGATCGCCAGTGCCAGGGCGACCACTGCGTAGATCCCCCAGGGATGCAGGCCCCAGTGGAAGATCGTCGCGGCCATGCCCAGGGCAGTCGCGGCCTCTTCATCACCCGACGCGCCCCCCAGCGGTGCCCAGTCGGTACGCGCACCGTTCTCGACCGTGGTGCCGTCAAGTGCCGTGCCGAAATGCGTCAAGGGCTCGGACACGCCATAGAACATCAGGCCGATGCCCATGCCCGCGGCAAACAGCATTGAGAACCAGCCGGGATAACCGTAGTCAGGCGTCGCGTCGGCCCCGCCGATTCGCACCTTGCCCAACGGCGTGAAGATCAGCACCACCGAGAGAATCACGAAGATGTTGGCCGAGAACAAAAAGAACCAGGCCAGATTGCCGGTGAGAAAGCTGAAGGCGCCATCGAAGAGGGGGCCCACCTGGTCCTGAAGCGCCAGGGTGATGATCACGAAGAACAGCACTACCAGCGACGAGATGCTGAAGACCTTGCCATGCAGGTCCACGTCCACGCCCAGGGTCCGGGTCGTGACGTTGTCCTGGCCGATCACAAAATCGGTGTCGATCACGTTCGAGGCCCCCGTAGGAGCTGGAATGCCTTCGGAGCCGTCGTTGGGTTCCTGGGCTTTATCGTCGCTGGAAGGTTTTTCCACGAGATATCTCCCTGCGGGTGGCGTTGTTGGAAAGAGTGCCCAGTGCTTGCCTGGTGTCAGGCCTGATCAGAAAGAGCGACGCATTGGTATGGATGACACCCTTGCTCCAGGCATGGAGCCTTTGATGCATGGTCCCGTTAGGCTTACCCGAGTCACGCTGTACAATGAGGATAGCTCTGACGAATGCATTAGGCGACATAACGGCAGGCATCCCATTGGCATCGCCAATTTCCTGACCGGAAGATCGCTTTCCGTTCAACGCTGTTTGTCCCCGCCGGCAAAAAAGCGGGGAGGCATCCTGTGCCTCCCCGCTTGTGCCACGCTTTCTGCTGACTCGTCTTATTCGGCGGCGGAGAGCCATCCCTCGACAACGTCCTGGTTGTCTTCGACCCACTGCTTGGCGTTCTCGTAAGGATCGGCGTCGTCTTCCTGATTCATCAGCATGACTTCACCCATCTGGTCGGGCGTCCACTCGAAGGCGTCCAGGATGGCGTAAGCCTCCGGCATGTCCTCATCGAGCCCTTGGCGTGCGATGGTGTGGATTTGCTCGGCGCCACCATAGACGTTCTCTGGGTCCTCGAGGTACTTGAGGTCCCATTCGGCGAACATCCAGTGCGGGGTCCAACTGGTGACGACGATGGGCTCCTCGTTGTCGATGGCGTTGTCCAGTGCCGCGACCATGGTGGCGTCGCTGCCGCTGCGCAGCTCGAGGTCGAGCTCGTAGGTATCCAGGACGTCCTCGGTCAGGCTCATCAGGCCGGCGCCGGGATCGATGCCGATGATCTCACCATTGAAGTCGTCGGCGTGGTCGTTGAGGTCCTCGATGGAGTCCACCTCGACGTAGTCGGGCACCACCAGGCCGAGCTTGGTGCCGTCAAGATTGACCCCCAGGTCATCGACGTCGTCACCGACGCGCTCCATGTAATCGGCATGGGTGGTGGGCAGCCAGGCGGCCACGATGGCGTCAGCATCGCCCGTCCCCAGCGATTGCCACATGGCGGCGGCGGACAATGAGGTCATTTCGACATCAAAGCCGGCTTGTTCCAGCACGGCGCGCACCACGTTGGTGGAGGCGACCTCGGAGGCCCACTCCACATAAGCGAGATGTACGCTGCCCTTATCCTGGGCCTGAGCGGCGCCGGCGGTGAGGCCTGCACCCGCGATCAGTGCCAGGCTGGCAAAACGTATATGACGGCTAAGCGGTTGCTTGAGCATCAATTTACCTCTTCTTCTTTGGAGTGACTGTATCAATATGGAGACGGTCAAGGTGGAATTCAAGCTCCAGACTCACCGTCGCGGGCAACAGGGCCAGGCCTTGCCGACTAGGACTTGCGCGTCTTGCGCAGCGACTGGGTCAGGCGGTCGAGCAGCATGGCGAGTATTACCACGGCGATACCGGCCTCGAAGCCATCGCCCGGGCGCAGACGCTGGATGGCGCGCCAGACTTCGCTGCCCAGACCATCGGCACCGATCATCGCGGCGATCACCACCATCGACAGGGCGAGCATGATCGTCTGATTGATGCCGGCCATCACCGTGGGCAGCGACAGCGGCAGTTGCACCTTGAACAGCTTCTGGCTGCGGGTCGCACCGTAGGCATCGGCGGCCTCGATCAGCTCCACCGGCACCTGGCGGATGCCCAGTGTCGTGAAGCGGATCGCCGGCGGCATGGAAAAGATCACGGTGGCGAAGATCGCCGAGACCGAACCGATACCGAAGAAGGGAATCGCTGGGATCAGGTAAACGAATGCCGGCATGGTCTGCATGAAATCGAGGATCGGCATGATCAGTCGGTAGAGGCGCTCGGAGAGTGCCGCGGCGATACCCACGGGTAGCGCGATGACGACGGCCACCAGGGTCGCGATCACCACCAGCGTGAGGGTCTCGATCATCGGCTCCCAGAGTCCCAGGTTCCAGATCAGCGCCAGGCCGGCTACCGCGCTGAAGGCCAATCGGCGACCGGCCACCACCCAGCACAGGGTGGCGATGAGTGCCAGTAGCGCCCATTCGGGCAGCCACATCAGGGCATCGTTGAGCCCACCGATGCCCGTCTGGGTGACCCTGGAGATGGCGCGGGTCACCAGGGAGTATTCGCTTGTTAGCCATTCCAAGCTGCCCTCGATCCAATCGCCCAGCGGAATGCGCGGAATGTCGATTGCCATCAGTTGTCTCCTGCCTGTGCCAGTTGGTCGAGAACGGCGCCCTTGACCACCACGCCGAGCAGCCGCTGATCGTTATCCACCACGGCAATCGGAAAGCTCTTTTCGCTGAACATTGCGAAAAGGTTGTGCATCGGCTCTTCGCGGCTCACGGAGCGGAAATCCTGAGTCATGCAGTCGCGAATGTTGTCCTTGCCTTCCTTGCTGGCCTGATCGGCGGCATCGGCCTCGACCAGCCCCAGCAGCTTGCGTTCGCGGCTGGTGACATAAATCGAATCGATGGCATTTTCCCTCATCTTGCGCAGCACCGTGCGCGGACCGTCGTCCTCACGGGCAGTGGCACGAACCGGACGCATGGCACTCTCCGCTGTCAAGATGCGGGACTTGTCGACGCCCTCGATGAAGCGGCGTACATAGTCATCGGCGGGCTTGGTGAGGATGTCCTCGGGGGTGCCGATCTGCACCACTTCCCCATCCTTGAGCAACACGATGCGATCGCCGATGGTCAGGGCTTCGTCCAGATCATGGGTGATGAATACGGTGGTCTTCTGCATGCGGCTCTGGAGTTCGAGCAGCTCCTGCTGCATATCGCCGCGGATCAGCGGGTCAAGGGCCGAAAAGGCCTCGTCCATCAGTAGCACGGTGGCGTCGTTGGCCAGCGCTCGGGCGAGGCCCACACGCTGCTGCATGCCGCCGGAAAGCTGGTTGGGCATGGCATCCTCCCAGCCCTCCAGACCCACCTGCTTGAGCGCGTTGCGTGCGGTCTCGGCACGCTCCACCTTGTCGACGCCGCGAATCTCCAGCCCGAACTCGACATTCTGTTGCACCGTCCGATGGGGAAAGAGCGCGAAATTCTGAAAGACCATGGAGAAGTGACGCCGACGGCACTCCAGCAGCGCCTTGTCACCCAACTCGGGAATGTTTTCGCCATCGATGACGATTTCACCCTCGGTGGGTTCGATCAGCCGATTGAGGCAGCGAATCAGCGTGGACTTGCCGGAACCCGACAATCCCATGATGACCAGCAACTCTCCCTCGTGAACGTCGAAGTTGATGTTCGACAGGCCAAGTGTCTGGCCGGTCTTCTCGAAAATGTCGGCGCGCCGCAGTCCTTGCTCGCGCAGCTCAAGGGCCTTCTTCGGTTGGTTGCCGAAGACTTTGGTCAGGTTGCGAACCCGAATCTTGACGTTGCGGTTCTCGTTCATTGGCTCTGCCTTGTGTCAGCTCCTGGCGTGACGCATGGGCGCCGTATCGAGGGCGCCTCTCGCGGCGGGCAACGGCGGTTGTCCTGGTGCGCTCGTGTCGCCCAGCTTGCATACGGGAGCGTTGACGGATGTGGAAGGCTTTCTACCCTACGGGTTTTTGAACGGTCATTCAAATTAACTGCTGGCGCTAGACGTCACATGTGTCAACCTGGCACAGTTTCCGAGTGGGTAATCGGTAACGGGATCATCATTCTCTGTTTTAGTAAATTCATGATTTAAAAGAACATTAACGTACCAAATGGCCATGTGGCATGCTGGATGCTTCCGCTAGTGTGAAGACACTTGTCATCAAAGGAGAAGAGAAAGATGCTGCTACAGAAAGCTCTCAAGCGACTCGGCGTACTGGGCGTCTCGGCAAGCCTGCTGGCCAGTCCGCTGGTCTTCGCCGACATGCACGAGGAGCCCGCCCAGGATCCGGGCGCGGCTCAGGATCAGGCGCCGATGGAGGATCCCGGCGCACCAGCGGGTGACGACACCATGGCGGATCCGGGTGCCCAGGACCCGGCGTCCGATCCCGCCGCGGCGCCTGAGCCCGGCGAGCCGGCCGAGGAGCCCGGCTTCGGCAGCGAGCCCGATCCGATGCCCAGCGGCGACGCCGAGGCCCAGCCCGGTGGCGAGACCGACTCGCAAGCCGAAGGCGATGAGGACAACACCTGGTGACATCCGGGCCTACCCGATCTTCATGAAGTTCCCTTCGATGGCGCCAACGTGCCGTCCTTGCGCCCCCGCCCACGCGGGGGCTTTTTCTTGGGCGCTCACTCCTGCTCGAGGCGTCGATAGAGGGTACGTCGGGCGATGCCCAGGATGGTGGCGGTGTGACGCTTGTTGCCGCCGGTGGCATCCAGCACCTTGCGAATATAGCGGTGCTCGACTTCCTCCAGGCTGGGCCAGGGCTGGCCGGAGGGGGCGAGCCGAGTTCCCGGTGTCGGAGGGTGGGTCACGCGCCGCCCCTTGGTCGCGCGTTCGCGCAGGCGTTCGGGCAGGTCGGCGTGGCATATCTCGCCGGTGTCGGCTAGCGTTACCGCCCGCATGATGGCGTTCTCCAGTTCGCGCACGTTGCCTGGATAGGAGTAGGCAAGCAGCGCCTCCAGGGCGGCAGGTTCGATGTCGTGGATCTCGACCTTCTGGGCCTCGGCATGCTTGTCGATCAGGGCGCGGATCAGCGGCTCCAGGTCGCCGACGCGCTCGCGCAGCGGCGGGAGGCGCAGTGAGAAGGTCTCCAGGCGGTAGAAGAGGTCGGTGCGAAAGCCGCCGGCCTCGATCTCGCGCTCCAGATCGCGGTGGGTAGCGGCGATGATGCGCACGTCGAGGGACTCCTCCCGCTCGGCGCCCACCGGGCGGATGCTCTTCTCCTGCAGGGCGCGCAGCAGTTTGGCCTGCAGATCCGGCGACATCTCGCCGATCTCGTCGAGGAACAGGCTGCCGCCGCGGGCGGCCTGGAACAGCCCTTGTCGAGACTCGCTGGCCCCGGTGAAGGCGCCCTTCACATGGCCGAAGAACTCGCTTTCCATCAGTTCAGCGGGGATGCTGGCGCAGTTCACCGCCACGAAGGGACCGTTGACTCGCGGACTCTCGGCGTGGATCGCTCGCGCCAGCAGCTCCTTGCCGGTGCCGCTCTCGCCCAGCAGCAGCACTGGGGCTTCGCGGGTCGCGAGGCGTGCCGCGTCGTGAAACAGCGCCTGCATCGCCTCGCTCTCACCGAGGATGCCGTGAAAGTGGCGGGGTGGCTCGGGACGCTCGAAGCGTGCCGTGAGCGCGCGGTTCTCCAGCACCCGATAGATCGTCTCGCGCAGCCCCTCCAGGTCCAGCGGTTTGGTCAGGAAGTCGTCGGCACCTCGCTTCAACGCCTCCACCGCCTGATCGATGGTGCCGAAGGCGGTGATCACGATGATCCCCTGGCGGGCGTTTTCCTGGCGCAGGTGCTCGAGCAGCTGCATGCCGCTCATGCCGGGCAGGCGCACGTCGAGGATGACCAGCGCCACCTGGCTGTGGGTGAGGGTGGCCAGCGCCTCCTCGGCATTTCCCGCGCCCAGTGTGAGGTAGCCGGCTTCCTCCAACTCCTCGGCGAGCAGCTCGAGGATGGACGGGTCGTCCTCGACAATCAGGATGACGTCGGGAGCGTTCTTTCGGGTCACGGTTGGCGTCCTCGTGGCGTGTGGGGGGCGTTGTCGAGGCTGTCGTCCAGCGGCAGGTCGATCTCGAAGGCGGCGCCGCCTATCGCGGAGGTGCCGACGACGATCGTGCCCCCATGGTCGTTGATGATGCGGTGGACCATGGACAGCCCCAGGCCGCTGCCCTGGCCCACCGGCTTGGTGGTGAAAAAGGGGTCGAAGACTCGGCCGCAGTCGGCTTCGGCGATGCCAATGCCGTCGTCTTCCACCCGCAGGCACAGACACCCTTCGCCGATGGCGGCGGCAATACGGATGCGTTCGACGCCTTCTGCCTGAGCGGCGTTATGCAGCAGGTTGGTGAAGACCTGGATGAGCTGTTGGCCGTTGGCCAGCAGGCTCGGCGGTGGCGCCGGGAGGTCGACGTCGAGGCGGATCCGGCGCTCCTCCAGCGCCTCCTCGACCAGATCCCGAGCCGCGTCGATGGTCTCGCTCAGGGAGACCCGCTCCTTCTCGACGCTATGGCGGCGGCCCAGCTCCATCAGCTGGCGCACGATCTCGACGATGCGGGCCACCTCATCGCGTATGCGAATGAGGCGCGTGCGCTCCTCGTCGCCGATGGTCTCGCGGCGCGCCAGGCGCTGGGCCTGGCCATTGATCACGGTGAGCGGCGCGCCGATCTCGTGGGCTACCCCGGCGGCCAGCACCCCCAGCTCGGCGAGCTTGCGCGACTTGCGCAGGCGCTTCTCCAGGGCGATCTCGTTGAGCCGGCGAGCCTCGATGTCGGCATCCTTCTCGACCATGGCGTCGAGCATGCCGTTGAGCGCCACCGCCAGGCGGCGTTGTTCCTGAGGGCCGCGCACCGCCGCACGCTGGCTGCGGTCGCCGGCCTCGACCCGCGCCATTACCTCCAGCAGGCGGTTGAGCGGACGCTCGATATAGCGGCGAAAGCCCCACCAGATGCCCAGTACGATCCCCCCGGCACCGATCACGAACACCATGCCGGCGACAAGGCTGATGAAGCCGGTGTAGTTCTCGATGCCGGCGTTGACGCGGTTGACCTGCAGCACGCCGAGCCGCTCGCCCTCCGGGGAGGTGACCGGGGTCAGTGCCGAGTAGTAGGTGCGCTCGTCACGGTCGCGATAGGCGGCGGTCATCTCGCCGCTTTCTGCCACGTCGCGAATCTCCCCCGGCGAGAACAGCGCCTTGCCCAGTCCCAGGCCAAAGAGCTCTTCGCCCTCGTAATCGAACACGTGGGCGCCGTAAATACGGTGAAAGGAGAAGGCTGATTCGAGCACCGCCTCCATCGAGGCCGCGGAGTTGCGGGCCACGGCGTGCCCCAGAGAAGTGCCCAGGGTGCGGGTGACGATCTGTACCTCGTTTTCCAGCTTGGAGCGCACGTTATCCTGCAGCGAGGAGATTGCCACCAGGCTGAACACCACCAGCACGATGAATAGCGGCACGATGACCGTCAGGATGATCAGGGTCCGCAGACGCATGCGGCTTCTGGCGGCGTGTCCGCCGCCGAGTCGGCGGCTACGCGTGGGCTCGGCGAGAGAGGCTCGGCGCGTGAAGATCATTCGGCCGGCGACAGGCGGTAGAGCGCACCCTCTGCGGCGTCCTCAAGCAAGTAGATCGCCCCGTCCGATCCTTGACGCACGTCGCGGATGCGGCCGATCTCGCCCTCCAGGATCACCTCGCGTTCGTCGACCTCCGCGCCATCAAGAGACAGGCGTATCAGTTTTTCACTGGATAGCCCCCCGGCCAGCAGGTCGCCCTGCCAGTCGGGAAAGGCGTCACCCGTGACCTCGGCCAGGCCCGAAGGCGCGAAGCGACCCTCAAAGACATGCACCGGGTCGCGCATGCCGGGCGCGCTGTCGACGCCGATGGGCTGGTTGGTGGCGTAGTCGTTGCCGCGGCTCACCTCCGGCCAGCCGTAGTTCACCCCGGGCTCGATGAGGTTGAGTTCATCGCCGGTGCGCGGGCCGTGCTCCGTCGACCAGATCTCGCCGTCACGGGTGACCGTCAGCCCCTGCGGGCTGCGGTTGCCGAAGGTGTAGAGCTCATCGAGCGCGTCGGCGTCATCGACGAAGGGGTTGTCGTCCGGCACGCCGCCCGTGTCGGTCAGGCGCAGGAAGCTGCCGGCGTGATCGCCGCTGTCCTGGGCGCGCTCGGGGTTGGTGCCGCGATCGCCAATGCTCATCAACAAGGTGCCGTCGTCGAGCCAGGCGAGCCGCGAGCCATAATGGCGGCCGGGCTGCGAGAAGCGGTCCTGCACGAAAAGCTGCTCGACATCGACCAGGCGCTCGCCCTCGAGCCGAGCGCGGCTGAGGGTCGTGGCGGTGCCGCCATCGCCGGCCTGGCTCCAGGTGAAATAGAGCCAGTCGTGGTCTCCCGTGCCGTCACCATCGCTCTCGCCGCTGTCCCCGCGGTTGCCATAGTCGGGATGCAGGACGATGTCGAGCAGGCCGCCCTGACCGTGACTCGAGATCTCGGGTACGCCTTCCAGACGAACCACATCGCCCTCGGAGTCGATCAATGCCATGGTCCCTGGGCGTTCGGTCACCAGGTAGCGGCCATCGGGCAACTCGGCCATGGCCCAGGGATTTTTCAGCCCGGTGGCGACGCGCTCCAGGCGCAGGTCGTGATGTTCGGTGGCGATGGCGTTTTCGAGTGTGTCAGCCGCAACGGCGTGTCCCGTTGCCAGGATGGCGCCCGCCAGCAGGGCGGTCGAGACGGCATGGCGTGGTCTGATCATCCGGGGT
>DATISN010000284.1:0-10453 GCA_035581765.1 Halomonas sp.
CTGGCGCGACGACACCCGCCTGGCGATGCTGGCCACGCCTTCCAATCCCACCGGGCACATGCTCGATGCCGAGTCGCTCGCCGCGGTGGTCGAGACGGTGGCCGAGCGCGATGGCGAGCTGCTGGTCGACGAGATCTATCAAGGGTTGTCGTATGATCTAGCGCCGCTATCGGTGGCATCGATCACCCCGGACGCGTTCGTGGTCAACAGCTTCTCCAAATACTTCGGCATGACCGGCTGGCGCCTGGGTTGGCTGTTGGCGCCGGAAGCGGCGGTGGAGCCGCTGACTCGCCTGGCGCAGAACGTCTTCCTGGCCGCGTCCACCCCGGCGCAGCATGCGGCGCTGGCCGCCTTCACTCCGGAGTGCCGAGAGATTCTCGAGGCCCGGCGTGCCGAGCTCGGCCGGCGTCGCGATGCGCTGCTGGCGGGACTGGCGCGGCTGGGGCTGGCGCCGTCACTGGCGCCCCAGGGGGCGTTCTACCTGTGGCTGGATATCTCCCGCTACAGCCATGACAGCCAGACCTTCTGCCAGCGGTTGCTGGAAGAAGAGAATGTCGCCATCACCCCCGGCATCGACTTCGCCCTGGAGGGCGGTGGGCATCACGTGCGCATTGCCTTCACCACCGGCATTGCGCGCCTGGAAGAGGCAGTCAACCGCTTAGCGCGTTTTCTGACGCGTCTCGGGTCATGAGTGTCTCGGGTCGTGGGAGATGGTGAGTTGATAGTGAAGTGATAGTGAGGTGAAGGAGCCCTAATGCAGTATCCCCCGCTGGTGCCCGGCACCCTGCTGCGCCGCTACAAGCGCTTCTTTGCCGACGTGCGCCTCGACGACGGTCGGGAGGTGGTGGCCCATTGCCCCAATACCGGCTCCATGCGGGCCGTGAATGTGCCGGGGTGCCGGGTCTGGCTTGCGGCGAGTGACAATCCCAAGCGCAAGCTGGCCTGGACATGGGAGCTGATTGAGTTGCCGCAGCCGGACGGCAGCACGGCGATGACGTCGGTACATACCGGTCGCGCCAATCGTCTTGTCGAAGAGGCCCTGAGGGAGCAGCGTCTGCCCGGCCTGGCCGGATACGCGACCCTCAAGCGCGAGGCGAGAGTCGCCGGGGGCGCCATGCAGACCAAGGCCCGGCTGGACTTTCGCCTGGATGACCCGGAGCGGGGGAGTGCCTTCGTCGAGGTCAAGCAGGTCACCTTGAAGGAGCCCGATGGCCACGGTTATTTTCCCGATGCGGTGAGCGTGAGAGGCCGAAAGCATCTCCTGGCGCTGGCCGACCTGGCGGCCCGCGGGCATCGCGCCGTGCTGCTGTTCTGCGTCGCCCACGCGGGGATTCGCGACGTGGCGCCGGCGGCACACCTGGACCCGGCGTATGCCATTGCCCTGCGCGAGGTGGCGGCGCGAGGCGTCGAGATGTTGGCGTACGGCTGTCGGGTGAGTTGCCGGGAGGGCGTGCCGGTGACGATACGTCTGAGCGATATGTTGCCCGTCCATCTGGACCATGCCGACGGCATTCAGCGTTCGATGTAGAAGCGCTGAATGAAGCTGACCTCGGTGGGCGGGGCGTTGCGGTCGTAACGCACACGTAAGTCGAAGCGCATCGGTTCGTCGTCCTGAATGCGGAACACCGCGACCTGCGACGGCGTGTCACCGATTCGCAAACTGCGAAACGCGAGCGGCGAGCCACCGGCTTCACCGAGTGGGCCGACGCGCCCTTCGACCGACGCCGTCACGGGCGGGGTCGAGCCGTCCTCTTTCACTTCCAGCACGCTGACATTGAGGAGCGCCATGGCGGGGCTGCGCTGGATACCGTGCTCCTCGGCCACGTCTCGGGGCAGAAAGCTGGTGTTCACCGCGCTGTAGTGGATCTGATAATCGCCTACCTGTTCAAACTGCTGGGCGGCGAGCGGCCCCGACAGCAGCAACAGCCAGGTCAGGGCGACGAGGGGCAGGCGTCGTTGGCTCATCATGGACCCTCTTGTCTTCTTGATTGAGACGGCGCTCGCTCAGTCCCGGTGGCGACTGACACGGAAGATCGCGATCTCGCCGAACAGGTTGGGCCACCAGCGGGAGGTCCAGTGGCCCTCATGGTCGCCGATGCCCACGGCACGGTCGACGATAGTCAGACCCTTGTCACGACAGAGTTGTTCAAAGTCGTTGAAGGTCGAGAGGTGGATGTTGGGCGTGTCGTACCAGGCATGGGGCAGTGACTTGGAAACCGGCATGAAGCCCTTGAAGCCGAGATAGGCACGATGCCGCCAGTAGGCGAAGTTGGGGAAGGTGATGATGCACTCCCCAGCGACCCGCAGCATCTCGTCGAGCATCAGATCGGGGCGACGCAGGGCCTGCAGCGCCTGGGTCATGATTACCAGATCGCAGGCATCGTCCTCGAAGTTGGCCAGGCCCTCGTCGAGGTTCTGCTCGATGACGTTGACGCCTTTCTGCAGGCAGGCGGTGATGCCGTCAGGGTCGATCTCGAGCCCATAACCGCTGACGTGCTTGTCGCGGGCCAGGGCGGCCAGCAGAGTGCCATCGCCGCAGGCCAGGTCGAGGATACGCGCCCTTTCGGGCACCCAGTCATGGATCAGCGTCAAGTCGGCGCGCTTCATGATGGGCCTCCCAGGTTAAGGTCGCGGGCCACGCGAGACATGAATCCGGCGAACACCGCCTGGTAGCGAGGCTGTGGCATCAGGAAGGCGTCATGACCGTGTGGCGAGTCGATGTTGACGTAGCTGACCGCCTTGTCAGCCTGGATCAGGGCGTTGACCAGCTCCTTGGAGCGCGACGGTGGGAATCGCCAGTCGGTCGAGAAACTCACCACCAGGAACGGACAATCGGCGGGCGCCAGGGCGCAGGCCAAGTCGCCGCCATGGGCCGCTGCCGGGTCGAAGTAATCCAGTGCCTTGGTCATCAGCAGGTAGGTATTGGCATCGAAGGAATTCGAGAAGGTATCGCCCTGGTAGCGCAGGTAGGATTCCACCTGGAATTCGACGTCATAGCCAAAATTGAAGTCGTCGGCGCGCAGGTCGCGACCGAACTTGGTGCCCATGGCATCTGCCGACAGGTAGGTGATGTGGCCCACCATGCGCGCCAGTTTCAACCCGCGCCGCGGCAAGGTGTCGTGTTCGTAGTACCAGCCGGCGTGGAAGTCTGGGTCGGAGCGTATCGCCTGGCGAGCCACTTCGTTGAAGGCGATGTTCTGTGCCGACAGCTTGGGCGTGGCCGCGATGACCACGGCATTGGCGATGCGTTCTGAGTAGGCCATTGCCCACTGCAGCACCTGCATGCCGCCAAGGCTGCCGCCGATCACCGCCGCGAAGCGCTCGATGCCCAGCCGGTCGGCCAGCCGGGCCTGGCTGTGGACCCAGTCGCTCACCGTCACCATGGGGAAATCCGGGCCCCACTGGCGGCCAGTGTCTGGATTCAGGCTGATCGGCCCGGTGCTGCCGTGGCAGCCGCCGAGGTTGTTCAGCGAGATCACGAAGAAGCGGTCGGTGTCGATGGACTTGCCGGGGCCGATATGCGCGTCCCACCAGCCCGGCTTACGTTCCTCGAGGTGGTGAAAGCCGGCGGCATGATGATGCCCGGAGAGCGCATGGCAGATCAGCACGGCATTGGAGCGCTCGGCGTTCAGGGTGCCGTAGGTCTCAAACACCAGGTCATAGGCCGGCAGCGTCTTGCCGCAGGCCAGCGCCAGGGGGTCGTCGAAGTGCGCCGTCTGTGGCGTTACCAGGCCGACCGAGTCGCCTGGCAGCTCGTTGGGTATCACTCGGTCAGCGTCCGGTCGTTGGATGGGCGTCTGGGTCACAGGCCAACCAGGGCACCGGAGATGCCGGCAGCGCGGGTCAGCGACCCCACCACGAGGCCATCGAGAATACTGATGGCGATGAACACCACGATCGGCGAGAGATCGATCATGCCCAGCGGCGGGATGACCTTGCGCACCGGCGCCATGATGGGTTCCACCAGCTGCATCACCAGCAGTGCGCCGGGATGGCTGGCATTGGGGGCGACCCAGCTGAGGATGATCATCACGATCAGCGCCAGAAAGTAGATCTTGAGGATGGCGTTGGCGAGGCCTGCGATGGCACCGATGGCCACGCCGACCAGCGGTGCCATGCCGAAGCCGGCAATCTGCAGGATGACCAGGATGCTTACCGCCTTGATCACGAAGCCGGCGGCCAGCGTGGCGAGATCGAAGCGTCCCATCACCGGACCCAGGAAGCTCTGGAAGGGCCGCACCACGGGCTGGGTGACCTTCACCACCGACTGGCTGATGGGATTGTAGTAATCGGCCCGGGACGCCTGCAGCAGGAAGCGCAGCATCAGCAGGAACAGATAGATATTGATGAGGGTATTGACCAGCAGCAGGCCGGCGCTTCCCAATTGGCTGACCATCAGGGCTCCTCCATAGTCCTTGAGAGTGGATCGTATGAACCGCTGTCTCGTGAGTGCGTGTCGGGGATTAGCGTTTGCCCAGTTCGTCGGCCATCTCGCTGGCGCGATGCGCGCAGGCGCTCATGGCATCCTGCACGATATGACGCAGCCCGGCACCTTCGAGATGCTCGATAGCCCGTTCGGTCGTGCCGCCCGGCGACATCACGTTGCGCTTCAGCTCGGCTGGCGTTTTGTCGCTCTGCATGGCCATCTTCGCGGCGCCATAGGCGGTCTGCATGGCCAGCCGGCGGGCGGTGTCGGCGGGCAGGCCGAGGTTGACACCGGCTTCCTCCATGGCTTCGAACATCAGGAAGAAATAGGCTGGCGCGCTACCGGAAACGGCCGTGACGGCCTCGAGCAATGCTTCATCATCGACCCATTCTACCAGACCGACCGCCTCCATCAGCTCGGTGGCGAGAACGCGTTGCGACGCCTCGACCCTCGGGTTGGCATAGAGTCCCGAGGCCCCGGCACCCACCAGCGAGGGCGTGTTGGGCATGCAGCGTACCACGGCCAGCTCGCCGCCGAGCCAGTGTTCGAGGGTCTCGGCCGGCAGGCCTGCCGCCACCGAGATGATCAACGGCCGGCGTGCCTGGATGGTCGTGCGCATCTTCTCGCAGACCTCCCGCATGATCTGGGGCTTCACTGCCAGCACCACGACGTCGGCCTGCTCGACGGCCGCATCGTTGTCGGTGTTGGTGCAAATCCCCAGCCGGTCGCGTAGCGGCGCGAGCATCTCGTCGCTTGGCGAGGTCGCGGTGATGGCATCGGGCGCGAACCCACTGTCGATCATGCCGCCGATGATCGCACCGGCCATGTTGCCGGCGCCGATGAACGTCACTCTGCTAGCCATTCGCACTGTCCTTTGTTTAATGTTAGACGTTTCCTATGAGACGCTTGGCGCGGCGCCGTCCGGTCGTTATCGGGTGTCTCGCTCACCGAAGATGGCGGTGCCCAGCCGCACCAGGGTCGCACCCTCCAGCACGGCGGCTTCCAGGTCCGCACTCATGCCCATGGAGAGCGTGTCGAGCGGTGCCTCGGGAAAGCGTTCCTGCAGAGCTGCGAGGGCGTCACGCAGCCGGGCGAAAGGCAGGCGCTGATCATCGAGATTCTCGGCGGGCGCGGGGATAGCCATCAGGCCGCGCAATCGCAGGGCCGGCATGGCCAGCACCGCCTCGGCGAGGGTGGGCAGTTCCGCGAGATTCACGCCTGACTTGCTGGGTTCGTCGCTGATATTGACCTGCAGACACACATTCAAGGGACCGAGCGCCTCGGGGCGTTGATCGTTGAGACGCCGCGCGATCTTTTCCCGGTCTACGCTGTGCACCCAGGCGAAGTGCTCGGCGACGTCTCGCGTTTTGTTGGATTGCAAGGGCCCGATGAAATGCCAGACGATGTCTGGCAGGTCGGCCAATTCGGTCTGCTTTGCCAGCGCTTCCTGAAGATAGTTCTCACCGAAGTCACGCTGTTCAAGGTGCCAAGCGTCACGAATCATCGCGGCCGGCTTGGTCTTGCTGACGGCAAGCAGCCGGGCGTCCTGCTCGGGGCGGCCGGCTTCCGCCAGCGCCTTGGCCAGCCGCCTGCGGGCAGCGACAAGCGATTCGGACAGCGCCGTGCTGGAAAGTGACGAGGCTGTCATGCCAAAAGGTCTGTCATACTGGCCATCCTAATTTACCCCTTACCGGGAGCAGGGAAACGCATGGATATTACCGAACTGCTGGCGTTCTCGGCAAAACAGAATGCCTCGGATCTGCATCTCTCGGCCGGTCTTCCGCCGATGATCCGCGTCGATGGCGACATACGACGACTCAACGTGCCGGCCATGGATGACCGTGAGGTCCGCAAGTTGATCTATGACATCATGGCCGATCGGCAGCGTCGCGACTATGAAGAGTTCCTCGAGACCGATTTCTCCTTCGAAGTGCCCGGCGTGGCGCGCTTTCGTGTCAATGCCTTCACTCAGGCCCGGGGCGCCGGTGCGGTATTCCGCACGATTCCCTCGGAGGTGCTGACATTTGCTGATCTGGGCATGGGCGATGTATTTCGACGCTTGTCGATGCTACCGCGCGGCCTGGTGCTGGTGACTGGACCTACGGGCTCGGGCAAGAGCACCACGCTTGCGGCGATGATCGATTACATCAACGACAACCGCTTCGAGCACATCCTCACCATTGAGGATCCGGTGGAATTCGTGCATCGCAGCAAGCGCTGCCTGGTGAACCAGCGCGAGGTCCATCGCGACACGCATGGCTTCGCCCCGGCGCTGCGCAGCGCCTTGCGTGAGGACCCGGATATCATCCTGGTGGGCGAGATGCGTGACCTGGAGACGATTCGTCTGGCCATGACCGCCGCGGAAACCGGACATCTGGTGTTCGGCACGCTGCACACGACCTCGGCGGCCAAGACCATCGACCGGATCATCGATGTCTTCCCCGGCGACGAGAAATCCATGGTGCGCTCCATGCTCTCCGAATCGCTGCAGGCGGTCATCTCCCAGGCGCTGCTCAAGCGTCAGGGCGGGGGGCGCGTGGCGGCGCATGAGATCCTCATTGCCACCTCGGCGGTACGCAACCTGATCCGCGAGGACAAGGTCGCGCAGATCTACTCGTCGATCCAGACCGGCGGCAACCTGGGCATGCAGACGCTGGATGCCTCGCTGGCCAAGTTGGTCGCCGACAATGTGATAGCGCGGGACGAGGCCCAGAGCAAGGCCAAGAGCGTACTCTCGAGCTGAATGAGCAACGAGAACAACAAGGAGCAGGGAGATGACGGCAAAAGAGTGGCTCTACCAGCTGCTGGATATCATGGTGCAGAAGGAGGCGTCGGACCTGTTGATTTCGGTCAACGCGCCGCCGACCTTGAAGATGGCCGGCAAGCTGATCCCCTTGGGCGACCAGGGACTCAGCCCCCAGCAGGTCACTGAACTGGTGAGCGTGTCGATTCCCGATCCCGTGATGGAGCGGTTTCAGGCCGAGCATGAAGCCAATTTTGCCCTTAGCCTGCCCGGCCGGGGTCGCTTTCGGGTCAGCGCCTTTCAGCAGCGTAACCAGCAGGCCATGGTCATCCGGCGCATCGCCTTCGATATCCCTCAGCTGGAAACGCTGTCGCTGCCGCCGATATTGGGCGAGCTTGCCAATATCAAGCGGGGCCTGGTCTTCGTGGTCGGCGGGACGGGTACCGGCAAATCGACGACCCTGGCGTCGATGATCCAGCGGCGCAACGAGACCGTAGGTGGACATATCATCAGCGTCGAGGACCCCATCGAGTACGTGCACCCGCACCGCAAGGCGATCATCAATCAGCGTGAAGTGGGCATCGACACCGAATCCTTCGAAGTGGCGCTGAAGAACACCCTGCGCCAGGCCCCGGATGTGATTCTCATCGGTGAGATCCGTACCCGGGAAACGATGGAGCATGCCCTGACGTTCGCCGAGACGGGCCACCTGTGCCTGGCCACCCTGCATGCCAACAACGCCAACCAGGCGCTGGACCGTATCATCCACTTCTTTCCGCATGAGCGTCATGATCAGATCTGGTTGGATCTGTCGTTGAACCTGCAGGCCATCGTAGCGCAGCAGTTGCTGCCCACCGTGGACGAGGGGCGCTGTCCCGCCATCGAGGTGCTTCTCAAGTCACCATTGATCGGCGATCTCATCCGCAAGGGCGATGTCATGGAGATCAAGAACGTCATGGCGCGCTCACGTGATCTGGGCATGCAGACGTTCGACCAGGCGCTTTTTGATCTCTTCAAGGCGGGCAAGATTTCCAAGGATGTGGCGCTGGTACATGCCGATTCGGCCAATGATCTGCGCATGATGATCAAGTACGGCGATGAGCGCAGCGATGGCGTGAGCCAGGCCAAGGAGGCGGCCAGCCATCTTTCGCTGCGTGGCGAGGATGATTTTTAGGCGCCGCACTTTCACGAGCAGGTATCAGGGGGCGTAGAGGCCGCCCAGTAGTCGCGGGCCGCAGGCGCCGGTCACCGAGGGCAGGTTGCCGGGCAGGCCGGCGAGCCTTCGCCAGGCCAGCCAGGCGAAGGCGCCTCCTTCCAGCCAGTCCGCCGGCCAGCCCCATTCGGCGCTTGCCACCAGCGGTGTCTCGGGGAGGCGCCGTGCCAACCGGTTGAGCAGGTCGGGGTTGTGAGCGCCGCCGCCACAGGGAATCAATGCGGAAGCAGGAGGGGCGTCGAGTTGTTCTCGCGCCATCATTACCCCCATCGCCACACTGGCCGCGGTCAGCTCAGCGAGAGTCGCCTGCACGTCTTCCGGCCGTTCCTTGCCCGTCAATTGCGCGTCGAGCCAGCCGAGATGAAAGGCTTCGCGCCCGGTACTGCGGGGCGGGGGGCGATGAAAGAAGGGGTCTGCCAGCAGTCGCTCCAGCAACGCTTCGTCAACCCGACCCGTGGCGGACCAGCGGCCGCCGGCATCGAAGCGTACGCGACGGTGACGGGCATGCCAGGCATCCAGCAGGGCATTGGCCGGGCCGGTATCGAAGCCCAGCGGGGAGCGCTCATCCTCCGCAGGCGGCAGCAGCGTCAGGTTGGCGAATCCCCCCAGGTTCAGCACCAGGCGCCATTCGCCGGGCGCGCGGAACAGTGCCTGATGAAAGGCCGGGGCGAGCGGGGCGGCCTGGCCACCAGCGGCCAGGTCGCGGCGGCGGAAATCGGCCACGACCGCACACCCCGTGAGCTCGGCAAGCAGGCTGGGGTTGTCGAGCTGAAGGGTGTAAGGAGGGCCGCCGTCATGACCCGACGGCGCATGCTCGATGGTTTGTCCGTGACTGCCCAGGGCGGAGATGGCGCTTGTCGGGGTCTTGCTCGACGCCAGAAGTGCATCGACGGCTTGGGCCTGCAGGCGACAGAAGCTGTCTTCTGCACGGGCCAGCTCGGCGAAACTCGCTTGCTGGGCATGACAGAGCGTCCAGAGTTGTTCGTGCAGCGCCTCCGGCATCGGCTCGGCATGGGCCGCGACCAGCCGCGGCTGCCCCGCCTGGTCAATATCCACCAGCACGGCATCGATGCCGTCGAGGCTGGTGCCCGACATGAGCCCCACGAATAGCGGCATGTGTTTCTCCCGAGTCGATGTGGCGCCGTCGCGCGCTGCTCGAGTCATGCTACCATCCCGTCGCATTCGGTGGGCCCGGCAGGTGAGCCCGACACCCCTCATGATGTGGAGTAGGAGACGATGACCGATGTTGCGAGCGCGCTGGCGCTTCTTCAGCGTGGTACCCATGAAATCCTTGTCGAGGACGAGCTGAAACACAAGCTCGCTTCTGGTCGTAAGCTGCGTATCAAGGCGGGCTTCGACCCCACAGCGCCGGATCTTCACCTGGGCCATAGCGTGCTGCTGACCAAGATGCGCCAGTTTCAGGACATGGGTCATGAGGTCATCTTCCTTATCGGCGATTTTACCGGTCGCATCGGCGACCCCACCGGTAAGAACGTGACGCGCAAGCCGCTCACCGAGCAGGAGGTCAAGGTCAACGCCGAGACCTACAAGCAGCAGGTGTTCAAGATTCTCGACCCCGACAAGACCGAGGTGCGTTTCAATTCCGAGTGGTTCGCGACCATGAGTGCCGCCGACATGATCGAGCTGGCCGGCCAGAGTACGGTGGCACGGATGCTCGAGCGTGATGACTTCGAGAAACGCTACCAGTCGGGGCAGTCCATCTCGATCCATGAGTTTCTCTACCCACTGGTGCAGGGCTACGACTCCGTGGCGCTGAAGGCGGACGTGGAGCTCGGCGGTACCGATCAGAAGTTCAACCTGTTGATGGGGCGCGAGCTACAGAAACATTTTGGCCAGGCGCCGCAGGTGGTAATCACCATGCCGCTGCTCGAAGGCCTGGATGGCGTGCAGAAGATGTCGAAGTCGTTGAGTAACTACGTTGGGGTCGACGAAGCGCCTGGCGCGATGTTCAACAAGCTCGTCTCGATGCCCGACAGCCTGATGTGGCGTTACTTCGAGCTGCTCTCCCTCAAGTCCAACGAGGAGATCGAAGCGCTCAAGCGCGATGTCG
>DATISN010000285.1:0-8620 GCA_035581765.1 Halomonas sp.
CCGAAGTGCCGACCTGGGTGAATCGGGACCTCGAGGTACCGATCACGCTGGCGCTCTCCTATGACGAGGAAGTCGGCTGTATCGGTGCGCCGCGCATGATCGAGCGCCTGCTGGCCGACCACCCGCGGCCGGCCGCGGTGATCGTCGGCGAACCGACGCTGATGCAGCCGGTCGTTGCTCACAAGGGCAGCACCAATCTGCGCACCACCATCACGGGACGCGCCGCCCACTCCAGCCAGGTCAATCAGGGCGTCTCGGCGATTCATGTCGCCGCCCGCCTGGTCACCCGGATCGAGGACGTGATGGCCGAGCTGCGTGCCGAGGGCCGTGTGGACGAGGCGTTCAACGTCGTGCACTCGAGTCTCCACGTGGGCAGGATCGCCGGTGGCACCGCGATCAATATCATGGCGCGGGAGTGCAGTTTCGACTGGGAGATCCGTCACCTGCCCCAGGACCGCTTCGAGGATCTGCTGGGACGCGTGAACGCCTATGCCAGGAAGTTGGAAGCCCGGATGCACGACAAGGCCCCCGAGACCGGCATCGTCACCGAGCGGCTTACCCAAAGCGTGCCGGCCCTGGCCGATGACAACAACGCCGAGGTGCTGGCGCTGTGCCATGCGCTCCTCGGCCAGCGTCCCGGCGGCGCCGTGGCCTATGCCACCGAGGCCGGACAGTTCCAGCGTGAGGGCCTGCCAACGCTGATCTGCGGCCCGGGGAGTATCGGCCAGGCCCATCAGCCAGACGAGTATCTCGAGATCGCTCAACTCGAGGAAGGCGTGCGCTTCATGCAGGCGCTGGGCGAGCGTTTGCAGCGCACCCCCACCTAGCCAACGCCATACGCAAAAACCCCGCACCGTTCGGTGCGAGGTTTTTGGCTTTCAGCTCACTCGATACCGGGCCAGTCTCTGGCCCGGCCGCGATCAGGCCAGTTCGCGACGACGAATCGGCGCGTCACCTTCATCGCGGCGACGACGCGGGGCGCGCTCGGCGACACCACCGTCCTCGCTGATTTCCAGCGGACGTCCGGCAACCCGGGCGCGGCCCATCTTGCTCAGAATGCTGGCCGGCAACGAGCTTGGCAGCTCGACGACGGAGAAGGCGTTGCGGATATCGATACGGCCGATACGCGCGCCCTCGATGCCGCCTTCATTGGCCAGTGCGCCGACCAGTTGGCCCGGCTTGACGCCGTCCTTGTGGCCCACGGCGACACGGTAACGGGTCATGCCTTCGCTGCTGCCACGTTCACGACGTGCCGGCTTGGCACCATCACGAGCGGAAGGAGCACGCTCCTTGCGCGGCGCCTGCAGACGACCGATCGGTGCCTCATCGGCACGCGCCAGGCGCGCAAAGGCACAGGCCAGCTCGATGGGATCGTGACCTTCCTCGACCAGACGCTCGACCAGCGCACGCTGCTCCTCGGCACCGGCCGTCAGGGCCGCGGTGACGCTCTGACGGAAGATCTCGTCGCGGTGAGCGCGGATGGCGGTTTCGTCAGGCACGGCCATTTCGCTGAGCTTCTGACCGGTAGCCTGCTCGATCCAGCCGACCTTGCGACCTTCGCGGAACCCGACGAAGGTGATAGCGACGCCTGTGCGTCCGGCGCGGCCGGTGCGGCCGATACGGTGGGTATAGGCTTCGCTATCCTGGGGCAGATCATAATTGATGATGTGCGTCAGACGTGACACGTCCAGCCCGCGGGCGGCCACGTCGGTGGCGATCAGGATATCGACCTTGCCGCGCTTGAGACGCGTGATGGTGCGCTCGCGCAGGCTCTGATCCAGATCGCCCGAGAGGCTTGCCACGCTGAGACCGCGGGCCGACAGCTGCTCCATCAACGTGGTGCAGGCGGCACGGGTCCGCACGAAGACGATGGCACCGTCGACGGGCTCTACCTCGAGGATGCGGGCCAGCGCTTCCAGCTTGGCACCGCCGTCAACACGCACCAGGTGCTGCTCGATGCTCGCCGCCGTACCCACGGCCGAGGCGATGGCAACCTTGACCGGATCGACCAGGTAGCGATTGACGATGCGCTCGATTTCCACCGGCAGGGTCGCGGAGAAGAAGACGCGCTGTGCATCCTTGGGGGTGTCGGCGACCACGCGCTTGACGTCGTCGATGAAGCCCATGCGCAGCATTTCGTCGGCTTCGTCCAGCACCAGGGCGGACAGGCCGTCAAGCTTCAGGCTGCCGCGGTCCAGGTGATCGATCACCCGACCCGGGGTGCCGACCACGACCTGGGCGCCGCGCTTCAAGGCGCCGAGTTGTTCGCGGTATTCCTGACCACCACACAGCGTCGCCACTTCCAGACCCTTGAGGTTCTGGCCGTACTTGCTGAAGGAAACGGCCACCTGCTGGGCCAGCTCACGGGTCGGGGCCAACACCAGCACCTGGGGCTGGCGACGCGTCAGGTCCAGACGCGACAACAATGGCAGGGCGAAGGCAGCGGTCTTGCCGGTACCGGTCTGGGCCTGGCCCAGCATGTCGCGTCCTTCCAGCAGGGCGGGAATGGTCTGCGCCTGGATGGGCGAAGGCACTTCATAGCCTTGCGCCACGACGGCGGAAAGAACGTCAGGCAGCAGGGCAAGATCGCTGAAAGTCGGCGAGGCGACGGAAGTCGAGGTCATGAATCACACCTTGGTGAGCCGGTCTATCCGGCATAAAACATCAATGGCATCCCCTGACGCGGTCAATACGGTCAGTTACCCTGCCAGAGGCAGGGCAAAACATCGGAGTCGGGGACGCCGGTCGCACCTGGCATACGGCTCGTGCCATCAACGTCGATGACACGGTGCCGCTGTGGCGACCGTCTGCGCCGATCCTGCGAGAATCGCAGGACATTTAGAGGCGCTCCATCTACACAATTTCGAACGCGCGAAGCGATTAGCTCGGCGTTGCCGCGATCACCTCGTTCTCGGCTGAAACAGCAGGAGAAGAGGCCGCGTCGTCATGATGGCGGGGTCAACACATGCGAGGAGGACGCATACTACCATCGACCAATGTTGCTGGCCAGCCTTATCTGCTCACGCCCTCTTACGCTGCTAGCGCGCCATTAATTCGATAACGCCCCGCCACGGATGCCCCGCCCCGTCAAACGCTCACGGTTATGGGGGCGGCCAAGGTCGAGCAGCGGCCCCTTGGGTACGATCCGCGTCGGATTGATGGTGTCGTGGCTGTAGTAATAGTGGCGCTTGATGTGATCCAGGGAAACCGTCTCGGCCACTCCCGGCCATTGATAAAGCTCACGCAGGTAGTTCGAAAGATGGGGATAATCCTCGATTCGCCGCAGATTGCATTTGAAGTGGCCGTAATAGACGGCGTCGAAGCGCACCAGCGTCGTGAACAGGCGGATATCGGCCTCGGTCAGCCACTCGCCGGCCAGGTAACGGTTCTCGGCAAGCCGCGCCTCCATCCGATCGAGTGATTCGAAAAGCGCGGCCACGTGCTTTTCGTATACCGCCTGGTCAGTCGCAAACCCCGACTTGTAGACGCCATTATTGATGTGGTCATAGACGTCGCCATTCACCGCGTCGATGGTCTCGCGCAGATCCTCGGGATAGAAGTCGAGATGGTTGCCGGTGAGTTCGTCGAAGGCCCCGTTCAGCATGCGCAGCAGTTCGGCGGACTCGTTGTTGACGATGCGCTGCTGCTCCTTGTCCCACAAGGCCGGCACCGTGACCCGACCGGTATATTCCGCATCGGTCAAGGTATAGAGCTGGTGGTGATAGTCGACGCCGTTGACCGGGTCGCCGCTCGACCCCTCCTCCACGTGATAGGACCAGCCCTTGTCAAGCATCAAGGGGCTGACGTGGGAGATCCCGATCAGCTCTTCGAGCCCCTTGAGCTTGCGCATGATCAGCACGCGATGCGCCCAGGGGCAGGCCAGCGATACATATAGATGGTAGCGCCCGGCCTGGGCTGGCAAGCCCGGCTGGCCGCCGGGGGCGGCGAGTCCATCCGCGGTGATCCAATCGCGAAGCTTTGAGGATTCGCGCACAAACTCACCGCCATGCTTGGCGGTGTCGTACCACTGGTCGTGCCAGACGCCCTCGATCAACAGGCCCATGAGCCAACTCCCCATAAAAGAATGATGGCGCCCAGAATAGGCCGAATCCCTGGTGGCTCAAGCGCATGTTTTGCGTGCGCTCATTCGACTTGATCGAACGGTCTGTCGACATGACACCGGCTCACCGCCTCTTTCAATGCCGCGGCCATGGCATGGGTGGCCGGCCCGGCTCTGTCGCGATCACGGTAGATCAACTGGATCGGCGCCTCGCGAATGCCGCCGGCGGCAAGCGGCAGCGCGACCAAGTGGCCTCTGTCAAGATTTTCTCGAATGCGGGTCTCGGGGACCCAGGCGAACCCCAACCCGCGCTGAAGCATGTCGATGGACGACTCCAGATGGCTCAGCGTCCATCGCTGTTCGGCCTTGAGCCAGCCGGCATCCATCGACTGTCGAAGGGCCGAGTCGCGCACCACCAGTTGGCGGTGCTGCTCAAGGTCGCGCAGGTCGAGCTCACGGGCCAAACGATGCAAGGGGTGTTCGGGGTGGGCCACGGCAATGAAGTGGATGGTGACCAGCGGCTCACCCAGGAAGCCCTGAGCGGAGAGCCCCGACACCACCAGATCAGCGCTGCCGTCGTAAAGCATCTCGATACCGCCGTTGAGCACCGTCTCGTGGAGCTGCACCCGAACGTATGGGTAAGCCTCCGAGAAGGTTTCCAGCGCCATCGCCAGGGCATCGGGAGGAAAAATCTGGTCGATGGCCAGTACGATCTCGGCCTCCAGGCCTTCCGACAAGCGAATCGCCACCTCTTCCAGTGACGCGGCGCTCTCGATCAGCTGGCGCGCTCGGCGCAACAACATCTCACCCGCCTCGGTCAGCCGCACCTGTCGCCCCACCGGCTCCAGCACCGCCACGCCGAGCTGTTCTTCCAGCTTATGCACCGCATGGTTGAGGGTCGACGGACTCTTGTGAACCACCTCCGCGGCCCTGGCAAAACCGCCGTGGTCGATCACTGCCGCAAGCATCTGCCATTGGGCCAGGGTGACACGGGACATTTCGATTTCCTCGAACCAGCAAAGCAAATGGATGCGCTTAATCTTCGAAAAATCCCACGTGAATTACCAGGCGCTCACGCGATTCAGCTGCTCGTGTGGTCCGGACGAAGCTATGAAGGGGCCTTCCGCGGTGTCTGTTGCACGCGAAGGGAGAAGTCGCCGAAGTGAGTATTGCAACATCCCCTTTATTACGATTAACATCCTTACGCTTGTTAACAAACACCGTTCACTCGGCAAGCATCATCATATAAATCTGATGCCTCATGACGACCGACCCCTGACCTGTACATCGATACAGTCTAGGCACATCAAACGTCATGGGGTATGGTTCGTGTGCCTTTTTGTTTTCCTTCATCAGTCACTGGCCATTATATAATGTTGCGAATCCTTCATTCGCTGCCCCGCACGCACAAATTGTTATTGTTACCGGTCGCTACCATGATCACCGTGCTGGGTGCAGAAAAAATCATCTCTTCCTTACAGGATGTCCAGCGCGAGAATCAATCGCCCGACACCGTATTCGTCCCTCTCGCCCCCGATGCTCGCCCCGGCCTGCCGTCCCTGAATCTCGATCGAAGCCCGGTCGCCGATGCCATCGAAATGGCGTCTCAAACCCTGGACGCCACTCGCGAGCACGTTCCGCTTTCCCGCCTGACGCCCACTGAGACTGTTAACCTAACCTTCGTTGAATCGGCCAGCGCCGACGGTGAATCGGCCAGCAATGCCGGCAAGCCGGCAGCGACGGGTGAGCCAGCCTTTGAAGGCGTCACTGGCGAGCAGGGTCTCATCGACGACGGCGCGCTGCACATGGCCATCGTCGTCGGCACCATCTCCAGCGGCATGCTCGATCAGGACACGAAGGCTGTCGCAGGCGCCACCTCTTATGATGATGTCTCCGAGCAGGACCTGAACCTGTTCGCGGAAGGCCCCATCATTCTCGAGGAAGAAATCGCTTCCAGTGATGCCTTTGTCCCCGAGTGGCAGACCTACGAAGTCAATCAGGGCGACACCTTCGCCGTTCTTGCCCAGAAGCGCCTGGGGCTGGGCTACAGCGAGGTGTTGAACCTGCTCGAGGCCATCGACGAGCCGCGGGTACTGACGCATTGGCGCTCAGGCAACCGCTTCGAGTATCAGCTCGACGAACAGGGCAAGCTGCTGACCCTACGCATGATGAAGAATGCTCGCAGTGGCTTGTTGATCGAGCGTGAGCAGGACGCCTTCGAAGTGGCCTCCATCGAACGATCCGGTGAACCGACCCAGCGTCTTTTCGCTGGCACCGTCAGCGGCAGCTTTGCGCGCTCGGCCCAGTCGACCGGCCTCAATAGCACCGAGGTCGCAGAACTGGCCAAGGTGCTGGAGAAAAAACTCGATTTTCGCCGCGACACCCGTCGCGGCGATCGTTTTCAGGTGTTGATCGAGTCCGACATCATCGACGGCGAGACGCTGGATTCGCGCGTGCTGGCGGTGCAGTACGAAGGCGAGCGCATGGACCTGACCGTGGTGCGCAACGCCGAGGACAACAATTTCTACACACCGGATGGGTTGAGTCTCGACCCGGCCTTCAGCCGTTACCCGTTTGGCGGCAGCTACCGACTGAGCTCCAGTTTCAACCCCAACCGCAAGCATCCGGTCACCGGCCGTGTCAGCCCTCATAAGGGAACCGATTTCGCCATGCCCATCGGGTCTCCGGTGCAATCGCCGGCCGGCGGGCGCGTGGAAAAGGTCGGCAATCATCCGCTGGCCGGGCGCTATCTCGTGGTTCGCCACGACAATGGCTACAAGACCCGCTATCTGCACCTCTCCAAGCCACTCGTCAAGCGCGGCGAGCGGGTCGAGATGAACCAGCGGATCGCGCTCTCCGGCAACACCGGACGTAGCACCGGCCCTCACCTGCATTACGAGGTCCTGGTCAACAACAGCCAGGTGGACGCCATGAAGGTGGACCTACCCGAGAGCCAGAGTCTCGAGGGTGAGCGCTTGATGGCCTTCAAGGGCGAAGCCGAACCGATCCTGGCCGTACTGGAAAGCGGCGAGACCGGCACCGTGGTCGCAAGTACTCGCTCCACCGAAGACGACGACGGCTAATCGCCCTCAACACTAAATAGCTCGCGACACCCCCAGCGCCCCGCTCCTCTCGAAGCGGGGCGCTTGGTGTGTGGTTAGCGAAGTGCTTGTAGCAGGTAGTAAAGCCCGCGTTATCGGTAGCGCCGCGCTAACCCACCACCACCAAGCATCATCGGGAAATCCTGCCGTTGGCCGGGTAGACTGTTGCTCCTCCACGCTCCACCGTTGCCCCTCCAAGCCGGGAGTCATCCGTTTGGTCCCATCACACGCGTCCCCTGCCCCTCTCGCCGAGGGTGGCCGTCTGGCCCGTTTCTTCGGCGTGTTCCGCTACAGCCGCCGGGCCTTGGGTCTGGTCTGGCAGACCTCGCGTCCACTGACGCTGGGCCTAGCGCTGTGCACTCTGGTCGCCGGGGTACTTCCCGCGGTAGCGGCATGGCTTGGGCAACTGATCGTTGATGCCGTCGTCGCCGCCATGGCGCTGCACCGCGAGACGGGACAGGTGGAATGGTGGAGCGTGCTGCGTTATGTGCTGGCCGAGGCCGGTGTCATCACCCTGATCGCCCTGGCCCAGCGCGGCCTCTCGGCTCAGCAGTCGCTTTTGCGCGCCCTGCTCGGCCAGAAGGTCAATGTCATGATCCTCGAAAAGGCCGGTGAGCTCTCGCTCACCCAATTCGAGGACTCGGAGTTCTACGACAAGCTGACCCGGGCGCGACGCGAAGCCTCGACGCGTCCGCTAGGCCTGGTCAACAAGACCTTCTCACTGGCCCAGAACGCCATCTCGCTGGCGAGCTTCGGCGTCTTGCTGGTGGGCTTCTCGCCATGGGCGCTACTGGTGCTTACGATCGGCGCACTACCGGTATTTCTATCCGAGGCCAAGTTCTCCGGCGATGCGTTCCGCCTGTTCCGCTGGCGCTCGCCGCAGACGCGGATGCAGATGTACCTGGAAACCGTGCTGGCCCGCGAGGACAGCATCAAGGAGGTCAAGCTCTTCGGCCTGGAGCCATTGCTGCTGGGCCGTTATCGCGACATCTTCACGACACTCTACAGCGAGGACCGTCGCCTGACGCTCCGCCGCGAGAGCTGGGGCTTTCTGCTCGGCCTGCTGGGCACCCTGGCCTTCTACGGCGCCTATGCCTGGGTCGTGATCGAGACGGTCACCGGGCGGCTTTCGCTCGGGCAGATGACCATGTACTTGATGGTCTTCAAGCAGGGTCAAGCGGCCCTGTCGGCGAGTCTCACGGCCATCGGCGGCATGTACGAAGACAATCTCGACCTGTCGAACCTCTACGAGTACCTCGAGCAGCCAGTGGTGGCGGAGGCTGGCACGCTCACCCAAGGTACCAGCCCGGGCGACGGTATCCGCTTCGAGAACGTCAGCTTCACGTACCCCGGCGCACAGGCCCCCGCGCTGAAACACATCACCCTTCATCTCCTGCCTGGCCACAGCCTGGCGCTGGTGGGCGCTAACGGGTCGGGCAAGACCACCCTGATCAAGCTG
>DATISN010000286.1:0-26816 GCA_035581765.1 Halomonas sp.
CCTTGTGCTTGACCAGCTGGCGATCCAGCTTGTCGGCGAGGGCGTCCAGGGCGGCGTACATGTCGCTGTCCTGGGCTTCGGCATGCAGATCGGCACCGGCGGCATGCAGCGTACAGGCTGCCAGCTGACGTTCCTTCTCGACGGAGAGCGTGACCTGCACATTGGTGATGTTGTCGTAGTGGCGTTCCACGCGGGTGAGCTTCTCGTTCACATAGTCACGCAGGGCGTCCGTCAGTTCCACATGATGGCCGGTGATGTTGACTTGCATGACACGCTCCTTCGTCCTTCGAATGGTGATTCGATTGTAACCCTTTTTCCTGGCTTGCAAACCCCCGCTGCCCGAGGGATTCGAAAGCGCCGCGAACAGCATTATTTCAATCGCTTGCGCTCGCTTGACGAAGGGATGCCCATGGCCTCCCGGTACTTGGCGACGGTGCGCCGGGCCACGTTGATGCCGATTTCTTCCAGCATCGCCACGAGCTTGCTGTCGGATAGCGGCTTGCGCGGTGGTTCTTCCTGGACCAGCTTGCGGATCCGTGCCCGGATCGCGGTGCTTGAATGCGCGTCGCCTTCCCCATTGCCGACCTGGCTGGAGACGAAGTACTTCAGTTCGAAGACACCGCGTGGCGTATGGATAAATTTCTGCGTCGTTACTCGCGAGATGGTCGATTCATGCATTTCCACCACCTGGGCGATATCGGCGAGGATCAAGGGCTTCATCGCCTCTTCGCCGCATTCCAGGAAGTCGAGCTGGCGCACCATGATCTCGCGACCGACACGCAGCAGGGTATCGTTGCGACTTGACAGGCTCTTCATCAGCCAGCGCGCTTCCTGAAGATGGTCCTTGAGAAACTGGTTATCGCGGCTCTTGTCCGCACGGCGGATCAGTGACGCGTAATCAGGCTGGATGCGCAGGCGTGGCAGGGCCTGCGCATTGAGTTCGACATGCCAGCCGTGATGGTCGTGCCGGGCGATGAGGTCGGGAATCACGTAGTCGCTACTGAATTCGCCGAGGTGGCTGCCGGGGCGCGGATCGAGCGTTCTCACCAGGGCGATTACCGCATCGAGGGCGGTGTCATCGAGGCCAAGCCGACGCGTGAGCAGGCGCCGGTCGCCGCTGGCCAGGGCCTCGAGAAACTGGCGCACCAGCCGACGAGCCTGGGGGAGCAAGGGCGTATCGTCAGGCAGGGCGGCGAGTTGCAGCATCAGGCATTCCCGCAAGTCGCGAGCGAAGATGCCCGTCGGTTCGAATTGCTGCAAGCGCAACAGGACCTGCTCGATCTCACGGTTCTTGAGCCCTTCGAGGCCTTGTCTTCTGAGACCCTCGCACAGCTCGTCGAGAGGCTGAGCGAGATAGCCGGCGCCATCCACGGCATCGATCAGGGTATCGGCGATCAGTCGCTGGCGAGGATCCAGGTCGGTCATGGCCAGTTGCCAGGCGAGATGACCCTGCAGGCTCTGACCGTCGGCCTGGCGTTCGAAGTCAGGCCCTTCACCGCTCCCGGCGGCCGGGGCGAGATCCTGATAGGTATCGGACCAGTCGCTGTCGGTGGACAGCTCGCGGGGAATCTCGCTGGCCCACTCTTCCTCTGATTCTTCGCTGACGGACTGCTCGCCGAATTCATCCTCCAGCTCGAGCATGGGGTTGGATTCCAGCGCCTGCTGGATTTCCTGACGCAGATCCAGCGTGGAAAGCTGCAGCAGGGCGATGGCCTGTTGCAGCTGCGGGGTCATGGTCAGCTGAGTGCCGAGGCGCAGTTGCAGAGACGCTTTCATGGCCATGAAAAAAGACTTGCTCGTCTGCCGAAAAGATTCACCCTAATCCGCCGATCGACAGGATGCAACTTGGTTCTTTGCAATTTGATAGCAATAAATATGCCAACGGCAATTAGCATGCCGTCAGCCAATTAAAGCCGACAGATCATGCAGGTAAGGCCGGTAAAAAGCATGGAAAGACTCAGAGGCGGAAGTCTTCGCCGAGGTAGACGTCGCGAACTTGCTGATTGGCGATGATCGCCGCGGCGTTTCCCTCGGCGATGATCCGACCATCTCCGACGATGTAGGCAGAATCACAGATGTCGAGCGTTTCGCGAACATTATGATCGGTGATCAGCACGCCGATATGTCGCGCCTTGAGCTGACGGATGATGCCCTTGATTTCGCCTACCGAGATCGGATCGACCCCGGCAAAGGGTTCGTCGAGGAGGATAAAGGCGGGTTCCGTGGCCAGGGCGCGGGCGATCTCGACGCGTCGTCGCTCGCCGCCTGACAGGCTCATGCCGAGGTTGTGGCGAATCGGCTCGACATGAAAATCGTGAAGCAACTCCTCAAGGCGCGCCTGGCGACCGGCACGATCGAGATCCTTGCGCGTCTCGAGAATCGCCATGATGTTGTCGGCCACCGAGAGCTTGCGGAAGATCGAAGCTTCCTGGGGCAAGTAGCCGATGCCGGCGCGGGCGCGCTCGTGCATGGCGGCACGCGACAAGTCGAGGTCATCGATATGCACCTCACCGGCATCGGCGCGCACCAGCCCCACGATCATGTAGAAGGAGGTCGTCTTGCCCGCGCCGTTGGGGCCCAGCAGACCCACCACCCGGCCCTGTTCGATGGCCAGGCTGATGTCCTGCACCACGCGGCGGCTCTTGTAGCTCTTGGCCAGATGGCTGGCACGAAGGGTTTTCATGAAGGCCTCAGTTTTCCGGCTGCAGGGTCATGCGCACGCGCTGGCGATCTTGGATGCCTTCGGAGTCGGAGCGAGCCTGAACCACCTGACGATCGAGAAAATATTCCAGGTAGGCGCCGTCGAAGGTGTCGCCGCCCTGGTGAAGTTCGGCTCGGTCGATCAATTCCACTCGGCGCTCGGCAACATGGTAGATCACGGTACGCCCCCAGCCGCGCACCAGGGGGTCGTCGGGGTTCGGCTGCTGCTCGATGTAGGCGCGGTCGCCATTGGCGGTCGCCCGGGTCAATTGCCCCTCGGCGTTGCGCTGAATCTCGACGCGATCACCGGTGAGCTGCATGCTGCCTTGCTGAATCTCGACATCGCCAGTGTAGATCGCCGTACCGGCGGCGTCGTCAAGATCCAGCTGGTCGGCGACGACCTCGACAGGGGCTTCGGCATCCCCCTCCAGGGCAAGGGCGGGCGTGGCGATAAAGGCGGCAAAGACCATGCCGAGTGGCGCCAGTTTGATCAGCAAGTCTGAGGGCTGTCGCATCATGGCTAAGATTCCTTGTCGGTGGATGGCGTCGTCTCGGGGGGATGATGGCCACGGACATTGTCGGTCAGACGCAGGCGATTGTCATGAATCCAGGCCTCGAAACGCTCTCCGCGCATCTCCTGCGGCGGTTGGCGAAATACAGCAGGAGTTTCGCTCCAGGCGCGGCCTTGCTCGGAATCATAATGCAGGATTTCGGTGTCGAGCTGCCAGTTCTCCTCGGGGGCCCGAAGCCGGGTGTCGCCGCTCAGGGTCAGCGGGTTGCCGCCGGGGCCGAGCGTGCCGCTGTCGCTGCTGGCCAGCCAGGTTCGCCCGGCATCGCTGAGCAGGCGCATATCCGGTGTCGCCAGCTGGGTTACGTCATCGTGCGGGGTATGCACCAGGCGCGGGGTCTCGAGTCGCTGGTGGGCCTGGCCATCGCTATCGAAGCGGATCAGCCGCACGCCCTCGAGGTAATAATCCGGCTCGCCGGCATCGTCGCGGGGGATGGGGCCGGGGATCAGGACATCGCGCTGGTCGAGAAACGCCAGCAGGCCACCCAGCCCCAGCAGCAGCAGGAACAGCCAGACCTTGAACGAGGGGCGTGGCAATCGCAGCGCCATGATGTCAACGGGCTCCGTGAAGGTAGGTGTCGAGTACGGCGTCCCAGTGTCCCTGAGCCTTCAGCAGCGTATCGCAGATCTCGCGCACCGCGCCATGTCCGCCCTCACGCTGGGTCACCCAGTCGGCCAGCTGCCGGATGTAGTCCGGCGCGCCGGGAACACTGATGCCAACGCCTGCGTACCTGATAGCGCCGACGTCCGGCATGTCGTCGCCACAGTAAGCGACCTGTTCGAGCGACAGTCCCAGTTGTGTGCAAAGGTCGCGCAGCTTGGGCAGCTTTCTCTCCACCCCCTGGTAAAGATGCTGGATGCCCAGGGAGGCGGCGCGATGGCTGACCATTGGCGAGTCGCGACCCGTGATCAGGGCGACCGTCAGTCCGGCACGCTGCAGCAACTTGATACCGTGGCCATCCAGGGTGTTGAAGCCCTTGATCTCCACGCCGTTGGCCTGAAAATACAGCTGGCCGTCGGTGAGCACTCCGTCAACGTCAAGCGCCAGCAGGCGGATATGGCGTAGTCGGTCGATCAAGTGGTTGTCGTTCAGCGGTGCATCAAAGGTCATGGGGTCTCCAGAGGCAGGGCGCCCGTCGTAGGGTGCTCGTCGTAAAGTAATGGTTGTGGGTAAAAGCCATTAGATGACCCCGCTGGCCAGCAGGTCATGCATGTGCAGGGCGCCGATGGGGCGCTCGTCATCGTCGATCACGGCAAGGGCAGAAATGCGATTGTCCTCCATGATGCGCACGGCTTCCGCCGCCAGGGTGTCGGGCGAGACCCGTTTGCCGGGGGCAGTCATGACGTTATCGACCACCAGGCCAGTGAGATCATTGTACTGATCGAGCGTCCGACGCAGGTCGCCATCGGTATACACGCCGGCCAGGCGGCCGTCGGGGGCCACCACGCAGGTGAACCCCAGCCCTTGGCGGGTGATTTCCAGCAGCGCATCGCGCAGCGGGCTGCCGAGTGGCACCGAGGGCAGCCGGCTGCCGTCGTGCATCAGGTCGGCGACCCGCAGCAGCAGGCGCTTGCCCAGGCTGCCGCCCGGGTGGGAGAGGGCGAAATCCTCGGCAGTGAAGCCCCGAAACTCCAGTAGCGCGACCGCCAGCGCATCGCCAAGGGCCAACGAGGCCGTGGTCGAGGAGGTGGGGGCGAGGTCCAGCGGGCAGGCCTCGCGCTCGACACCGGCGTTCAGATGGGCATTGGCGTGCCGAGCCAGGGTCGATCCGGGGCGGCCGGTCATGCTGATCAGCGGGGTGCCCATGCGCTTGAGAAGCGGCAGCAGGGCCGTCACTTCGGCGGTTTCGCCGGAGTTCGATAGCGCCAGCACCACATCGCCCCGGGTGATCATCCCCAGATCGCCATGGCTGGCTTCGCCGGGATGCACGAAGAAGGCGGGGGTGCCGGTACTGGCCAGTGTCGCGGCGATCTTGCCGGCGATGTGGCCCGACTTGCCCATGCCGGTGACGATCACGCGTCCCCGGCAGGCCAGGATCAGTTCGCAGGCCCGATCGAAGTCGTCGTCGAGATTCTCGCAAAGCGCCGCGACGGCCTGCTGCTCGAGCTGCAGGGTGCGGCGGGCGCTCTCACGAAGGGGCGACGTGTTCGATTCAGAAGAGGTGTCTGTACTCATGACGATGATTGTTGTCCGTAGTCGGGTGGCACTCAAGCCTTAGATGGCGGTCGGCGGTCGGCGGTCGGCGGTCGGCGGTCGGCGGTCGGCGGTCGGCGGTGGTGTTGGCTTGGCAAGCTGGCTCAATGAGCGGAAAGGCCGCTGCCGCCGGTGCCCAGCCAGCTCAGATAGGCCAGATAGCTCAGCACCAGAAGGCCGCCGGGCAAGCGGCCCAGGGCGCCGCGCCGTTGCCAGAGCAGCAACATGGCCAGGGCGAGCGTCAAGGCCAGCATGACCGGGTAATCGCGCTCCCCGGCGGCGGCGTCGATCAGGCCCGGGGCCAGCAGTCCCGGCAGCGGCAATACCGCGAGCAGGTTGAAGAGGTTAGAGCCGATGACATTGCCGATGGCGATATCGTGATGACGCTTGAGGGCGCTGACCACACAAGCGGCCAGTTCGGGGAGGCTGGTGCCGATGGCCACAACGGTAAGGCCGATGACCAGTTCGCTGACGCCGAGCCCTCTTGCCAGCTCACTGGCGCCCCAGACCAGGGCGCGGGAGCCGACGACCATGATGGCCAAGGTTCCGCCCAGCCACAGCAAGGCGCGTAGCAGGCTCATGTCGGGGATGTCGCCAGTTGCAGCGTCATCGGGACAGTCGGCGCGAAACAGCCACCAGAGGCTGAATACCAGAAATGCCAGCAGCAACAGAGCATCCAAGCGTCCCAGGATGCCGTTGGCCAGTGCATAGCCGGCAAGACCCGTGGCGCCGAGCAGCAGGGGAAGCTCCCGGCGCACGATGGAAAAGCGGATCGGGATCGGAGTGACCAGGGCCGTTACGCCAAGCACCAGGCCGATGTTGGCGATGTTGGAGCCAAGCGCATTGCCGGTCGCAAGGTTGGGGATGCCATCCAGCGATGCCATCAAGGAGACGACGATCTCCGGAGCCGAGGTGCCCAGTGCCACGATGGTCATGCCGACCAGCAGGGGGCTCATGCCGGCGCGATAGGCCGTCGCGGCGGCGGCGCCGACGAAACGATCGGCGCTCCACAACAGGGCTAGGAAGCCCAGCAGCACGGTGATTATCGGTACCAGCATGGCAAGTGGCGTTCAGGCCTGACGGGTGGGCGCCCATTAAACGTGCTGCGCCGCAATGCTGCAAGCGGGTGGATGGTGGCGTAAGACGCGGACGTTAGGATACGATGTTCGATAATGTGTAGAGGAAGACGAGCCGATGAGCGACACGCCCTTCGTGGTGGTGGAAGGATTGCATTTTTCGCGGGGCGAAACGGAGATATTCCGCGGCGTCGACCTGCAGATTCCCCGCGGCAAGATGACAGCCATCATGGGCCCGAGTGGCACCGGCAAGACCACCCTTCTCAAGCTGATCGGCGGGCAGCTTCAGCCCGACGCCGGCCGGGTGCTGATCGAAGGCGAGAATATTCATGCACAGTCCCGCAAGGCGCTTTTTGCCATGCGGCGGCGCATGGGCATGCTGTTCCAGAGTGGGGCACTGTTCTCCGACCTGAGCGTCTTCGAGAATGTGGCGTTTCCGCTGCGGGTGCATACCGATCTGCCGGAAGCCATGGTGCGCGATCTGGTATTGATGAAGCTCGAGGCGGTGGGGCTGCGCGGTGCAAGGGACCTGATGCCGGCCGAGCTCTCCGGTGGCATGACGCGTCGCGTGGCGCTGGCCCGCGCCATTGCGCTGGATCCGCAACTGATTCTCTATGACGAGCCGTTCGTTGGTCAGGATCCCATTTCCAAAGGGGTGCTGGTGCAATTGATCAAGCGGCTCAACGAAGCCTTGGGGCTCACGTCCGTGGTGGTTTCGCATGACATCAAGGAGACACTTTCCATTGTCGACTATGTTTACCTGATCGCCGATGGGCAGGTGATGGCCCACGGCACGCCCAAGAGTCTCGATGTCAATCAAGACCCCCGCGTTCACCAATTTGTTCATGGTGAGCCGGATGGGCCGGTTCCCTTTCATTATCCGGCGAAGGATTATTTCAGCGATATCCTCGACGCGGGAGTTCGCTCATGATCGAAAGCATCAGGCGGCTCGGCCGTTTGGGTTGCAATGCGCTGGAGTCGCTGGGGCGCGCCGGAGGCTTCCTGTTGCTTTCCGCCTTTGCTATGCCCAGCCGTGAGGGCTTCGGACTATGGGTGCGCCAGATGCATTTCGTTGGCGTCCTGTCGCTGGCTATCGTGCTGGTCTCGGGGTTGTTCATCGGGATGGTGCTGGCGCTACAGGGTTACACGATCCTGGTCGATTTCGGCGCCGAGCAGGCGCTAGGCCAGATGGTTGCCTTGTCGCTGCTGCGCGAATTGGCGCCGGTCGTGGCCGCGCTGTTGTTCGCGGGACGTGCCGGTTCGGCACTGACCGCCGAGATCGGCCTGATGAAAGCCACCGAACAACTCTCCAGCATGGAGATGATCGGTGTCGACCCCTTGCGCCGTATCGTGGCGCCGCGGCTGTGGGCCGGCTTCGTGGCGCTGCCACTGCTGACCGTCGGTTTCAGCGTGGTGGGCATCTGGGGCGGCTACCTGGTCGGGGTCGAATGGCTGGGCGGTTTCGAGGGTTCCTACTGGGGTAACATGCAGTCCAGCGTCGAGTTTCTCGATGATGTCGGTAACGGCATGATCAAGAGCATGGTCTTCGCCGTGGTGGTGACATGGATTGCGGTCTTTCAGGGCTATGACCTGATACCCACGTCAGAGGGCATCTCCCGGGCCACCACCCGTACCGTGGTGTATTCCTCGCTGGCCGTTCTCGGCCTCGATTTCGTGCTGACGGCGGTAATGTTTGGAGGACTTTCCTGATGGCTGGAGCTAACGCATGAAGCGCAGCAAGACAATGGAACTGGGCGTCGGGCTGTTCATGCTGGCGGGTATTCTGGGGTTGGTGTTCCTCGGCCTGAGGGTCAGTGGCATGACACTCGACGCGTCGGGCGACACCTTCCGCCTTGAAGCCAATTTCGCCAATATCGGCAGTCTCAAGCCGCGAGCGCGGGTGACCATGGCTGGCGTCACGGTAGGGCGCATTTCAGCCATCGAGCTCGATACCGAATGGTACGATGCGCGGGTGGTGATGGAACTCGATGCCGATCTGGAGGGCGAGCTTTCGCGGGACACCACCGCGGCCATCCTCACTGCCGGTCTGCTCGGCGAGCAATACTTGGGCCTGTCGATTGGGGGCGACCCCGAGATGCTGGCGGATGGCGATACCATTCGCGATACCCAGTCGGCGGTCGTGCTCGAAGAACTCATCCAGCAATTCGTGTCCAACATGGTCAACGACTGAAGCGTCACCGATCGGCTGTCGCTCCATGCATCATCGTGAGGAAAATGTTCATGTCTTATCTGTCTAGTTTCGTACGCCCACTCGTGGTCGCCTGTTGCCTGATGCTTGCTGCCGTGCCTGCCCTGGCGCAGTCCGAGACGTCTCCCGAAGACATGATTCGCGGCAGTGTCGATGAATTGATGGGAAAGATCGAAGGTCGCAAGGATTATTTCGCAGAAAACATCGAGGAACTCGAAGCCTTGGTCGATGAGAGCCTCGATGACGTTGCCGATTTCCGTTATATCGGGGCGAGCGTGATGGGGCGCAATTTCCAGAATGCCAGCCCACAGCAGCGTTCGCGTTTCGTCGACACCTTCCGACAGACGCTGATCGATACCTACACCAAGGGGCTGGTCACGTTTGATTATCGCGATATCCAGGTGCTCGACACTCAGCAGGCGTCTCGCTACGACGACCAGGCCAGCGTGGCCATGGAAGTCGTGGCCGAGGATGGGAGTGTCTACCCGGTCAGCTATTCGCTGCGCCTCGATGATGACGAGTGGAAAGTCGTCAATGTGATCGTCAATGGCATCAACCTCGGCCTGACCTTCCGTAACCAGTTCGATCAGGCCATGCGCGACAACAATCGTGACTATGATGCCGTCATCGATGGCTGGGCACCCGAGCTCGCCGTTGAAGAGCTGGAGGAGGGCGGTAACGAATGACCCGGCTCCTCGGGTTTGACGGCCTTGCACTGGACGCTGGCCCGGAGGACCTGGCGGTGACAGGCGAGGTCGATTTCGATGTGGCCGCTTCCCTGGCGGCGGCAGGAAGTGAGTGGCTGGCCACGCTGCCGTCCGGGACCCGTGTCGATTTTGACCTGACGGGGGTCGCCGGCGTCAGCAGCGCGGCCCTCAGCGTGCTGCTGGAGTGGACCCGCCAGGCACAGAAGGCGGGGCTTGACGTCGCATCGGTTCGCCTCTCGGCTTCTCTGGTGCGGCTTACCCGCCTGGCCGGCATCGACCGGCTGCTGCCCCTGAGCGATGCGGCCTGAGGGCGACCGGCATCGGGCGACCGGCATCGCCAAGCGCGACGCTTTTCATTACCATAGACCCCTTTCCTTTTCCCACCGACTGCCACGTGGTCGGTGAATTGCTTATGCGTCATACCTTTATGCATCTTAGGAGTGCCGAGCCATGCAACCCAACGACGTCAAGACGTTGCTCGAGTCGCGCATCGACGGCTGCGAATTTCATATCCAGGGCGAAGGCTGCAACTTCCAGGTGGTCGCCGTCAGCGAACTGTTCGAGGGGTTATCCGCGGTGAAGCGTCAGCAGATGGTCTATGGCGCCTTGACCGATGAGATTGCCTCCGGCGCGCTTCACGCCATCAGCATCAAGGCCTACACGCCGGCGCAATGGCAAGCCACCGCCAACCAGGGAGCCTGACGGCAGTCGCTCATGGACAAGTTGATCATTACCGGCAATGGCCCCGTCGATGGCGAGGTCTGGGCGAGTGGCGCCAAGAATGCGGCGTTACCGATTCTCTGTGCCACCCTGCTCGCCGACGAGGCGGTGACCATCGGCAATCTTCCCCATCTGCAGGACATCACCACCACGCTGGAGCTGCTCGGCCATCTGGGTCTTGAACCCGTGATGGGAGAGAAGATGACGATTCAGCTGGACGGCTCCCAAGTGCGTCACTGTGACGCGCCTTATGAGCTGGTCAAGAAAATGCGTGCCTCCATTCTGGTGCTGGGGCCTTTGCTTGCGCATTTCGGCCATGCCGACGTCTCCCTGCCCGGCGGCTGCGCGATTGGGTCCCGGCCAGTGGACCTGCATATTCGTGGCCTCGAGGCCATGGGGGCGGACGTTCGCGTCGAGGGGGGCTACATCCGGGCGCGTGTCGAGGATCGCCTGAAAGGGGCGACCATCTTCTTCGACACCGTGACCGTGACCGGCACCGAGAATCTGCTGATGGCAGCGACCCTGGCCGTCGGCACCACGGTGCTGGAAAACGCGGCGCGCGAACCGGAAGTGGTGGATCTGGCCGAGTGCTTGATCGCCATGGGGGCCGATATCCGCGGCCATGGCACCGATACCATCGTCATCGAGGGTGTCGAGCGCCTTCACGGTGCCTACCACGACGTCATGCCCGATCGCATCGAGACCGGTACGTTTCTGGTGGCCGCGGCACTTTCCCGTGGCAAGGTCAGGGTACGTCGCACCCGCGCCGACATTCTCGATGCAGTGCTTGCCAAGCTGGAAGAAGCCGGCGCCTCCATCACCACCGGAGACGACTGGATCGCGCTGGACATGCAGGGGCGTCGCCCCAAGGCGGTCAATATTCGCACCGCTCCCTACCCGGCGTTTCCCACCGACATGCAGGCCCAGTTCGTGGCACTCAACGCCGTGGCCGAGGGAACCGCGAGAGTGGTCGAGACCATCTTCGAGAATCGCTTCATGCACGTCCAGGAGCTCAACCGCATGGGTGCGCAGATTGCCCTGGAAGGCAACACGGCGGTGATTACCGGCGTCGAGCGATTATCCGGGGCGCCGGTGATGGCAACGGATCTCCGGGCGTCCGCCTCGCTGGTGATTGCGGCGATGATGGCCGATGGCGAAACCCTGGTCGATCGGATCTACCATATCGATCGCGGCTACGAGTGCATCGAGGAAAAGCTGCAGCTGCTGGGCGCCCGCATTCGACGGATTCCCAGCTAGCCCCACGGTTCTGCATTCCCATACAGGCGAGACCATGAGCAAGCAATTGATTCTGGCCCTTTCCAAGGGGCGTATTCTCGACGAAACCCTGCCGCTGCTGGCCGATGCCGGCATCTCGCCCACCGAGGATCTGGGAGCCAGCCGCAAGTTGTTATTCGACACCAACCTTACCGACGTCAAGCTGGTGATCCTTCGTGCCACCGACGTGCCCACCTACGTCCAGTTGGGCGCGGCAGATATCGGGGTGGCGGGCAAGGATGTGCTGCTCGAGCATGGCGCGGAAGGCCTTTACGAGCCGCTGGATCTCGAGATCGCCGCGTGCAAGCTGATGACCGCCGGCATTACCGGTGCCGAGCCGGCCCTGGCACGGCGCCGAGTGGCCACCAAGTTCGTCAATGTGGCGCGCCGCTACTATGCCGAGCAGGGTATCCAGGCCGAGGTGATCAAGCTCTATGGCGCCATGGAGCTTGCGCCGCTGATGAATCTCGCCGACGAGATCGTCGATATCGTCGACACCGGCAACACCTTGCGCGCCAATGGCATGGAGCCGCGCGAGCTGATCGCGCCGGTCAGCACGCGGCTGGTGGTCAACAAGGCGGCGATGACCATGAAGCATGAACGGCTCAAGCCCTTGATCGCCCGGCTGAAACAGGCGGTGGCGGCTCGCCGCGAATGCGTTTAGCGACGCTCATGGACCCTATCCCTCGTTATCCATGTCAGGGAGCACTGTATTCATGACCTCGAATATGACCCCAGCCTCGACGCCAGGCGGGATTTCCCGGCTCACGACCGGTGAGGCCGACTTCGATGCGCGCCTCGAGGCCCTACTGGCCTGGGAAGGCGTGTCCGACGCCGAGGTAAAAGCGCGCGTCGACGCCATCCTCGCCGATGTGAGGTCGTGTGGCGATGCGGCATTGATCGACTACAGCAATCGTCTCGATCGGTTGCAGGTCACCTCGATGGCCGAGCTAACGCTCGACCAGGCCCGCCTCGAGCAAGCCTATCGTGGGCTGCCCGCAGAGCAGCGCGACGCCCTGGCGACCGCGGCCGAGCGCATCCGGCTCTATCATGAGCGGCAAAAGCCCGAATCCTGGCGGTATACCGAGGCGAATGGCAGCGTATTGGGGCAGCAGGTCACACCGCTCGATCGCGCAGGGATCTATGTGCCCGGTGGCAAGGCCACCTATCCCTCTTCGGTGCTGATGAACGCGATTCCCGCCCATGTGGCCGGCGTCCGCGAAATCATCATGGTGGTGCCGACCCCGGATGGAGTGCTCAATGAGCTGGTACTGGCGGCGGCTTATCTGGCCGGCGTCGATCATGTCTTTACCCTGGGCGGTGCCCAAGCGGTGGCGGCCTTGGCCTATGGCACCGAGACGGTCCCCCGCGTCGACAAGATCGTCGGGCCGGGCAATATCTACGTGGCGACGGCCAAGCGGGCGGTGTTCGGTCAGGTGGGGATCGACATGATCGCGGGGCCTTCCGAAATCCTGGTGATCTCGGATGGCGGCACCGACCCCGACTGGCTGGCCATGGATCTGTTCTCCCAGGCCGAGCATGATGAGGATGCCCAGGCGATTCTCGTGAGCTGTGATGCTGCGCATCTGGAGGCCGTGCAAGAGGCCATCGATCGCCTGTTGCCGACGCTCGAGCGCGAGGCGATCGTCCGCGAGTCGTTGGCGAGCCGTGGTGCGCTCATCCAGTGTCGCGATCGTGCCGAAGCGATTGCGTTGATCAATCGCATCGCCCCGGAGCACCTGGAGCTTTCGCTGGCCAATCCCGATGACTGGTTGCCCGACATCCGCCACGCGGGCGCCATCTTCATGGGCCGCCACACCGCGGAGGCCTTGGGCGACTATTGCGCCGGACCCAACCACGTGCTGCCGACGTCCGGCACGGCACGCTTCTCTTCCCCGTTGGGCGTCTATGATTTTCAGAAGCGCTCATCGATCATTCATTGCTCGCCGGAAGGGGCCTCCGAACTCGGCCGGGTGGCTTCCATCCTGGCAAGGGGCGAGGCCCTGACGGCACACGCCCGTTCCGCCGAGTATCGTATCAAGCCGTGACGCGGCTTCCGGTGTCGAACTCGTAGCCCGCGCTGGGCTGGATGCCACTGCACGCCTCCCTTGACATGAACAGGGGAGGCGGTGGCAATTATCGGGTCTGGGTTATCTTTCTGGCCGGCGTAACTCGGGAGGCGGGCGTTCGCCGACTTCCACGATCATTTCCTGTGATTCTCCATCACGCAGAACGGTCACGGGAAGTTGCTGGCCAGGCTCGATGGCGGCGATGTCACTCATGGCGATGCGCGCATCGAGAATGGGACGGCCATCGAGCTCCAGCAACACATCGCCGGTTTCCAGACCTGCCTCGGCGGCTGGACCCGACGGCACGACGCCGGCCACTACTACGCCACGAGGCGCCTGGAGGCCGAAAGAGGCTGCCAGGTCCTGATTGAGCTCCTGGGCTTCGATGCCCAGCCACCCTCGAATGACGCGGCCCTGGGTGACAAGATCATCAAGGATGCTTCGGGCCAGATTGGCGGGAATCGCGAAGCCGATGCCCTGCGAGCCACCCGAGCGGGAGAAGATGGCGGTATTGATCCCGACCAGCGACCCTTCGGCGTTGATCAAGGCGCCACCGGAGTTGCCGGGGTTGATGGCGGCGTCGGTCTGGATGAAATCCTCGTAGGCGTTAAGGCCCAGATGGCTACGCCCGGTGGCGCTGATGATACCCATGGTAACCGTTTGGCCTACCCCGAAAGGGTTGCCGATGGCCAATGACACGTCGCCTACGGCCACGTCGCCGGAGTCGGCAAGTTCGATGACGGGCAGATTGTCGAGGTCGATGCGCAGTACCGCCAGGTCGCTCTCCGGGTCAGTGCCGATGACCTCGGCGAGAATCTCCCGGCCATCTCGCAGGGCGACCTGAATCTGGTCAGCGCCGTTGATGACATGGTGGTTGGTAAGGACGTAGCCGTCTTCACTGACGATCACGCCCGAGCCCAGGCTCGAGAGCATGCGTTGTCTGGCCGGCATGTCCTCCCCGAAGAACTGGCGAAAGAAGGGGTCCGACATCAGGGGATGCTCCTCACGCTCGACGACTCGCGAGGAGTAGATGTTAGCCACCGCCGGTGCTGCGCGCTCCACGGCATCGGCATAACTGGCAGGCCCCTGGTCACGGGATAGCGGTTCCGCCTGGCGCACCTCGGGTGAGGGACGTGAGGCCTCCTCGTTCATGGTGTCGATCGGCGTCGAAGTGATGCCGGGAGTGATCGGCGGTGGCGAGCCGGGCGATGGGTCGTGGCGCCCCAGGAGTTGCGGAAAGGCATTGAGCAGCACGATCGCCAGCAGCACGCCGATCAGCGCGGGCCAGACGTACGGCAACAGGGAGCGTCGCATGCGAGAGAGTTCCTTGCTTGGAGTGGTCGCGGGTCGACGGCGCGGCCGATACAATGGCCGCAGTGTAACATTGCCGTTTTGCCAATGCCCGGAGGGACCGATGGAACGTGATCGACTGGTCGCCGCCTGCGACCTTCTGCTCGATGCCGCCGCTTTTCGCGACTACACGCTGAATGGCCTTCAAGTTGCCGGCCGGTCGGAGATCAGGAAAGTGATGAGCGGGGTGACGGCCTGTCAGGCGCTACTCGATGAGGCCGTGGCCTGGAAGGCCGATCTCGTCCTGGTGCACCATGGCTATTTCTGGAAGAACGAGCCGGTGGCGATTACCGGCATGAAGCAGCGGCGACTGCGCACGCTGCTGGTCAATGATCTCAACCTGCTCGCGTATCATCTTCCCCTGGATGCCCACCCGGAACTTGGCAACAATGCCGAGCTGGCTCGTCTACTCGACTTCGAGGTGACCGGCTGTGCCGATGGTGAACTCGGCAAGGGACTGGTCTGGCTGGGCAATCCTCCCCGGGGGCTCGATGCCGCAGCCCTGGCGGGACGCCTGGAGCAGCGCCTGGCGCGCCGGCCGCTATTGATCGAGGCGCCCGGCAAGGGAGAAATACGCCGTGTTGCCTGGTGTACCGGCGGGGCGCAGGACATGATCACGACGGCCTTCGAGGCCGGGGCCGATGCCTTCATCTCGGGCGAGATATCCGAGCGTACGACCCACCTCGCCAGGGAGTTGGGCATCCATTACCTGGCGGCGGGCCATCACGCCACCGAACGCTATGGTGTTCAGGCGCTGGGCAACTGGTTAGTGAGGGAGCTCGGCATCGAGCACCGTTTCGTCGATATCGACAACCCTGCCTGACGGGGGTCGACCGGTGTAGTGACGAGTGACGATTTCCCGTCAGGGCCAGGCGAGATCGCGCCCTCAGTAGCGAGGCGGTTGCAGGGCGACATCGCGAGACTTTAGGCCGAAATCCTCGGAGAGGGTCCCGCCGCTGCCATCCGCGTAGTCGCGAGGGGTGGCCAGGCGTTCGTTGGAGGTGTCTCTTTCCACTTCAGCCGGGGGCACGTTCAGCGTATTCATGCGATGAGGCAGGCTGTTGAGCGTCTCGGCGCCCTTCTCGAGTCGCTGCATCAGCGTATCGCTGTCGCGGCGCAGGCTTTCGGCAAGCCCGGTGAGCTCGGTGAAATGCTCATCGACGCCACTTTTCAAAACAGAAAGTTCACGCTCGCGCTCGGCGACTTTTCTGCGCAGTGACTGGACTTGGCCTGCCCTGGCGTTGAGAAGGTGATAGCTCATCGCGCCGATCCCGATGCCGGCGAGCAGCACGGCTATCGTCAATACCCAATTGATGTTGCTTTCGTCCACGTCTATCTCCTGCGGCGATGGAAGCGGCCCGGCGCGCTAGGCGGATCCGCAGTCGAGGGGTAGCCCTCGCGGCCCATTATATGGCCGCAGCCGCGGGCCGGGTCAACGCGGTGGCATCAATGCGTACCCGCGAGGGGTTGCGTATAATCGTCCCAGTCGAAGCCGCGAGCAGGATTTTCCATTCTCCATGAGTGACTTTCTCAACATGCCAGCGTCCCCTGACATGACCCGCCCGGGCTCCCCAATGGCGCGCTATCGTGCCGATCTCGAGCGGGATGACTTTCACCATGATCCCGCCCAGGAGCAAGCGGTTCAGCACCTGCAGCGGCTTTATGACGACCTGGTGGCGAGGCCGCGCGCCCCGCAGCGCTCGCCTCCGACCGGAAAGCGGATCAAGTCGCGCATGGCGGGCCTTTTTGGTCGGCGCGAGGAGAGTCAGGCGCCGTCACTGCCCGACATCAATGGTCTCTACCTCTGGGGGGGCGTGGGGCGGGGCAAGACTTATCTGATGGATTGCTTTCATGAGTCACTGCCCTTTTCCGAAAAGACGCGCACGCATTTCCATCGCTTCATGCAGAGGGTGCATAGCGAGCTTGATCACTACAAGGGGGAGCACAATCCCCTCAAACTGGTGGCCGCCAAGTTTGCTGCCGAAGCTCGGGTGATCTGCTTCGACGAGTTTTTCGTCAAGGACATCACCGATGCGATGATCCTCACGAATCTTCTCGAGGCGCTCTTCGAGCATGGCGTGGTATTAGTGGCGACCTCTAATGTCTTCCCCGACGACCTCTACAAGGAGGGCCTGCAGCGCTCGCGTTTCCTGCCGGCGATTGAACTGCTCAAGCGTCACTGCGATATCGTCAACGTCGATGCCGGCATCGATTATCGACTGCGGGCCCTGGAGCGTGCCGAAATATTTCATGCCCCTCTCGACGCCGAGGCAGAGCGCGAGTTGGCACGAAGCTTCCGCGAGATCGCCGGTCACGAAGGGGAAGAAGGCGCGACGCTCGAGATCAACCATCGTGTCTTGCATACCCGCTGCCTGCATGACGACGTGGTCTGGTTCGAATTTCGTGAGCTCTGCGATGGGCCGCGTAGCCAGAACGATTACATCGAACTGGCCTGTGAATTTCACAGCGTGTTGCTGTCCAACGTGACGTGCATGAATCGAAAGACCGATGACCAGGCCCGACGCTTCATCAACATGGTCGACGTTTTCTATGACCGGGGGGTCAAGTTGTTGATGTCGGCGGAGGCGCCCGCCGAAAGGCTGTATAGCGACGGCCGCCTGGAATTCGAGTTCAAGCGAACGCTATCGCGGTTGCAGGAAATGCAGTCTCACGCCTATCTTGCCCTGCCGCATAAACCCTGATTGCCTCTTAACCCCGTCGTGAGAGTCGTGTAGAATGCCCGCTCGCTCGACCGTTGCGTTGCCTCTAAGGGCGGCGCAACCAAGAAAAATAGGGATGGTCCGAGCCCAAAAGCTGGCGCGCGGACCCAATGCATCGATTTGGTGATTCATCCATGAAGACGTTCACTGCCAAACCGCAGTCCGTCCAGCGCGACTGGTACGTAGTCGACGCAAAGGACAAGACGCTCGGTCGTCTGGCCACCGAGATCGCTCGCCGTCTGCGCGGCAAGCACAAGCCTGAGTTCACCCCGCATGTGGATACTGGCGATTACATCGTCGTGATCAATGCCGAAAAGGTGAAGGTCACTGGCAACAAGGCCAGTGCCAAGACTTATTACCGCCACACTGGCTATCCCGGTGGTCTGCGGTCCATGAGTTTCGAGAAAATGATTGCTCACGCACCCGAGCGCGTCATCGAGTCTGCCGTCAAGGGCATGCTGCCGAAGGGTCCCCTGGGTCGTGCCATGTATACCAAGTTGAAGGTTTACGCCGGCACCGAGCATCCGCACGCTGCCCAGCAGCCGCAAGAACTCAACATCTGAGGGAGTCTTCGCCATGACACAGCAGTATTACGGAACCGGGCGCCGCAAGACCTCCACCGCTCGCGTGTTTCTGAAGCCGGGAACCGGCAAGATCACTGTCAACGACCGTGCCTTGAATGACTATTTTGGCCGTGTGACTGGCCACATGGTGGTTCGTCAGCCGCTCGAATTGACCGAGACCCTGAACCAGTTCGACGTCTATGTCACCGTCAAGGGCGGCGGCGGGTCGTCTCAGGCCGGCGCGATTCGTCACGGGATTACACGTGCGTTGCTGGTTTACAATGAAGAATTTCGCAAGTCGCTGCGCGCTGCCGGGTACGTTACCCGTGATGCGCGCCAGGTCGAGCGCAAGAAAGTGGGTCTGCGCAAGGCGCGTCGTCGCCCGCAGTTCTCCAAGCGTTAAGCGTTCGCTTGATCGATTACAGCGCCCGAGTCCTTTGGCTCGGGCGTTTTTATTTTTGCATCAACCAGTTGTTATGGCGCTTTCGTCTTGGTCAAGGTGACTTGTCCTTGTGCGGAGCGGCGCGTTTTTTTACCATAGACCGCATTTGGTAGCCGTGGTCGCGAGATGCATTTCAGTTCGTGATGCCGGTGGGCAAGCTGATGGGAGAAACAAGAAATGGCAGATAACGGCGTGAACAAAGGGCGGCGCCGTTTCCTCGTAGGCGCCACCTCCGTTGTAGGGGCGGTAGGTGCTGTCGGGGTAGCGGTCCCCTTTGTGGCTTCCTGGCAGCCGAGTGCCAAGGCAAGGGCAGCAGGAGCGCCTGTGCGTGCCGACATATCCAAGCTCGAAGCCGGTCAGCGCATGACCGTCGAGTGGCGTGGGCGTCCGGTATGGATCATCAATCGCACGGAGGAGATGGTCGAGCGTACCCAGGAATTCGATGCCTCGCGCCTGGCGGATCCCGAGTCGGAAGAGCCTCAGCAGCCGAGCTACGCCTCGGGACCGCTACGCTCGATCAGGCCGGAAATCGGGGTGCTCATCGGTATCTGTACGCACCTCGGCTGTTCGCCGCTCTATCGTCCCGAGCCGGATGCCGTCGATATGGATAACTGGCCGGGCGGTTTCTTCTGTCCTTGCCATGGCTCCTACTTCGATCTGGCTGGCCGTGTGTTCAGCAATGTGCCGGCGCCGATCAATCTCGAAGTGCCACCATACCGCTTCGAAGGCGACGACATCATTGTCGGTGAAGATGAGGAGGCTGCCTGATGGCTAACCCGAACAAGGCCAAGGCGGAACGCGGCGTCATGCGCTGGGTCGATGACCGCTTTCCCGCGACCCAGATGTGGCAAGACCACATGGCCAAGTACTACGCGCCCAAGAACTTCAACTTCTGGTATTTCTTCGGCTCCCTGGCGCTCCTGGTGCTGGTCAACCAGATCCTTACCGGAGTCTGGTTGACCATGAGCTATAACCCCTCCGCCGAGGGGGCGTTCGATTCCGTCGAGTACATCATGCGCGATGTCGAATACGGTTGGCTGATCCGCTACATGCACTCAACTGGCGCGACGGCCTTCTTCGCCGTGGTCTATCTGCATATGTTCCGCGGCCTTCTCTATGGTTCCTACAAGGCGCCACGTGAGCTGGTCTGGGTCTTCGGCATGACGATCTACCTGGCGTTGATGGCTGAGGCGTTCATGGGTTACCTGCTGCCCTGGGGGCAGATGTCCTATTGGGGAGCCCAGGTGATCATCTCGCTGTTCTCGGCGATTCCGGTGATCGGTCCCGACCTGACCCAGTGGATCCGTGGCGACTTCCTGATTTCGGGAATTACCCTCAACCGTTTCTTTGCCCTACATGTGGTGGCGCTGCCCATCGTGATCCTGGCACTGGTCGTGTTGCACATCATCGCCCTGCACGAGGTCGGTTCCAATAATCCCGATGGCATCGATATCAAGGCCAAGAAGGATGAGACCGGCAAGCCACTCGATGGAATTCCCTTCCATCCTTACTACACCGTAAAGGATCTGGTCGGTGTGGCGGTCTTCCTGTTCGTGTTCTGTGTGGTGATCTTCTATTTCCCCGAGGGCGGCGGTTACTTCATCGAGAAGCCTAACTTCGAGCCTGCCAACCCCATGGTCACGCCGGATCATATCGCGCCGGTATGGTACTTCACCCCGTTCTACGCGATTCTGCGCGCGATCACTTTCTCGGTGTTCGGACTGGATGCCAAGTTCCTCGGGGTGCTGTTCATGGGTGGCGCGATCGCGATGCTGTTCGTCTTGCCCTGGCTCGATCGAAGCCCGGTTCGCTCCATGCGCTACAAGGGCTGGATGTCCAAGGTAATGCTCACCCTGTTCGCGATCAGCTTCGTGGTACTTGGTGTACTTGGCGTCTTGCCGACGACGGGAGCCCGTACGCTACTCGCCCAGGTCTGCACCGCGATCTACTTCGCCTTCTTCCTGCTGATGCCGTTCTACACCCGGCTGGAGAAGACAAAACCCGTTCCTGAAAGGGTGACTGGCTAATGAAAAAGCAACTTTTCGCACTGCTATTCGCGATGCTGCCGGTCGCGGCGATGGGAGCACCCGCAGCCGATATGCCTTTCTCCATGGAGCCGGATCTGCAGAACAAGGCGTCGCTGCAGAATGGCATGAAGCTCTATGTCAACTACTGCATGGGGTGTCACTCGCTGGAACACCAGCGCTTCTCGCGTGCCGCGGGGGACCTCGAGATTCCCCAGGAGTTGGTGGAGGAAAACCTCATTTTCTCCTCGGATCTGGCCTTCAACGACCAGATGCATATCGCGATGGGTAACGATGATGCAGCCAACTGGTTCGGTGCCGCGCCGCCGGACCTTTCCCTGGTGAGTCGCCTGCGGGGCAACGACTGGGTCTACTCTTATCTGCTGACCTTCTACAAGGATCCGGATACCGTGTCTGGTGTGAACAACGCGGTGTTCGATCTGGTGGCGATGCCCAACGTGCTTGAGCCGCTACAAGGCGTTCAGGAGAAGGTATGTGCCGAGACGGATCGCCCCGTGGAAGGCGCCGAACTCGATACGCTCTCCGGCAAGTACCAATCCTGTGAGACCTTGCAGGTGACGCAGCCCGGACAGATGGAGCCAGAGGAGTTTGAGGAAGCGGTCTATGATCTGACTAATTTCCTGGCCTATGTGGGTGAGCCTTCCAAGCTGCAGGCTCAAGCGCTTGCACCTAAGGTGTTGATATTCATCTTTATCTTCGGTGTCATCGCCTTCCTGCTCAAGCGCGAGTACTGGCGCGACGTTCACTGATCCGTAATCACCGGAGATGCTCGGGGCGCGTGGTCATGCAGGCCATGCGCCCCTTTATGGTTCAACCTGGACCAGCATGATCAGCCGGCCATGACCCCTCAAGCAGGTGGCTGCCGTGTTACTATTGCTGTCCGAACTGATGTGAGGAATGTTTCATGGGTGTAGTGGCCAAGCGGTCGTCGATGATCTTCTACTCTGGAGGAAGTGATCATTTCAGTCACCGTGTGCGCATCGTGCTCGCCGAGAAAGGCGTGGCGGTGGATATTGTCGAGGTGACCGACGAACACCCCCCCGAGGAACTCGCCGATCTCAACCCCTACAACAGCGTGCCGACGCTTCTCGACCGTGACCTTGTGCTCTATGAATCCAAGGTGATGATGGAATACCTCGACGAGCGTTTTCCGCATCCGCCGTTACTGCCGGTGTATCCCGTGGCACGAGCTCAGAGCCGGTTGTGGATGCATCGAATCGAACGCGAGTGGTGCCCGTTGGTCGAGCAGATTCTCGACGGTGGCAAGAAGGAAGTCGAGAAAGCTCGCAAGGAACTTCGCGAAAGCCTGGTGGGTATCTCACCGATCTTCGAGGACATGCCCTACTTCATGAGCGAGGAGTTCACCCTGGTCGACTGCTGCCTGGCACCGATCCTCTGGCGTCTGCCAGTGCTGGGGATCGACCTTCCCGATAAGCAAGTGAAGCCATTGATCGGCTACATGGAGCGTGTGTTTGAGCGTGAGGGATTCAAGGCCGCGTTGAGCGAAAGCGAGCGCGAGATGCGCCAGTGATATCGCGCTCCCGGACCTGAGCCGGATTGTCGGACTTATACCCAAGCAGGAGGGCCAACTGATGCAATCGAGTCGCCCCTATCTTGTCAGAGCCCTTAATCAATGGCTGCTGGACAACGCATTAACTCCCTACATCGTGGTGGACGCAGAATATCCAGGTGTCGAAGTACCTCGTCAGTTTGTGCAGAACGGTCAGATCGTGTTGAACATGGCGCCGACGGCGGTTCGAGATCTTTTCATGGAGAACGAGGCGCTTGGTTTCAGCGCCCGCTTCGGTGGTCAGCCCACGCGGATCATGGTGCCTATGGCAGCGCTGGTGGCTATCTACGCCCGCGAGAATGGCGTTGGGATGGTTTTCGGTCATGAGCCCGAGTTGCCGATTGCTGACGGGGAAGAGAAGATGTCCAGCGACCCGCAGGCACCGACACTGAGTAGTGTGGAAACCGACGACAGTGGCGAGAGTGGTGAAAGCGAAAAGGGTGAGGGCAGGACGGATGAGGATGCAACGCCCCGCAAGGGAAAACCCTCGTTGCGGGTCATCAAGTGAGTCGCAAGTCGGCCTGATACTATTCAGCCATGAGTGTTGGCCTGTATTAGATACGATGCAAAACGGCAGACCGATGGTCTGCCGTTTTGCGTTGGCGGGGCTGGTCCGCTGGGTGAGGCGCAGGTCCGTTAAGGCAAGAACTTATCAGTCCAGATAGTCGAAAACCTTGACGATACGCTCCATGCCGCCAACCCGAGACGCCGCCTCGACGATACGCTCGGCTTCGCCACGCGTCACGATACCCATCAGGTAGACACTGGCATTCTCGGTGACCACCCGAATGCGCCCGGTATCGATCTGCTCGTTTGCCGCAAGGCTAGTGCGAATACGGGTATTGAGCCAGGTATCGGCGAGACGCTGACTGGCCGGCAGGTTGGCAGCAACCGAGAGTTCGTTATGCACCACGCGGACATTGCGGACGTCGTTCGCGATCTCGTTTGCCATCTCCAGGAGCTCTTCGCTCGGCACCTGGCCCGTCAGCAGCACCACCCCGTTGTAGGCATCGACCTTGATGCGGGCATCCCCCAGCCGCGCATCGGTACGGGAAAGATTGTGACTGATCTTGGTCTCGATGCTGTTGTCCTCGACCCTGGCGCCTTCGGTGCGTTCTCCATAGTTCTCTTCCAGGGTGCCGGGTGTGGCCGCCGAGTTGACGGCCGCGCAACCGGAAACGGTCAGCGTCAGGCCGATGATCAGGGCAGTAAACAGAGTCTTGTAGGTCGTGGAAATCATTCGCTGGCACCAAAGAGTTGTTCGTCAATCAAGTCGCATAGGCAATGGATCACCAATAGGTGAACCTCCTGGATGCGGGCTGTCGAGGTGGCCGGGATGCGTATCTCGCAGTCATCCTGGCTGAGTAACGAGGCCATGTTGCCTCCGTCTCGTCCGGTCAGCGCGACCACCGTCATGTCGCGGTCGTGAGCCGCCTGGATCGCCTGGATGACATTGGCCGAGTTGCCGCTGGTGGAAATGGCCAGCAGGATGTCCCCAGGTTGACCAAGGGCGCGGATCTGTTTGGAAAAAACCTCATTGTAGCTGTAATCATTGGCGATGGAAGTCAGCGTCGAGGTGTCGGTGGTCAAGGCCAGTGCAGGCAGGCTGGGTCGTTCGCGCTCGAAGCGATTAAGCAGCTCGGAGGAAAAGTGTTGACTGTCACCGGCGCTGCCTCCGTTACCGCAGGCGAGTATCTTGCCCTCGCTGACCAGGCATTGCACCATCATCTGGCTGGCGACCTCGATGAAGGGCGGCAGGACTTCGCTGGCATAGGTCTTGGTGTCGATGCTGGCATTGAAATGGCCGAGAATACGCTGCTGAAAATCCATGCGGGGTTCCTGGTCGTGTGGCGAATGGGCGCGGCCAGTCAAAAGGCCTCGAAGGCACCCTGCACCCAATGAAAAGCGAAGGCCGGGGACTGCCCGGTTACGGCCAATACGTCGAAGCGACAGGGGCATGATAGCCGGTTGCGCTGGAGATAAAAAAGCGCCGCCTTGACCAGCCGGCGTTGCTTGGCGAGCGTCACCGTCTCCAGTGGATGCCCATGGCGTGAAGTGGTGCGATGCTTGACCTCGACAAACACCAAGGTGTCCCCGTCCTGCATCACCAGGTCGAGTTCGCCACCCTTGGCATGTTGATTGCATGCCAGGAGTTTTAGGCCGCGCTTGACGAGCCAGCTCGCGGCGATTCGCTCGATGGCCTCGCCGCGAGCGCGGGCATCATGAGGCGTCGTCATCGCGCTGTGTGCTCTCGGCATCGTCCCTCGACTGATCGAAGAGTCCGGGGATCAGGGCTGGTTGCGGCACTCCGTTGACGAATCGTGCCCAGGGCAGTTGGCGCAGGATACGACCATCCTCCCCGGTGTGCAGGGTTCCGGTGGCACCGAATACCTCACTGTCCGGCAACGCCTGCAGCTGGGGCAGGCGACGCGCCAGTTCGTAGGCATCCACCCCCATGGCCAAGAGTCTGAACATCGCCGGGTCGGATTCCTCGCGAAGTTCACGGTAGCTGGCGTAGAAGGGCAGGGCCTCTTCGCCGCCGACGGCGGCATCAGGAATCTGCCAGGGAATGTCGATGAACCGCACATCATTCAGGTCGTGGTCCAGGCGCGGTTGGATGCGTCCTTCGTAAAGATGCGAGGTGGCATAGATCGGCAGTTTACTCGCGTAGTAATAATCCATGGTTGGCGGCACCTGGCGCGCGAACTCGGGCAATGCCAGCAGGAACAGCATGTCGACGTTGCCGAGCCTGGCGCGCTCGTTGCTTACATTGAGTGCGGGTTTCACGGCATTGGCCACCGACCCCTGTGGATCATAGCGAACCGCTTTGGTCACCTCTCCGCCGCGGTCGCGCCATTCATTCCAGAAAGCTTCACCGACCCTGCCGCCCCAGTCATTGTCGGGCACCAGCACCGCGGCACGACGATGACCATCCTGCCAGGCACGGCGGGCCGTCTGGCGAGCTTCGTCCTCGGCGGACAGGCCATACTGGAAAAGGTTGTCGGTTTGGTTGCGCTCGGCCGTTCCGTAATTCAAGGCGAGGGTGGGCAGCGGTACCTGGTCGCGACGCTCCAGTTCACTAACGAGTTGCTTCTCCAACGGCCCGACGACGACCTGAGCGCCGCGATTCTCGGCCTCGCGATAAAGTGCTTCCAGATCACCATCACTCGAATCGATGAAGGTCAGTTGCACACTATTACCTCGGTTGATCTCGTTGAGGTGGTGAGTGCGCATGCCCTCGCGAAGTGCCGCAGCAACCTCGGAAAGCGGGCCGGATTCAGGGAGAAAAACGGCGATGTGGTTGACTTCAAGCCCCCGTAATTCACGCAATGCCAGCAGTTCGGAAGGCAGGCGGCGTGCCGCCGGGTGATTGCCGTGACGGCTGCGCCAGTCATCCAGCCGATCGAACAGCCGCTGGATATCGCCACCGCTGGTACGAAACAGTTCGGCCAGGTCGAGCCACCCGCGCGTAAGTGAATCCGCCCCGGATTCAAGTGAGGTCAGTTGGCGAGTGTCCAGTTGGGTCAGGGCCTTCCATATCGGGTCATTGAGCGCCTCCCGATCCGTATCGGCTTGCACGTCGAGCAGCGTTTCGGCGGCCGCGAGGGGTTCATCCACCTCGAGAAGCGCCATGCCCAGGCGTTCACGAAGCGTGACCGACTGTTCCGGGGTCGGCTGCAGCACCTCGATGTCCTGACCGGCCTGGATTGCCGCCCAAGGATCGTCCAGCGCCTCGCCCAGATCCGACAGCAATAGCGCCCAACGCAGTCGTGCCGACGCCTCGAGCTGACGGTCGTCGATTTCCTTGGCAACCTCGAGTGCCTGGGTGCGTCTGCCCTGGCGTGCTAGGATGTCTGCCGCTTCCAGGCGGGTGAGCGCCGCCCGGTCGGGTGCCTGCTGCTCGGCCTGTTCGAGTAATCGCTGTGGGTCGTCAGCGGTTTGGCGTTCCATGATGCTGGGCTGCAGGCCGCAGCCTGCCAGTACTAGCGCCATGAGCGCGGCGGCCAACAGGCCACGAATCGAGATAATCATGAATCCTTCCTTGTCCCCATAGCTGAGAGCACCCCAGGGAGCCGAGATGTCAGATGCGATTGCCGGTGCATTGTACGTGGTCGCTACACCGATTGGGAATCTGGAAGACTTGAGCTCTCGCGCGACTCGAGTGCTTGGCGAGGTAGCGCTGATCGCCGCGGAGGATACCCGGCACAGCGCACGCTTGCTTCGACACCTGGGTCTTTCGGTGCCGATGCTGTCGCTCCACGAGTACAACGAGCTGGCGCGGATCGAACAGCTCGACGCACGGCTGCTGGCCGGCGAGTCGATTGCCTTGATCAGCGATGCGGGAACCCCGCTGATCAGCGATCCCGGGTTCGTGCTGGTGCGTGAGTTGCGCGCCAGAGGACGGCGGATCATCCCGATCCCCGGCCCTTGCGCTCTGGTCGCGGCGCTGTCGGCGGCGGGATTGCCGACGGATCGGTTTCTGTTCCAAGGGTTCCTGCCGGCCAGGAGCGCAGGCCGGCGCGCCCGACTCGGGGCCTTGGCCGACCGCGAGGAAACCCTGGTGTTCTACGAGTCCCCGCACCGCATCCATGACACCCTGGCCGATCT
>DATISN010000287.1:0-8549 GCA_035581765.1 Halomonas sp.
GTCGCGGCATTTGCCAGTGCCCGGCGGCACGCCGCCTCGGCGAGCGGCGGCGCCTCCCTCTCGTAGCGCTGCAATCGCGACGCCGTGGTCGGCCCGCGCTCGTCTGGCGTTTGCGGCACGGGGAAGAAGGCCTCGAAACCGTCCGTGCCTTGCTCGACATCGACCAGCACACTGCCACGACACTGGATGCCGCTGTGCCGATAGAGGCGGCGAATCCATGCCTGTTGGCGCGGCGTGACGCTACTACGCGCCTGGGCCAGCGTGATCGCCGTGGCCTGATCAAGCAGAGGCGGGGGCGACGCCACCCCGAGCCCCAGAATGCTTGCGTGTGGTGCTATCACCTCGCCCCCCGTGGCTCGAGCCGGTAGTGGTGATTGAGATGGTCGTGGTAGGGATAGTCACGGTTGAGCCACGCTGTGAAGGGAGCGGCCAGCGCCGGCGCGGCGTGCAGGAAGGGTAAAAGCACCGAGACCAGGCGTGGGCGGCGCAGCAGTGCCGCCACTCTGCGACAGCCTTGCTGACGGGCATGCAGCAAGGCGCCATGACGAGCCGTCCAGCGGCCGACGATGCCGTCATGCCAGGCGGTCACCGCTTCCAGCGCCAAGGGCTCGAGGGCCGCGGCACTCGCCAACGCCCAGCCCATCCCCTCGCCGGTAAACGGCTCCACGTAACCCGCCGCATCGCCCACCACCAGCACACGCTCGCCGCCCAGCCGGGTGCGCCAGCGGGTCAGCCGCGGCGTGCCCTGCCAGACGCAATCGCGCAGAGAGCCGAGTGCGGGCAGCCGCGTCTGCGCCAGCAGCGCCGCGACGGCCGGCCCCGGGCCGCCTTGCTGCCTCACCCAGCGCGGGTCGAGCGCGGCGCCGATATTGAGCACCCCGTTCTCCACCCGCACCAGCCCGACGTAACCAGGCGCCCCGCACGCCATATGAATCGCCCCGGCCTGATACCCCGCTGGCGCTTCATCGACGGTAGTGCCGAGGCCAATACGCGCCGCAGCATCGACATGCAGGTCGCCCGGTGCCACATGGCGCAGCAACCGGCTGCCCAGCCCGTCGCTTGCGACCACCAGCTTGGCCGTGACCCTGACCGTCACCCTGGCCTGCTCGCCCTCGCCCGACAGCCAGACGCTGCGGCGTCCTCTGACGACACGCTCCCGCCCATCGCCACTCGGCGGTTCGAGGGACGCCCGTGTCGCGGACAGGAAATGCGCACCCTGGTCAACGGCGTGGGCCACCAACAGCGCATCGAGACGGCGACGGCTGACGGCCCGGCCCGCGGGCAGGGGCAGCTCGGCCTGACGAGCCCCGCAGGCCAGGTGCAGGCGCTGATAGGCCGCGCCGCCAAGCGCGACATCGGGCAGGCCGATGTCGCGAAACCCCTGCAAGGTCGCGCCATTGAGGCAGCCGCCGCAGGGCTTGTCGCGGGGCCAGGTGGCTTTCTCGACCAACAACACACGACAGCCACGGCGCGCCAGACGAAAGGCGCTCACGGCGCCGGCAATTCCCGCACCGACGACCACCACATCCCAGTCGCGGGGCAGGCTCGCCAGGTTCATGAACGCGTTTCCCGATCAAGCGCAGGAGACGACCACTGCATCAGAAAGCGGCTTGGCCAGTGGTGCTTTAAGGAGACCGCCCGCAGCCCCGCCTCGCTGGCTAGCCGGCGTGCCTCGGACAAGGTCAGCGCCGCGCGTACCGAGCGCACGCCGTCTTCGTGCACCATCGTGGACGACGAGAGCAGGCGGGTGCCGAAATAGGCCAGCCCGTACCCCAGATGGCATCGCAGCAGGTCGCTGATCAACAGGTGTTCGGCCTGACATGACAGCTGACGCAGCAGGGCGACAATATCGGGGTCGTCGAGGTGATGCAGGAACAGCGTCGAGGTCACGATGTGGTAATGCCGGGGAAGCGGTTCGGTGCGCGCGTCCCAGTGAAAACAGCGCACCGCGACCCCCTGGCGCCGGGCCGCATCAGTGGCAACATGCAAGGCGGTGGGGCTGATATCACAGGCCTCGACCTCGAGGGAGATGCCTGCGCGCCGGGCTCGGCACGCGAGTTCGATCGCCACATCGCCGCCGCCGGTGGCGATATCCAGCAGCGTCAGCGGCCGATGTGGCCGAGCCTCAGCGAGACGCCGGATGCAAGGCCATAGCACGGCAGCCGTGCGGCTCGCGACGTTGATACGCCGCAGCCCCCGCAGCGCCGCGCGGTGCGTCTGGTCATCGATATCGGCAGCATCCATCAGCTCACCCTCGAGCTGACGATGGGAAAGCGACGTAAACATGTCCCTATGCTCGTCGTGAAGTCAGGAATGCGGCGAGGCCGCTCAAGACACTATCGGCATCGCGCTCGGAGGGGTCAAGCCACGCGGTGATGTCTTCTTAAGTGTCAGTTTGCGATACCCAGCATATTCAAAGCGGCTTCGGCCTCCAGGGGCCGGCTGAACAAGTAGCCCTGAAGCTCATCGCAACCCACTTCCTTGAGCAGAGCCCGCTGTGACTCATGCTCGACGCCTTCGGCCACGACGCTTACGTCAAGTCCATGGGCGATACCAACGATGCCCCTGACCAGATTCAATGCCTTGGTGTCGTGGGGCAGGTCGTCGATGAAGCTCTTGTCGATCTTGAGGGTATCGACCGGCAGTCGCTTCAGATAACTGAGCGAGGAATAGCCGGTACCGAAATCATCAAGCGCCAGGGCGATGTTGTGATCTTGCAGCCGGCGCATGGTCTTAATGGCCTGGTCAAAATCGGTCAGCAGGCTCTCTTCGGTGAGCTCCAGGGTCAGACGATCCGGCTTGATCCAATGCCTGCTCAACGTTTCGAGAATATGATCGACAAACCTGGGCTGAAAGAACTGATTGGCCGGAATATTGATCGCCATACGCAGCGGGGCGTCGCCGTCCTTGAGTGGCCAGGTCTGGCCTTTCTCGCAGACACTTCGAAGTGACCAGTCGGTCAGCATCTGGGACAGTCGCACACTCGTTTCGGCGATCGGAACGAATTCACCCGGGCTGACACTTCCCAGCTCCGCATCCTGCCAGCGGGCCAGGGCTTCGAAGCCGACGATCCTGATGCCGTCGGCGTCGAAAAGTGGTTGGTAATACTGCACGAGCTGGCCAGCCTGTAAGGCAGGTTCCAGACGCTGTTCGATCCAGTGCCGACGCACCGCACTGGCTTCGGTGTGACGCGTGAACACATGGATGCCTTCATGCGACTTGGGCCCCTTCAACGCAGCGCGGGCTCTTTCCAGCAAGTCCTCGGCCTTGGCGCCGTCATCGGGCGAGACGCTGATACCGACATCGATGTCGGGACGAACCGAATGGCCTTCGACCCCGATGGGGGCATTGAGCCGGTTGACGATAGGGGTGATCACGCTGAAGAGGTCGCGAATGTTATAGAGCGATACGACCGCGCCGAAACGGGTCGGGCTGGTATGCCCGGCGGCAAGGATCTTGATGTCAGGTGCGGTCAGCCTTTCGGCGAGAATCTGCAAGACAGCGTCTCTGGCGCCACGTCCATGGCTTCGGCTGATTTCGTCGAGGTTATTCAGGCGAAGATGCAAGACCGCCAGGTAGTAGGCTTCGTTATCGGCCAGTCGGATCAGATGATGCAGGGTGTCCCCGAACAGCGTCTCCCCGGGTAGCCCGGTGCGCGCATCGCGCTGGGTGATGGTCTTTAGCTGGTCACGCGCATGAGAGAGTTCCGCATGCTGATTGATCTGCTCCTGCACCAGCTTGCCAAAGGTCATCAACCAGGACCGCTCCATCGAGCTAAGGTAGCGAGGATGCGTGTCACTGATGCATAGCGTGCCGAGAGGCTGCCCGGTTGGGCCGCGCAGGACCACGCCGGCATAAAAGCGAACGAAGGGGCTGCCGACGACCGCCTTGTGAGTTCGGAAAAAGACGTCTTCCAGCGCGTCGGGGATTTCCAGGAAGTCATGTTCGAGGGCATGAAGACAGAAAGACACGTCATGCGGGGTTTCGCTTTCCACCTGGCCGACGGCCGACTTGAACCATTGCCGATCCCTATCGACCAATGACACCAGCGCGGTGGGGACATCGAAGATCTGAGAGACGAGACGGGTAAAGCGATCAAAGCGCTCTTCCGGCTGAGTATCCAGTATCTGGAGCGCATGGAGCTCTTCAAGCCGAGCCTGCTCAACGAACGGGAGGGTGGTGCGGGAGCGCGTGTCATCCATGCCTAAGAAACCTCTCGAGAAAATGAAGACTCAATCGACGAGCCGTCGCCATGTGACAGCGTTCATGCGTCACAAAACGAGAGGAGCGCTATGGGAGCGTCGTGCAAAGCACATTAAAGCTAATTTCTTAATATTTAATATACGACCGTTTACACCCAGCCTAGCCATAAATACTGATGCGTTCCAATGAAAACCTGAAGATCGCAGGATCGACGCTCCGACCGCTCACGCCGGCGGTCGAAGCAGCCCCACTACGCTGACGAGGATCAGCACCACGCCCAGCATCCGGAAGAACAGCCCCGTGTCGGCCTTGAGCATGTACTGGTGCGCGCGCTCGCCGAGCAGGTGACCGGCGAAGGCGCAGGGCAGCAGCCAGAGATGATGGATCAGTTGCAGGTCAACCCCGGCGATCAGGAACGACACCATCTTGATCACCACCAGGATGAACCACAGCACGAACATGGTATCGCGCAGTTGCGCCTTGGCCACGTGGGAGGCGAACACCGCCACGATCAGCGGCGCTCCGATCAACGACGTCCCGCTCACATAGCCCCCAAGCCCCAGCAGGACATAATCGACGTACTTGTTGTTGCTTCTGAACGGCCGGTTCAGCACGTAGCCGATGGCATAGATGATGACGATCACGAAGATGATGCTGGTCATGACGTTAGCGGGCAGCGTCAGCAGGCCGACCACACCGATCAGCTTCGGTACGATCATGACCTTCAGCGCCTTGAACAGGTACGCCCAATCGATGTTGCTCTCACCCGGGGGCACGCTCTGGCCAGGGGGCACGGCCCCGCCGCTGGTCTGTCGCTGGCGATGCTGAAGCTGACGATGGCCGCTCCAGGCGATCCAACTAGAAAATATCAGCAGATGCACGGCGATGATCGGCAGGAAGACCAGCGGCTCGTTCATCACCAGCAGCAGAAAGGGCAGCGCCAGCACGGCCCCGCCAAAGCCAAGGCTCGTCCTGATGAAGCCGCTCCAGGCAAAGATCAAGCCGATCAGCAGATATTGATACCAGAAGAGGTCGGACATGGGCTCGCTTTTCGTCAGTGGCCGCTACAAGTAAAAGCTAAAGGAAAGAACGAAAAGAAAGAAGCGTCTCATGAGCGAGGCTTGCCCGCTAGCTTGACCCGTCGATCCGACCGCTAGGCTGGCACGTAGACTGGAACTGGAACGCTTTACTCCTGTATAAAATCATTATATCATTTCATCTTGTAATTCCATTTTGGAATATATGTTAATTCCATTTTAGGATAAGGAGCTCCGTTTCGAGATAGGCAGTTTCGTCTCGGGATATGCCTATCCTTTTTGGGATAACGCCTTCCGTATTGGCATAGTCAAGCGTTCCGGAAAATCATATGAAGCTTCACTTCGAGCGGGTTTCCAAGTCATTCGGCGACCTGAACGTCATCGACAGGTTCGACAATACCATTGCCGACGGCGAGATCGTCGCGCTGGTCGGCCCCTCCGGCTGCGGCAAGTCGACCCTGTTGCACATGGTCGCCGGCCTGGAGCATGCCACGCACGGCCGGGTGCAGGCAGATGGCCAGGACATTGAGAATCCGTCACCCAAGCGCACCCTGGTTTTCCAGGAGCATGCTCTCTACCCCTGGATGACGTTGCTTGAGAATGTCGCCCTGGCCCTGGAATTTCAGGGGCAGCCCGTCGAGCATGCGCGCCAGGAAGCCTCAATTTGGCTCGAGCGTGTCAAGCTGGTGGGCTTTGAAGGGTATTACCCGCATCAGGTATCTGGCGGCATGCGCCAGCGCTGCGCGCTGGCCCGCGCATTCATCGCCCGGCCCCAGGTGCTGCTGCTCGATGAACCTTTCGGTGCCCTGGACGCCCTGACGCGCATGACCCTGCAGAGCGTGCTCAAGGACCTCATCGAGCAGGAGCGGCCCACGGTGGTGCTGGTCACGCACGATGTCGACGAAGCGCTGTACCTCGCCGACCGCGTGCTGGTGTTCAGCCAGCGCCCCGCCCGGGTGATGCGGGAGGTCGCTCTGGGCCACATTCCCAAGACACACGACCTCACGGCGTTCGCCGATGTGCGTCGCGAGGTACTCACCCTGTTGGGCATCGATACCGATACCACCCCCTCCGCTACCCAGCGAGAGGCACAAGGAGAAACGTCATGATTCGTCCCTTCGCCCCCCTGCTCTCTTCCCTGTCAGGCAAGCTGGTCGTCCCCCTGCTTGCGCTGTTCGTTGCAAGCCCTGCCCTAGCCGCGGAAGAGCTGCGTGTCGGCTATGTCCGCGTCATGGACGATGCCCAGGTGATGCTGGCCCAGGAAGCGGGCCTCTACGAGAAGTACGGCCTGGAAGCCGAGCTGATCGAATTCACCTCCGGCACCGACCTGATCAAGGGCATCGTCGGCGGCCAGCTCGATATCGGTGTGCTGGGCTTTTCCAATGCCTTCACCTGGGCATCGCGCGGCGCCGACCTGAAGATCGTCGGTGGCGCCCAGCGCGGCTACCATGCGCTTCTCGCCCACGAGGACTCCGGCATCGAGACGGTATCGGACCTCGCGGGCAAGAGCCTCGCCTCCCAGAAGCAGGGCAGCACCGCCGACATCGTGCTCAAGGGCGTGACCCTGGCTGATGCCGGCCTGACCCCCGATGACCTGAACATCATGGGTGTGTCCCCGTCGGTAGCGGTCCAGTCGCTGGCCGGTGGCCGTGTGGACGCCGCCTTCCTCTTCGAGCCCTACGCCAGCATCGCCAAGCTGCAGGCGCCGGTAGAGGAAATCTACGAGATCGGTGAAGTGTGGCCGTTCCCGTGCATGGTGGTCATCACCTCCGCCGAGACCCTCGAAGAACGCCGCGATGTGCTGTGGTCGGCGTTGGACGCGCAGCGTGAAGCGATCGACATGCTCGAGAACGACCCCGAGCAGGCCGCCACCTACATCACCAGCTACTTCGTGAACGACCCCGTGATCGAGACGCGTGATCAAGGCGACATCGACAGCGAGACCGTGATCGAGCAGGCCATCCGCACCAACGACTTCAGCGCCGAGCTGACCGAGGCCGACATCGACCGCATGAAGGAACTCGCCGTCATCATGAAGGAGCAGGGCATCCTCGAGGTCGACGGTGAGTTCGATGTCGATGCGCTGTTGGATCTCACCTGGCAGGAAGACCGCGAGATTTAAGTATGTCCAGTACCTCGACCTACGGCGTGGCCAGCAAACGTGCCTATGTGCTGGCCATCGCTTTCATCTTGTTATTCTGGCAGGTAGCCGCCTGGTTCCTGCCAAGCTTCCTGATGCCGGACGTTCACGTGGCGTTGATCCGCCTGGGGCAGGAGCTCACGAGCAGCGAGTTCTATGAAGGGCTGCGTAACAGCATGGGCCGACTGGGCGCCGGCTACGGCGCGGCCCTGGTCGCGGGCGTGGTGTTGGGCCTGGTCGGCGGCACGCTGAACTCGGTGCGCAGCACGCTCAAGGCCGCCATCATCATCCTGCAATCGATTCCGTCGATCGCCTGGGTGCCGTTGTTCCTAATCCTGATGGGCTTCGGCAACATGCCGATCATCGTGGTGGTCGCCGTCGGCGCCTTCTTCCCCACCGCGTTGAGCGTGATGAACGCCACCGAAAGCGTCGAGCGGGTCCACATCGATGCCGCCCGGGTGATGGGCGCCTCGCGCACGCAAATGCTCAAGCGGGTGTATTTTCCGGCCGTCACCCCAGAGCTGATCACCGGCGCCCAGCTGGCCTTCGGCAATGCCTGGCGCGCGTTGATCTCGGCCGAGATGATCGTCGGCTTCAGCGCCGGCCTTGGCAAGTCGCTCGCCTACTCCGGCGAGATCGCCGACATGACCGGGGTCATGACCAACATCCTGGTGATCGCCGTACTGGCCGCGGTCATCGACCAGGTGATCCTGGAGCGCATCAAGTATCGGCTGCTGCGTTATCAGTACTTGTGATGCAAGAGCCAATACCTGTCACGAGATAGCCAGTACCTGTAACGCGATAGCGCATGGGTAGTCCCGTGCTTGCGCGGCGGTAAAGAAGCGCGCCGCCGGCTCACTACCCAACTGCTGGCCAAGCGCCGGGGCCCGCCAGCTGTTGCTCCTCTGCTCGCTCCTCCTATGCCTTTACCGCCGGGCGGCCTCGCAGCGCCCGGCGGCTTTGCAATGGACGGCCCCCTCTTCTCGATTTGACCACCGCCCTTCTCAGCTTGACGACCCTCCAGTACCACAGCGCGGCTTAACGTCAGGCGCATGCTCGCGCACCAGCTCGAGCATGGCGCTGGCGGCGGCGGATAGCGGCGTGCGGGTGGGGGTGATGATACCCAGGGCTCGCGGGACCCGTGGTGCGGTCAGCGGGCGCCAGCCCAG